>CASTST010000251.1 GCA_949451655.1 uncultured Eubacteriales bacterium | reverse complement strand
CAAAAAGACATGCGGCTGTCTCTGCTGCTGGATTTTTACGGGGAAATTCTTTCCCAGCGGCGGCGGGAACTGATTACGTTATATTATGATGAGGACTTTTCCCTTTCTGAAATTGCAGAACATACCGGCATATCCAGACAAGGCGTGCGGGATTCTATCAAAAAAAGCGAACAGGAATTGCTTCATTTGGAAGAAAAACTTGCGCTTGCTTCCCGCTTTGAAAATTTGCAAAAGCAGATTGATGAAATTTGTGAACATCTGCTTTCCCTATCAAAAGATCATGCTGATCTGGAAAAACCAATTTAGGAAATTGCACAAAAGTTAAAAGAATTATCTATATAAATCCAGAAGGAGGAAAGCAATGTTTTCAAGTCTCAGCGATAAGCTTAGCAACGCCCTTGGAAAGTTTAGAAACAAGGGAAAGCTGACCGAGGCGGATATTAAAGCAGGAATGCGGGAAATCAAGCTTGCTCTTCTGGAAGCAGATGTAAGCTTTAAGGTCACAAAGGAATTTGTTGCAAGGGTTTCCGAACGTGCGGTCGGTGCCGATGTAATGGAAAGCCTAGTTCCCTCCCAGCAGATTGTAAAAATTGTCAATGAAGAATTGACCAATCTGATGGGCAGTACAAGATCCAAATTGGAAATTGCCTCCAATCCCCCTACTGTCATTATGATGTGTGGCTTGCAGGGCGCCGGTAAAACTACCCACAGTGCCAAAATTGCTGGACTATATAAAAAGCAAGGCAAACATCCGCTGCTTGTTGCATGTGACATCTATCGCCCTGCTGCGATAAAACAATTGCAGGTGGTTGGCGAACAATTGGGGATTCCTGTTTTTGAAATGGGCAACACCTCTCCTGTTAAAATCGCCAAGGAAGCTGTACAGTACGCTAAAAAGAACGGCTTTGATATGGTGTTTTTAGACACAGCTGGACGCTTGCATGTAGATGAAGCCCTGATGGCAGAACTTTCTGATATCCGCGATGCTGTGCATCCTACTGAAATTCTGCTGGTTGTAGACGCAATGCTGGGACAAGATGCGGTGAATGTCGCAGAATCCTTCAATAATCTTTTGGATATAACCGGTGTGGTATTAACTAAGTTGGACGGCGATACTCGTGGCGGTGCTGCCCTGTCTGTGCGCCATACAACCGGAAAGCCTATCAAATTTGTTGGAACCGGTGAAAAACTGGACACGATTGAGCCTTTTTATCCGGACCGTATGGCAAGCCGGATTTTGGGGATGGGCGATGTGCTTTCTCTTATTGAGAAAGCAGAACAAGCAATTGATGAAAAGAAAGCTGCGGAGTTGGAGAAAAAGCTCCGCGAGAACTCCTTTACGCTGACTGATTATCTGGATCAATTGCATCAACTGAAAAATATGGGCAGTTTAGAAAGCCTGATTGGCATGATTCCCGGAATGAATAAGGGTGCGATGAAAGATGCAAAAATCGACGAAAATGCACTCAAGCATACGGAAGCAATCATATTATCCATGAC
>CASTST010000250.1 GCA_949451655.1 uncultured Eubacteriales bacterium | reverse complement strand
ACCCTTTGATAGGGGCGGCTATTGGTACTTTCGGTATCGTGGTAAAGTGTATGGCGCTTTCGCCACTGAAGCCGAAGCGGTTGAATGGTTTTATTGCCATCTGACCTAACATCAAACCGCAGGGGGACAGCTTAAAACCCTGTCCCCCACCCTATCAAAAAAACAGTAGGGGCTGAAATGTAATTATTTCTTTATCATTGTACCACAAAATGACGAAATAGTCAAGATGCACTTTGATAATTGAATAGCCGTACTTCCTAAGATATAGGCGAAAAACCGGTTGACTTGTCCCGGCGTACTCGCTGGCCCGGTGTGTGATACCGGTCTACTGCTCCGACGGTTGAAATACCGTCGATGGCACTGCAAGGTAACGAAAGAAGGTGACGACGGCACAACTATTAAAGCGGTTTTCTAAAGGGTTTGAACCTATCAAGCCCTATTCCAGCCTGAAAAGGCAAATTAAAAGGGCCTGCGAAACCAGCGCAAGCCCAAGGAAGGAGGATACAGATGTATACTGAATATGGTTACATCGGCAAGGCTGACGGCGTAGAGTACGCTACTGAAGCCGAAGCCCGGGAAGCAAATCCCGACAATTAAGTGATGCGGCGGGCATGGTCTAGGCCTGTAAGCCCCGCCGTATTTCCTTCCAATTACAGTATACAGTATCATACACCAAAAGTCAAGACGCACAAAATACAACTGGAGGTATTCACCATGATTAGAGCCACAAACCGCCTGCAAGCTTGGGAAATCGCTTGCGAGTTTATCCCCAACACCGAAAAGGATATTGACAGCAGTTCCCGCGCCGGATATCCGATTTACCGCAGCGCCGATAACAGGCTTGACTATTTTTGTGACTTGGGAGATCGTCTGGAGGTCAACTTGTCCAGCGGCAAGACCATCAATATCCGGATCGAGCAGACACAGAAGCCTAAAGTCCGCGAGCACAAGACCGAGGGCGAACTAAATGAAATTGCTGACCGCATCAGCGACACGATCATGATCCGCACGTACGCAAACGGTAACAGCAACGACGAACGCCGAGCGACAACTCCAGAAGAAAAGAGTATCATTTATAAAATTGCATATGGTGCTTTACTTGGGCTGAACTGGGGCGAGGATTGCAGAGCGTCGCGGATTGCGGAACAAAAAATCATTGACACAGCAGAGTTTCAAATTGGGCTGTTTATCCCGGAATGTAACGGCTACGATACAATCTATATTCCGCTGAAAAATGCCGTGAAAAACTGGGGCTGGAGGTAAGAAAATGATTGAGCGTAAACTTTTTAATCAGCTTTGGGAGGTTGCAAGCGCAACTTGCAGCAATGCCTATTTAATGCAAAACGGAAATATACTCACCAGCTGGCAATATAAGGCCCTGGATTTTGTTGGAAAGCTGGAAATGGTTCTTTATTACAGATACTGCGATAACACTATTGTAAAAATTTGAATGGAAAATGCCCGGAATACGGGAGAAAAGGACGGTAACGAAAATGAAAATCAAAACCACAAAAAAGAGTATCCGTGAATCTGGA
>CASTST010000249.1 GCA_949451655.1 uncultured Eubacteriales bacterium | reverse complement strand
CGTATGCGCTGGTTTTCTCCTGTTTTCCAAGGGATTTAACGCTGTTTCCTATGTGGCAACGGTTATTTTGACACTCATAAGCAGTTGGATCATGGTATCTGTTTCCATCCGTAAGCCGGTAAAAATTGCGGCAGGGATTTCCCCGATTGAAGCCGTCCGTTTTACCCCAGCGCAAAAGAATATCCGCAGCCGCAAAAAGAACATCAAGCTCAATCCTGTTTCAATGGGAATTGCAAATTTTAAGCGCGACTGGAAAAAGACCGTTGCTATTGTAGCCTCATTGAGTTTGGGCGGAATTATCCTGCTTGTGGTATCCTCCATTGTTTTGCTGCGTTCCCCAGAGGCGCTTGCAAGACAATATTTCCCGGACGGTGACTATAAAATTTATTTGGATTCTAAGTTGACGGAACAAGAAGTTATGGCAGCAGGAAATCCACTAAATGAAGAACTAAAGCGGGAGATTTTGGCCATTGATGGTGTAACCGATGTGATTGCAAAAAGGCAAAGCCTTTATGTAGATTATCGTGCCAACGGAATTAAGGCTGGTGGTATGTGTGATATACTGACTGAACAAAATTATTCTGCGGTTGAAGCTGCATTGATAGAGGGAACTATGCCGTCGGATGCACGCAGCATCGTAATTGATTCGCATACAAGTAACCGTGATAATATAGGAATAGGAGAAACGGTTGAACTTATCTCTGGGAAATCAACTATTCCTGTTACTATATCTGGGGTGTTTTACAATGGTAGCATAATAACAGGACATGGAACACATCACTTTGACGCTCCACTTGAATTTGTACCGGAAGCATTATTCCATGAACTGCACCCGGAAATCACCTCTTTTGATTATTCATGGAGCATTGTAAGCGATCCGAAAAAAGCGGGCGATGTGGAGACTGGATTGAAAAATATTGTATCCGCTCATACTGATATTGCATTAGATGATATTGACACTATAATTGAATATGAAGAAATGGTAAATTCTCTTGCGTTTGGCAGTATGGAGATACTTTCATGGCTGGTATTCCTCTTTGGCGTTATCAACCTTATCAATACGACACTCTCTAACCAGATAGCCCGAAAGCAGGAAAACAGTATTTTGCGCTCCATCGGTCTGACCCAAAAACAGTTATGTAAAATGAGCATCTGTGAGGGGCTGTGCTATGCGCTCTTTGCAACATTGGCGACGCTGATCGTTGGACTTCCAGTTTCCATCTTTGCTTGCAGAAAAATGAGTGTAGGTGCTTTTGCCGGAAATGTAGTGCCTTACAAATTCCCGGTTTTGGAAATGGGCCTGTTCATTCTGGTATTGTTCGGAATGGAGCTGATCTTGTCTGTTTGGACAATCCGCAGACAGAAAAACAATCCCTGATTGAACAAATGCGGGCAATGGAATAAGCGTATAAAATTTGGAGGAATTATCTATGGATAACGATAAAAGAAAATTAACAGAAAAAGAATTGAAACGTAAAAATGACTTTGAAAAATTCAATTCTGAAATGCAGCAAAAAGGATATAAAATGAAGAATGTGGTTATCAATAGTTACTATTCAGTAATATTTTTGCGTTA
>CASTST010000248.1 GCA_949451655.1 uncultured Eubacteriales bacterium | reverse complement strand
GGTGCCAACAACAGTGTCCTATGTGCTTTTTGCACTGTCAGCTCTTGTGATTTTCACTTTTGGTCTGACCAATGTAGGCTCCACTTATATTCTGCGCAACCTTGTCCGCGAAGAGCCGGTATTTGTTTGGAGCGACTTCTTTTACGCAATCAAGCGGAATATTAAGCAGGGAATTATATTCGGTATAATTGATTTGGGCATGATTGTAATTCTTGTGTATGATATGCTGGCATACCGGATCAACATTTTAAACAGTACTTTTTATTTCGGTCTGTATGTGCTCAGTTTCGGCATGGCAATTATGTATTTCTTCATCCGGATGTATGCGTATCCGATGATTGTCACATTTGATATGGGGCTTTGGAAAATATTTAAAAACTCTATCTTCTTTGCCGTTCTGGGAATCAAGCGGAATATTATGGCACTGCTCGGCGCAGTTATCCTTGTTGTGCTGGATTATTATCTGATTCGGATTTTCCTGCCAATCGGTATTATTCTTCCGTTTATCATTCTGTTTGGAATGATCGGATTGATGTGTAATTACGCGTCCTTCCCGAAAATCAAAGAAATTATGATTGATCCTTATTATAAGGAAGTGGAAGAAACTGCTGCATCAGAGCAGGCAGAATAATTGTGACTGGCGGGATTGAAAATCTCCCGAATTATCCGCCTTGCGCATACTAACAATTCCTCCGCCATGATCGCTACGCTTAGTCGCACCATCTTTCCTGTGTGAACTGCTATTTTCAGTTTACTAAAGGCTCCTCCCAGCAAAAGGAGGTGGCGCACCGCAGGCTTCTTACATATTTTAAGCCTCTCTTGTGTAAAGGGAGGTGGCATGCCCAAGCGTAGCGATCGTGTCGGAGGGATTGCCTGCGTGATTCTGTCGATTTGAAGTTTCTACAAAATGATAACAAAACAATCTCTCATCCGCTGCGCGGGAGCTCCCTTTGCTGTGGGAGCCTTTGCCTTACAAAAACAACTCAGGTCATTTTTGACCTGAGTTGTTTTTGTATTTTGCTTAGTTTCCGCAGCCGCACCGTTTATTGGAAGATGTGTCGGTGCTGCATCCCCGGTTCAAACTGCCAGCGGAAGGCGGGCAGAACTCGTTTACAGGGAAGGACATGCTGTGGAACAAGCGGCAGGGATCGTCTTCGTGTACTTCCTGGCACACTTTTTCCGGTACGCAGTATTCTACTGCATTTACCAGATACTGTGCGGGACGTTCGATGCGAATTACAGAGAAGAGTCCCAGGGTGACAACCAACTTGTCGCCTTCAGAATCGCAGATGTCGCCGCCGGAAACGGTGCAGCAGACTCCCTGGGGAATCTCATCACAGCAACAGCAGCAACAGCAGCATTTGTGATCCGGCTTTACGATTTTGCAGGACAGAATAATCGGATCCACTGCTTCCACTACAGCGATGGGAAGGTTTGTGGTCATGGGACAGCCGCAGCTGTCTTTAGGCGGACAGAAGCCGGAGCAGTTGCTGTCGCTCTTGAACACGCTTACATTGCCTTCGCTTCCGAACAGGATTACCTTTTTTTCAACGACAGCAATTCCTTCAACTTCCTGGATATTTCCGGGTGAAATGCAAGCCTCACAGGTAACACGGATATAGATCTTAATCGTGAGCTGATAGAATCCTCTGTTAAAAGGAACACAGTCAATATTGATATAAGACCA
>CASTST010000247.1 GCA_949451655.1 uncultured Eubacteriales bacterium | reverse complement strand
TGATTTTGAACCGCCCCCTGTCAAGTAGACAGATGAAAAAAAGAAAATTAGGCCACGAGGGTCTGGTTCCTGAAAGCAAGGGGAGCCAGGCCCTTTAACTTAGCTTGCAGCCGTCTTGTGTTGTAAAAAACGATATATTCGTGGATGGCTTTCTCCAATTCCTCAAAGGTATGAAATAGCTGGAGATAGTACATCTCGGATTTGAGGATGCCCCAGAAGCCCTCCATGGGGCCGTTGTCAATGCAGCGGCCTGGGCGGGACATGCTCTGCGTTGCATGGATTCCATCCAGCTTCGCTTTAAACTGCCGGCTGGTGTATTGATAGCCCCGGTCACTGTGAAACAAGGGATGGGCGTCAGGGTTAGCGTTCACCGCCGCGTCAAAGGTGTCAAAAACAAGCTGATTGTTGTTGGAATGTCCCAAAGCATATGCAACGATACTTTTATCGTGGAGATCGAGGATGGCGCTTAAGTATGCTTTTTTCCCGTTTTGGAGTTTGAATTCCGTAACATCCGTCAGCCATTTCTCATTGGGACGATCTGCTGTAAACTCCCTGTTCAATACATTCTCAGCGGTAACGCGCGGTTCCGACATGATGTAGTGCTTCTTCTTTCGGCGTATCACGGCCTGCATATGCACGCTTTTCATCAGGCGGTAAATCCGCTTGCGGTTGTAATTTCTCTTGAGCCGGCTGTTCACATTCATCGTCATGCGGCGATACCCGTAGATGCCATTTACTTCACTGTATAAACGGATGAGTTCTTCCAGCAAGAGGGTGTTTTCTTTTTCTGAAGCACAGGTTTCCCGGTTGAGCCATTTATAGTAAGAACCGCGGGGAATCCCGGCTAATGCGCATAATGATGCGATTTCATAGCCTTTCTCCTGATGCAGTGCGCAGATCGTCTCATAGGCCCTTCTGCGCTGTATGCGTCTGCTCACCGCCCCCTTTCCAGTTCCCGCAATTTTTTTAAGAAATCATTCTCCATTTGAAGCCTTCTGTTTTCCGCTTCTAACTGCCGCTGCTTTGCCGCTGCCTTTTCCTCCGCGCTGTATTCGGAAACAGGACGGCGTTTCCCTCGGCGGTCAAGCAGGCCGGCTTCTCCCTGCTCCTGATACTTTTTTACCCAACTGTAGATTTGCTGATAGGTGATTTTGTATTGCTCGCTGGTCTGCCTGTAATTCAACTGCTGCCCGATGCAGTACAACACCGCTTGCAATCTTTCTTCATACGATAATTTCCGCTTTTCGGCCATACCGCTTTCCTCCTGCGCTCCGCGTGTTTTGAAATCTCTATGGCCCTTATGATACAGCATGATCCATTGTTGTAAAACCGCGTGGGAGGAAATTCTATATTTGCGGCACATAGCGTCCAGCGATCCGCCTCCGCCTAAATAGTCCTCTACTGCCTCCAGCTTCAGCGAGGATGGGTAACGGGTAAAACCCTTCTTCGGATGCAGACCCGCCGCCCCCTCCGTCTGATACTTTCGCAGCCACGCCTGAAAGGTACTCAATCGTATACCCAATTCTTCCCGTATCTGTGTGCTGCCCTTTCGCATTTCCAGATAATCTTCCACTGCCTGTATTTTTTCCTCCGGTCCTATTTTCCCTTTTAAGTTCATGATAATTGCTCCCCCCATTTCGACAGTTTTCTTTTTCCACTGTCTACTTTAGAGGGAGCATATCATTTGTAAGACCGCCGTAATCAGACATTGAAAACCTAACGGCCTTTATATTTGAATACTTTG
>CASTST010000246.1 GCA_949451655.1 uncultured Eubacteriales bacterium | reverse complement strand
AGTGTCTCCCTTTGGCGGTCTTTTTATTTTGCAGTATTTGCAATCTGACAGTTTTGCTTATACAATCTCTCACCCGCTCTGCGGGGACTCCCTTTTACTGTAGGGGAGCCCCCGCGGAGCGGAACCAAAAGGTCCCCTTGTGCAAAGGGGGGCATGTCGCGGCGGAGCCGTGACTGGGGGATTGTTGTAAATTATTTTTTGCAGAAACTTAAAGTCGGCAGTATGAAAAAAGGTACAGGGCTTTTGTTATATAAGGCTGCTGTGCCTTTGTATTTGGCATATCCGAATATTAAAATATTGTTATATAGACGATTCTGTCGATATAATTGTAAAAAATGTTGACATGCTGATGAAAATGAGTATAATTTTGTATCATAAAAATAGAAATATAGGAATAGATGTAAGGAACGAGCGGGGAAATATAGAAATGATAGAACATCCAATAATAGCCCTTCGGCTGCAGGGATATGATGAACATATATGCATAGATATATCCGAGGTGCATGGATTTCCAAATGAAATATCATACGGCGGCGGATACTTTGCCCAAGGAAATTTGGATATTCGCGTTGGATCCTATTCTGTTTGCGCAAAACATTCATTTACTACAGGAGAATTGTATGATTTTCTCTGTCAATTGCAGAAGTGTTATGATGCAATTTCCGGTGAAGCAGTTTTAGAAAATGCAGGTTATGAACTGGAGTTGAAACTGACTTTTCAAAAAACAGGAAAGGTGCTGGCAACCGGAATGTTTCAAGAATGTCCTGATGTGGACACAAGACTGTATTTTGAAATGATGACGGATCAGTCAGCGGTTGCAGATGCACTTTGCGAATTAAAAAATGTATACAGTATTTTTGGTGATAAGAAAGGTATTATTAAAACGTAATGTGCCTTTCCAAGTAAATAATTTATACGTCCTTTGGTCACTGCACAGCGCGGCTCTGCAGTGACTTTTTTTGTGCGTATGGTCATATTGTTTGACTTGTCCGAGTATATATTACTAAACTGAATCCGGGTACTGTGCGGATAGCAGAAATCGAAAGGATGTGTGCAAATGGAAAAAGGAAAGGATTTTAATGAAGAAGCAGCGCTGGCATATCTTCCGGTGAGACTGTCGGAAGCGGCGAGAAAAAACGCTGCATTATATTGTGGCAGAATTAGTGAAATCCGTCTGCGAATCGGATGCCCCATGTTTTTAAGCATAGGAAACAAAAATGTTTCCTGCGGAGTGTCCCCCACAGCAGATGAACTGTCAATGATTATACGCTCCCTGTGCGGAAATTCGCTGTACTCTCATAGTGAAACTATGAAAGAGGGATATATTTGCACGGAAGGAGGCATTCGGGTGGGTGTGTGCGGCCGCGCCGTGACAGAAGGAGGAAAAATCCTGTCGGTTACTGATATTTCATCGGCAGCGATCCGTATCCCCCATCGGATTCCCGGTGTGGCAGACGGAATTTGCCGTCTGATTATGGAGGAAGGATTTCGCGGCGCTATTTTGTATTCTCCTCCCGGGGTGGGGAAAACCACAGCACTACGGGAGATTGCCGCAAGACTTGGCGGGAAGCCGTATAATCTCCGCATAGCAGTCATTGATACGCGATTTGAAATATGTGGTTCTCTTGGAGGGGAACTGACCTGTGACGCACTGTCCGGATATCCGAGAGCGAAAGGAATGGAAACTGCTGTGCGAACCCTGTCCCCGCAACTGATTTTATGTGACGAAATCAGCAGCGAGGAAGATGCCGCGGCAATTTATACAAGCTTTGGCGCCGGAGTGCCCACAGTGGTTACTGCCCATGCCGGAAGTCTGGAGGAGCTTTGTG
>CASTST010000245.1 GCA_949451655.1 uncultured Eubacteriales bacterium | reverse complement strand
GGTTGACAGTACAACCTGTCTGGGATTGGCAATTGAAAAATATGGTGCGGCAGAGGTTCTTGCACTTTCTGTTTTTTATGGACAAACGCATGAAAAAGAGCTCGTGGCGGCAAAAAGAATAGGGGAATATTATGGCGTGCCTGTGAAACGGCTTGATCTTGCGCAGATTTTTGCAGATTCCAATTGTGCGCTGCTTTCTGGTTCTGCTAATGAAATTCCGAAAGAAAGCTATGCGGATCAGTTAGCGCATACAGATGGCAAACCGGTGTCTACCTATGTTCCTTTCCGAAACGGACTTTTTCTTGCATCTGCAGCAAGTATTGCGCTGTCAAACGGATGTGAGGTGATTTATTATGGCGCGCACAGCGACGATGCAGCGGGTAATGCATACCCGGATTGCAGTGATGCGTTCAATGATGCCATGAACCGTGCCGTATATTTGGGAAGTGGGCAGCAGCTGCGAATCGAAGCTCCCTTTGTTCAAATGAATAAAGCGCAGATTATACAAAAAGGGCTTACTCTTGGGGTTCCGTATGCATTGACTTGGAGCTGCTACGAGGGTGGAGAGACGCCGTGCGGTGTTTGCGGTACATGCCGTGACCGTGCCGCTGCGTTTGCAGCAAATGGAATAGAAGATCCGGCAATGGGGGAGAGAAGCATATGAATGGAAGAAACGACCATGAAAAGGGAAGCATAACGCTGCTTGGAAATCAGCACACCCAATATGTATCTAATTATACGCCGGAGATTTTGGAGGTGTTTCCCAATAAGCATCCGGATCGTGACTATTTTGTCAAATTTAATTGCCCTGAATTTACCAGCCTTTGTCCAATTACTGGGCAGCCGGATTTTGCAACGCTGTATATTTCCTATGTACCCAGGGAGCTTATGGTTGAGAGCAAGTCCTTAAAGCTGTATTTATTCAGCTTTCGGAATAATGGGGATTTTCATGAGGATTGCGTCAATATTATTATGAATGATCTGATTCGACTTATGTCGCCTGCCTATATTGAGGTGTGGGGGAAATTTCTGCCGCGGGGCGGAATTTCCATTGATCCGTACTGCAATTACGGCAGACCGGGCACAAAATGGGAGCAGGTTGCCTGGGAGCGCCTGACGCATCATGATCTTTACCCCGAAGCAGTAAATAACAGATAAATTTTTCGTAGCATTAAAATAAAGCGGTCATTTATTGACCGCTTTATTTTGTATTATAAGCATGTCAGAAAGAGCGGACAGGTACCATCCGTAAAAGAATTCTGGCAGTTATGTATGCAGAGCCGATGTGCACCCGGGACGGATTTGTATGCAAATATGTTTTGGCATGTTTTTATATAGAGTGAATATAAAAACAAGCGCTGAAAGAAAGGATGTTTTTATATGGGGAAGGGGTCAGAAGATTTTCGTGAAAAACCGTTGTACAACAACAAACAGTTAAATGATATTGTAAAGAGGGAAAAGATGAAGCTGCTGCGGGCTTTGGGCTTTTCCGATCTGGAAGCTGCAAAGGATGCGCTATCGCAAAGTCAGAGAATCCTGCAGCATTACGAAAAAATGAAAGACCAACTGAAAGACTTAGCCGAATACCGCTCCAAATTGCTGATAGCGCAGCAGATGCTGTTCGCATATAAGCAAAGAGAAATTGCACGAAATTTTGGCGTTAAGGAAGCAGATTTGGAGTTCGTTATCGGAGAAGTGAACTGCAGTATTGCAGATGACGATTTATTTATCAATAAATTGCGTGCCTATGCAAAGAAGCATCCAAATCATATCAATGAAGGGGAAGGGGCAAACAATGACAGAAAACATGCGCGTACGTTGTTTGGTTAATCCCAAATGGGATATCGGCACCAAGTCTT
>CASTST010000244.1 GCA_949451655.1 uncultured Eubacteriales bacterium | reverse complement strand
TTTCTTGTCAAGCCCCCATTCCTCAAAAAACAGCGGGAAGGGATAGGTCGAAAGAGAATTCATGGAATGATTAGCGCTGTTAAAAAGAAATTTTGCACCGCAGGCAATGGAGCAAAATTTTCCTATTATCAGCCTGTCATGATTGATGGGATAATGATACAGCACATTATTCTTTTCAAACTGTGTTGGATCATTTACAAAATCATTATACATTGTATATTCGCCGACCGAAATGTTCGGATCGGTGATTACATTCTTTAAATAAATCGTTTGTCTGTCGCCTGTACGGGGATAGACATGCTTTTCCGGAATAGTCATTTGGAATCCTCCTTAAATTTTAATTTATCAGGCTATTCCGGGAATTGCAATACAGCGTTTCATCTTGTTTTCACCTCTCTTCTCTATAATATACTTGTTTTTATCATACATTGTTTATAATGATTTGTCAAATAAAAAAGAAGCCCGGCAAGTAGTCCTGCCGGGGAGTTAAATTTACTTACCGTTTTTCAATTTCAAATAAAAATTACTGTTCCGCATCCGGTTCTGCCCCCGGATTTTCATCAATGGTGAGAGGTTGCCGCACCGCAATATCAGCCAGACAGTACAAGCGGCATCGGATCCGATACACTCCGTCCTCTTCCAGCGCTGCATCTGTATTTTTCTCCAAAAGCTGCGCATCTGCAAGCGTTTCCTTCAGACGGGTTCTGTATTCCTGATATGCAAGCGTTTTGGCCTCAGCTTCACTTAGTGTAACCGCCTGCACTTCATATTCTTCATATAAATCTGTTTCCACCCATATGGGCAGCGCTACACTGTCAAACAAATGCAGCTGCTTGTTCCGATGGGTCGTATCATAGGATTCATATGGAATTTTATCGTTAAAAAACAAATTGGACTTAAACTGAAAAAAAACAAGGGATTTTTTTGCAGTGCTGTGTCCGGTATATACTTTTTTCTCCGTTTGCAGTGGCACTTCGACAACAAAATCCCGGATAACCTTTGCATATACCTCTCCGGCAGCATTTTCATAGCGCAGCCCGGTTTCTCCGTAGCTGATTACACCACTGAGCAGCAATTCCCCTTTTCGGACTGTATCGCCAATTGCAATCTGCGGTTTCCC
Source organism: uncultured Eubacteriales bacterium (assembly GCA_949451655.1). Classification (GTDB taxonomy): domain Bacteria; phylum Bacillota; class Clostridia; order Oscillospirales; family CAG-272; genus Avispirillum. The sequence goes on along the minus strand of CASTST010000244.1, from coordinate 741 downwards.
TTCATATGCTGCAATCTGCTCGATTTGTCCGTCCTCGCCAGCCACCACATTATAATTTTGATCATCCTCCACCGCCTGATCCGCCAAAGTTTCCCGCACCTCAACATGGGCATGGGTTCCGTCCATATTTACAGAAATCCATGCGATATCCTTGCATCGGAGAAGAAACGCATTGTGCAGCTTCGCAAATTCAATGTCTTTATATGTGTCTCCCACGCCGCAGCCAAGCTCATCCAAAAGTTCGATAATCGTTTCATCTGCAACGCGGCTATTCCCGCTTATCTCCACACACCAGATCCGCCCGCCGGATATAGCTACAAGGAATACAAAAATCAGGAAACCCACTGCAATTCCCCAACGTTTTTTATAGCGCCGGAAAATATCGGGCAGTCCCGACAATGCGCCGCGCTCCCAAACGATTCCTTCTGCTGTAAACGCTCTTTCCAGCAGCTTTCTTTTATAAGCGGGCACAGTAAAGTGCAGATTGCCTTCCTCATCTTTTTCCAAGCAATCATATGAAATATCCAACCGTGCCAGCAGGTTGATCGCGCCTACCACCCATGCTTTCCGAATCAGATAGGCACGCATTCCGAAAATGAAGGAAAGTAGCCTCACTCTGCATCACCGCCAAATTTAATTTCTGTTATATGTCCCTCTATACGCAAAATATCCCCGCGAAAAACAGACAGACAAAGGCGAAATCCGCACACGACCACCTGCCCGGACAATGTGTTAATAACG
>CASTST010000243.1 GCA_949451655.1 uncultured Eubacteriales bacterium | reverse complement strand
AAGCTGTATGGATGAGGTAAGTGTTTCTCCTCCGGATCCGCCGGTGGATGATGGAGCCGCGATGACCGGCACCTTGATGGCCTTGTACTTGCCATCCGATACCTTGTCCGTTTTGTAGAATCTGTAGTACTCCGTCTCTGCATTCTTGCCGGTGGGAAACTTGCGGAACGCCTCATCTATATACTCCTGTGCCTCATCGGAAAGATGGTCGCGCTCCGGCGACATGGAAAACGCATACCCGTTCAGAGTACTTGCCTTCGCCTTCATGTTTACATATTGTTTTTCTTCTGTTTCTGGAGCCCAGTCCTCTGTAAGCTCCGTAAATCCGTCTCCCAGCTCCAAAATGTCTGACGTGGTGCCCCCCATCCACTTTCCAAAGTCAAGCAGGGACACCATGTTTGTTCTGTCATTTGCCATTTGTTTATTCTCCTTTCTTAAAATATTCCATTACTGCCGCCGCTGCATAAATAATGCTTTTATCTTGCCCTGTCTCATCTTTATAAGGCACGGCGTTAGTTGCAGTTATTCTTGTTATTGTTCTGTTATCCGTCAAAAGTGGTAAGTTATCTGTGCTTTCTAACCACTTCATAACTTTTCCAACAAATGCTTGCGAATTGATACGCTGCGGGGATGTCTTAGGGTTGCTTTTATATGCCAGACGAAAATAAACTTCTGCATTAAAGCTTCCGGATACATATTTTTTTGTATACCTTCCTCCATCTACTAAAACAGCAAGCGATACACCAGCGTCTAATTCGTCATACTGCGCTGTCACATCCGGGTCGCCCGGCTCACTTGGATACTGCTTCACCAACTCCCACAAGGCTTTTTCGATAATGTCATATTCCGTTGCGCTTAATGGTTCAATTTTTGTTTGTTCGGGCATAGGCTAATCACCACAGATTTTCGAATAGATAGCCTTGATAACTTCTGCGTCATAAAGAGAATTGTGTTTCTCTCCATCAATCTGCTGTCCGCACAGTTCAGAAACAATGTCTTCTCTGCTCTTGTCAAAGGCTTCTTTCTCGGAAATTCCATAATGCCTTGCAATATCCTGATTGATGTCGTAGCAAGCCGCCGACACATTCCCAGGCAAATCAAATGCACCACCAAACAAATCAATCAGCAGAACAAAGTCATAATGGCAAACATCGGAAACAAACTGCACTTCGCCAAACTGTTTAAGCCAGTTTTGAAGCATAACTGAAATTGATTGTTTTGTTCCAATGTGATAATCCGGCATATATGTCTTTTCTGAGTAATGCTTTCTGTAGTGCAATTTGTTTACCACATTTTCCAAAATCCATTTGTCTTTATGAACCGACTCCCAGTCAAAATCAGTAAACTCCGCATAAAACCGCTGTCCGTTCTCTGCTACAATGCCGATACTGATAAGTGTTGTGTCTTTTCTTAAACCAGTAAATTCGCAATCAAAAAATAATTTCAACTTTATTTCCCTCCAATCTCAAACCTCGATATCAGCGTATAAACGGATTACTCTGCCGCCTCATAGGTCTTTTCAAAGATGTCCGGCTTGCAAGGGTAAAACTCACCATTTACACCCTGGATAATATAATCCCCTACACTTGCATGATGAACGCCCTCCAATGTCTTAATGAATAACTCGCCCGGATGTCCGTCAAGTTCTCCATAATATATTGCGCCGTCCTCATATGCTTTTTTTGCCCATTCCGGCACATAATACTGACCGTTAGAACCAATCAAATCCCCGTCATACTGAAACGCCTCAATTACAACGGGTTTCTTTCTATACTTCATGCTTTTATTTTCCTCCTATTTCAAATCGTGGTATTAAGGTATACACGTCCACCGTATCAACGCTGTACGCATACCCGTACTTGTTTTTCACATACTCAAAG
>CASTST010000242.1 GCA_949451655.1 uncultured Eubacteriales bacterium | reverse complement strand
CCTATACCCAGATGACGGAACAGTTTGCAGGCTTGAAAAATCCCCGTGATGCCGAAGAGGTGGAAGTATTTCTTGCTGACGATAAGAAGCGTGAGCACTTTTACCATCTTCTCTGTTCTTTTGGCAAGGCGTTGAATATAGTACTGAATGCGGAACAGGCGTATGCGGCCGTTCCAAAGGATGAATTAAAGCGGTATCAAAACACTTTTATCTTTTTCTCGAAGGTGCGCCGCAGTGTGAAAATCCGTTACTGTGATGCCATTGATAACCGGGAATATGAACCACTGATGCAAAATCTTCTGGACACACACCTCTCGGTAGCTGGACTAAAGCAGATCACCAGCCCCATTGATATTCTGAATAAGGATGACTTTGAGCGGGAATTGGAGGAATTGGGATCTCTTCGGGCAAAAGCTGATGCTATTACCAGCAAGTTGACCCGCAGCATCAGCGAAAAGTATCAGGAGAATCCCGCCTATTATGACAGTTTTTCCATGCGAATCAAGGAAGCGCTGGAGCAGTACAAGGAAAAGGTGATTTCCGAGGCGGAATATCTGGCAAAAATGCGTACCATCATGGAAGACTATCACGCTGGAAGGAGCACCGTAACCTACCCGGAATCCATTAAGAATAATATCCATGCCCAGGCGTTTTACGGTGTTCTGTCAGCGGTGTTTGATGAAGCAAAGGAAGCAGAAGTTTCTCCTGATTTTGCTGCGGAGATTGCGGAAGAGATTACAAAAATTGTGGCTAACCACAGTCAAGTGGACTGGACCGACAACAAAACAATCCACGACCGAATCTCGCAGGATATTGATGATCTCTTTTATGACTATGAGAAAGAACGGGGATTAAAACTGTCTTTTGACACCATTGATAGGATTATTGAAAATGTGAAAACAGTGGCGCTTCGGAGGTTTTAACAGCGATGGCGCAAGAGAGAACAGTTTTATATGAAGGCAGCGAGATCCGCTATGTGCTGGAAGAAAAGCCGGTAAAGAACCTCAATTTGCGGATCCATAAAGATTGCAAAGTGTATGTCTCAGCAAATCCGGATATCCCGGCAGAAAAAGTGGATGGTTTTGTAATCAGGAAGGGAAACTATATTCGCTCGGCCCAGGGAAAGTTTCTTGAAATGGCGCAGTATACCTTTCAGCCCAGGCAGTATGTCAGCGGCGAGACGTTTTATCTGCTGGGCAGAGGAGTCCGCTTGAAAGTGGAGAAGAACGTCCGAGAAGAAATTTCCTCTGACGGGATCTATTTGTATCTTTGTATCAAAGATCCCGATGACTTTGCAAAAAAGCAAAGAATGGTGACACGATATCTGGATGAACAATGCCAAATCATCTTTGGCGAGATCATTTCGGAAACCTACCCGGTATTTCAAAAATATGGGATATCAATGCCTATACTGCGTATCCGAAATATGGGGACTCGATGGGGCTCTTGTTTAGCGAAAAAAGGGATCATTACATTGAATAAGCGTCTTCTTGAAGTGCCAAGAAACTGTATCGAATATGTGGTGATGCACGAGTTCTGCCATTTTGCTTATCCAAATCACTCAAAACACTTTTATGATTTCCTGACAACACTGATGCCCGATTGGAGAGAACGAAAGAAATCCTTAGACAAAAGTGCAGTGTACTGGATATAATGTATCGTCATATTCAGAGCAAATAAAGTTCCGCTTTTCTAAATTTCCCCTTGACAGGGCTTCCTGGCAGAGTTACACTGGTAACACAGCGGCTCAATAGGCAAATTATTTTACTTTTGTATCATCATTAACAGGCTTTCCCGAAAGGAATTGGATATCATTTATAGGCTTTTCGCTGTACCCCAGGTGCGTTTTGTGCCTGGGGTAAAAGTAAATGACCGTCCAAT
>CASTST010000241.1 GCA_949451655.1 uncultured Eubacteriales bacterium | reverse complement strand
ACCGGGTCTGTCAGCTCCCCACCATCATCAATCACCATCACGATCAATGCGCCGCCGAACAGCCGCGCCCACTTGATAGCAGTTGCCGATTTATTCTCCCAGTCCAGCATGTCCAACATGTCCTCTATGTACTGTTCGTAGTTGGCATCATTCAGGGCCAGGTCAAACCCATGCTTTATGGCTTCTTCCGCCGGCGTGTCGATAATTTTGGCAAACAGGCCGTTGGTTTCGTAATGGCTTACCAGCGAGATGTCCGGGATCGCCGGTTCCGGCAGGTATTCATAGGCTTCCGAGCTGTCCTGTGAGGTGCCATACCTAGTGTATTGGTTTACATAGCCATCCATCCGAAATTCACTCAATTTGTCACCTCCCATTGCAGCAAACCAGATAAGTCAAAGGCATTTCCCTCCAATTCGGCAAATGCCGAACTTCCCGCATCCACCATATCTTTAAACCGGCTTTCTGGAAAACTTTCCAGCTGACTAAAGTATGTATCGTTCCATTCTGCAATCAGCACATCAAAATTCCTGGCCTGCCATTGGGCAGCCATAGGCTCTGCACGTGCAGTTTTGCTGCCGGTTTCCCGCACCGCCTTGACTGTAAAGCCGGACAGATATTTGATGTAGCTCTCCGCTTGTGCTTTGCCTGCCTGTCCCGGGTCCTGTGGAAGCCGGATACATACATTTTTAAAGTTTTTGCGGTCAACAAGCGCGACATTCCGCACCAACTTTCGAATATCCGCTGCTTTTTCCCGCACATTGATTACATTGGCAATTACATACCGGCCGCATTTGCGTTTCCCCATCAGTACCCCGGCGGAAAAGGCGGCGTCCCCATTTTCGTCCTGTGTTGTGGCTGCTAAATCCCATGCACGCACCCATCGGATCACATCATTTGGGATTGTCTCTACCATTATTACTTGTGAACGTTTGAAAAACAGTCCAGCGGCCGGTTTGATCTTCCAGTTACCATATAACAGCCGTTCCCGCTCGACAACCGACTGGGCCAGCAGGTTTGATAGGTAGGACGGATCTCGAGCCATCAAAATTTTGTTGTCCTCTAAGCGACTTGCAATAAAAGTAACACTTTTAATCCTATGCCGTTGTTCTGTGGTCTTTAGCTCAAATCGCTCCCACAATTCTTCTGGCGTGTCTCCCCACTGTATTTCCTCATTTTCCCGGAGCATATAGCGCAACGCGCCGCTTCGCTCCAGAATGGGGTAGCCCGTATTCGGGTTGATCCACCATTCGATGAATTTTGCAACCCAGCTGTCTGCATCTGGGTTGCAGGTTGCACGTACATATGGCGTGACACCGCAGCCGGAACGGCACCTGGACAACATATAGAAAAACATATGCTCCGTGAAGTGCGTAAGCTCATCAAATTCCAGCAGCACAATCTGTGTGCCCTGCCACTTGAACAGCTCCTCGTCGCGCTCTAAATGCATGAAGCTGATACGTGCACCAGATGGGAAAATCCATTTCAAACGAGGGGATTGCAGCGCTCTTGCACCGCGCATTTTTCCATAGACCTCAAAGGACTCATCCCACAAGCCTCCTTCTGCGGTTATCTGCGTAATGTTCTTTCGAAGAATTACCGCTCCAAAACCCGGATTTTTAAGGTGTCGTATAGGCTCCATCAACAGGGCAAATGTTTTTCCTCCGCCCGCCGCACCTCCGTAAATGCAGATATCCGCAGGCGTTGCGAGGAAACGTTCCTGTGGGCCAGGTTGCGGTCTGATAACTGTAGGCATCAAGTATCACGTCCGTTTTCAGGTATTTCATACAAGGTGATCTCATCTTGATCGGATGCAGATTCATCCGCCCCGCTTTTTCCCACTTCCATCAGCATCCGAACATACATGGCTTTTGCACGCTGCACCTTGGTCAG
>CASTST010000240.1 GCA_949451655.1 uncultured Eubacteriales bacterium | reverse complement strand
AATCAGGGAGCGGAACGGTGCAGCTGCAAGAGCGGCGTCGGACATTTCATCAAAGCTGTACTCTTTTCCCTCCCGTCGCCACTGCCGGCGGGACTCCTGGATCAGCCAAAGACCCATAATATTTTTCATTACATTGATTTTTCCGAATGCACCGCCCTCGTTGGTAAAGCTATACTTTTGAGAAAGCGGCGTAATCAGTGGCGCACTGGATTCAATCCCCATCAGAGACCACGTACCGCTGGATATGTAAAGAAAATCTTCTCCCTTTGCAGGAACAGCCAATATGGCACTTGCAGTATCATGGCTGCAAATATTCACCACTGACGCACTCGTATTTCCTGTATCGCCATCAATTTTCTCATGCAGGTTTCCCAGAATATTTCCCGGCATCACAACGCTCGGAAATAATTTTTTTGAAATTCCCAAAGTTTCCAACACATTTGCATCATAGTCCCTTGCAGCGGCATTCATCAATGCGGTGGTAGAAGCAATTGTATATTCCGCCGCCATCTTACCTGTAAGAAAATAATTCAAAAGATCAGGGGTAAGTAAGAGCTTTTCCGCAGTTTCAATCAGCCATGGACGATTTTGCATATCTGCCGCCAACTGAAAAATCGTATTGAAAGACATAGACTCAATTCCGGTAATTTTATACAGTGAATCATAGGGGATTTTACCATATACCCGCTCAATCATGGGCGCAGTTCGCAGATCTCTGTACTGATAGGAAGGAGAAAGCATCGCTCCGGATGCGTCAATATATCCGTAGTCTACTCCCCAGGTATCAATTCCAATAGAATCCAGTCCGCCTTCCCTTCCGCATTTTGCAATAGCGGTTTTTATTTCATAAAGCAGCCGCAGGGTATCCCAAAAAAATCCGGATGGCATTTCTACCGGATCGTTAGAAAACCTGTGCATCTCTTTCAATATAAGTTTGTTATTTTCAATTGTTCCCAGAATTCCCCGTCCGCTGGAAGCTCCCAGATCAATTGCAAGATATTTTTTCATGGGCTGACGTTCCTTTCTGACATAATGGTACTTTTAACCAGTATACCATACTCGTTTAAAATTTCCAAGTGGAATTTTAAAATGGGAAACAAAAAATATAAAAAATGCCTTCATTCAATAAAGAATACTGTTGAAAAAAGCCCCCAACAAAGGGGGGCAGCTAACACCAAATCTGAAAGCCTCCCCTGTGTAAAGGCGACTGCCGAATTTTAAAAGGCCCCCTTGTGCAAAGGGGGCTGTCAGCAGCGTAACGATGCTGACTGGGGGATTGTGTCTCTCTTTACTGGGGAAGATTTTCACCTTCCCCGTCAATGCTAGTCTCTTTTTTTCAGTCGGAACACAAGCCGTGCCAGCGCCCTTCCGTCAAAGGGAATAAACGGATACAGATAGCTGCGTTTACCGTTTACCGTTTTGTTTGTCGCAATTAAAATGATAACAAGCAGCACGCCGCCGACAAAGCCCCATGTGCTGAATAAGGCTGTAAGCAGCAGCAAAATCATACGCATAAATTTGAATGCATATCCAAGCTCATAAGAGGATTGAGTAAAGTTCGCAATGGATACAAACGCCATATACAAAATCACATCCGAGCACAGCCAGCCCACTTCCACTGCAAATTCACCAAGAATCAGACCGCCTACAACGGAAAGCGAATTCGACAGTGCACTGGGGGTATTCATTGACGCCAACTTTAACCCATCAATCATAAATTCCGTCAGATAGAGCTGTAATATAATTGGAAGATCTCCCGGCGCTGACGGCACAATAAACTGCATCCATTCCGGCAGAACCGCCTCATGCATCAGAAGAAGGTACCAGATTGGCGTTACAAACATGGTAAGCCAGAAAACAAGCTGCCGTACAATCCGCAAATATGTGCCAGTGAGCGGCGGA
>CASTST010000239.1 GCA_949451655.1 uncultured Eubacteriales bacterium | reverse complement strand
CAGAACACGAATCAGCTCTTCTTCAAAGCGCTCTCCCACATCTTTTTTACAAACAGTAACTGCCTTGATGCCAGCTTCCGCCGCTCTGGTAATGGCATACGCGCCCGGATTGTTGGACACTACAAGCACGATTTCCCCGCTGCGCAGACATTTTTCCTTCTGGGAATCAATCAACGCCTGTAAGTTCGTTCCCCCGCCGGAAACAAGCACCGCAATTTTAATTTTATCATTTTTCATCAGATATTTTGCCCTCTTTGGTTCCTCAGCAGAGAACGATACCTTCATCGCCTTCTGCAATTTCACCGAACACATATGCGTCTACGCCTGCGCCCTGCAAAACAGACACAGCAAGATCCGCGTCTTTCTTTGCTACGGTTACGCACATACCGACACCCATGTTGTATGTATTGAACATATCCCGTTCCGGAATATTACCACGGCTGGCGATCAAATCAAAAATGGCAGGAGTGCGCACTGCGCTTTTTTCCACTTTTGCAGTAAAGCCTTTCGGAATGCTTCTGGGAATATTTTCGTAGAAGCCGCCGCCGGTGATATGAGAAACTGCACGAACATCCGCTTTTTCAAACAGCGCCAGCATGGGTTTTACATAAATTTTTGTAGGCTCCAGCAATGTCTCACCCAGACTTGCACCGCCAAGCTCCGCTACAGGTGCGGTGAGATCCTGATTGTTTTCCAGATCAAACACCTTGCGAACCAGAGAAAATCCGTTGGAATGCACGCCGCTGGAAGGAAGGGCAATCAGCACGTCTCCTTTTTCCATCCGGCTTCCGTCAATAATCTTTTCGCGATCTACAATGCCCACAGCAAATCCGGCAAGGTCATATTCATCTTCCGGATAGAAGCCCGGCATTTCGGCAGTTTCACCACCGATCAGTGCCGCGCCGGACTGCACGCAGCCTTCTGCAATTCCCGCTACCACAGACGCGATTTTCTCGGGAACATTTTTTCCGCATGCGATGTAGTCCAAAAAGAACAGGGGAGCCGCACCACAGCAAATAATATCGTTTACACTCATTGCCACGCAGTCGATACCTACAGTATCGTGCCGATCCAGCAGAAACGCAAGGCGGAGTTTGGTACCCACCCCGTCCGTACCAGATACAAGAACCGGATCCTTCATGCCGGCAAATTCGGGACGGAACAAACCGCCGAATCCACCGATTCCGCTGACAACGCCGGGCGTTACCGTACGTCCGATGTGCTGCTTCATCAGTTCCACTGCCTTATACCCCGCAGTAATATCTACGCCGGCAGCCTTGTAGCTTTCACTTGCACTTTTCATCATATAATGACCATATCTTTCTTTGAATTTGTGACGTATGCGCTCTCGTCCGGGATGCAAAACAGAAACCGGAACGTAAAATTTCGATTTCTGTTTTGCTTGGTATATCGTTCTTTATGATTTTATTGGAGATTTTTCCGGATTGATTCCCTCAGAAATTTTCCGTTCAAACCGGCTTTTGCCGTTGTCCTTCGGGATATCCGTAGGATAATTTTCATCAAAACAAGCGGTGCAATAGCCCGATTCTTCGTCACCGCAAAGCTTTTTCACATTTTCGTTGCTGAGATAAGCCAAGGAATCCGCACCGAGAATTTCACAAATTTCCGGAATCGTATGTCGGCACGCAATCAAAGCATCCTTGGAGTCAATATCTGTGCCGTAATAGCACGGTCCCATGAAAGGCGGACTGGAAATGCGGACATGCACTTCTTTTGCTCCTGCATCCCGCAGAAGCTTTACAATTCTGGCGCAAGTGGTTCCCCGGACGATGGAATCGTCAATCATGACAACCCGCTTGCCCTTTACTGTTTCGGAAATAGGATTCAGCTTGATTTTTACTTTATCTTCCCGCACTTCCTGCCCGGGAGCAATAAATGTGCGACCAATATATTTGTTCTTGACAA
>CASTST010000238.1 GCA_949451655.1 uncultured Eubacteriales bacterium | reverse complement strand
GGAAGTACGCCGTCTTTCCCGCCTAGTTTCCCAATTGCTGGATATCTCACGTCTGGAGGCAGGGGAACGCCAATTTCATCCGCAGGTTTATGATATTTGTGAACAGGGACGGGAAATTATCATCAGCAACATCCAGCGCTTGGAAGATAAAAATTTGGATGTGCAGTTTGTTTGCGACGCGGACAATATGTTTGTTTATGCAGACAAGGATGCGATTCATCAGATTTTTTATAATATTTGTGATAATGCTATTAAATTTTCATCTGAGGGCGGACTTTATGAAATTTCAATTAAACAAAAAGATCGGGCAATCCATGTAAGTGTATTCAATGAAGGGCAGGGGATTCCAAAAGAAGATCTTCCGTTTATATTTGAGCGTTTTTATAAAAGCGATAAAAGCCGTGGAGTGGATAAAACCGGTGTGGGATTGGGACTGTACATTGCCAGAACGATTATCGAATCGCAGGGGCAGCGAATCTGGGTGGAAAGCGAAGCGGGCAAATGGTGCAGATTTACCTTCACCCTTGCGCTCGGCAAACCGGATAAGCCCAAAATACAATTAAAAAATGAACAGAAAAATAAAGAGGATCAGTAATGCTAAAATATACAGCAACCTGCCTGTTTGGTCTGGAAGGACTTTTGGGCGCAGAAATAGATGCGCTGGGGTATACCCGCACCGAAACAATGGATGGCAGAATTACATTTCTTGGAGATGCGGCAGCAGCGGCAGTATGTAATATTAACCTTCGTTTTGCAGAAAGACTGTATCTCAATCTTGGCAGTTTTCATGCTGAAACCTTTGAGGAACTGTTTGAAGGAACGAGGAAAATTCCTCTGGAGGAATGGATCGGCAGGGAAGATGCATTTCCTGTGCGCGGACATGCGATAAAAAGTACACTGTTTTCTGTGCCGGACTGCCAGCGTATTATAAAGAAAGCTGCTGCAACAAGGCTTGGCAAAATATACGGTATGACCCAGCTGCCTGAGACCGGGACTAAATATCAAATTGACTTTTTCCTTTTCAAAAACAATCTTACCCTTATGATTGATTTGTCCGGCATCCCTCTTCATAAACGGGGATACCGCCCAAAAACGGTACAGGCGCCTTTGCGTGAGACCTTAGCGGCTGCCGTAGCCAAACTTGCCCGTCCCCGTGAAAATGTTCTGTTCTGCGATCCCTTCTGCGGATCCGGTACGATTGTAATAGAAGCGGCTATGTTCATGCGGAATATTGCGCCCGGGCTCGGTCGCAACTTTGCCGCACAGGATTTTCCGCAGTTTCCTGCAAAGCTTTGGGCAAATGCGAGAGAATCAGCAAAAAGTAAAGCCGCGGAAACAAAATCAGAATTTACCTGCCGCGCTTCCGATATAGATCCGACAGCTGTTGCTATTGCTGAAGAATGTGCAAAACGAGCAGGTGTATATGAACAGATTCAATTTTTCTGTGAGGATGCGCGCACTTTGAAATCGGGCGGTATGCGCGGAACAGTTGCAACCAATCCACCTTACGGAGAACGGCTGATGACACCGGAAGAGGTAGATGCACTGTATCGGGATATCGGAACCGCATGGGCGAAAAATTTAGAACGCTGGCAGATCTATGTAATTACTTCTCATGAAGCTTTTCCAAAGCTTTACGGTCGGCGTGCCGATAAAATCCGTAAACTGTACAATGGTATGATTCCATGTCATTTATATCAGTTTTTTAAAAATCGCTGATATTAGTATATGCATAACACATATATCGATAAAAGTATATGAAATATGTAAATTTTGCTCTTGGATATTTTTGAATTTTATGGTATACTTACTTTGTAAAGTAAGTTTTTACATACAGCAAAATATAAATTTCTAAGAAATAAAACGAAGGAAGTACGGAGGATACCAACTATGGTAGAGAATGTAGAGGGACTGGAAGAACAGCTGAGGAAGACGCGGGAGGCGC
>CASTST010000237.1 GCA_949451655.1 uncultured Eubacteriales bacterium | reverse complement strand
CAGCAAATTTCCATGCGCATCCGTTTCAAAGCAGATTGGACAAACTGTATGTACGGAATCCTTTCCGCCGTTCAGCATTTGTATATACGCTTCCCTCTTTTCAATGCCCATCAAAATAAAACGTCCCCCTGCTCCATCGCATGATACGGTTTCGTTTCGGTTATCATCTGCAATACGCTGATACCACTGTAAATTTTTATTTTCATCCTCCTGTATGCTGCGTATGCATCTGCGAATTCGAGCATTCGAAGTATGTAGAGCGGCATATATAGCGCTCATTTCCTGCCGATTTTTTAATATCACAGAAGCACCTTCAGCAGAATTAAAAATTTCAAATACTTCTTCTGATAAAAGCTGTGCCGCGTTTCCTTTATAAAACCGATATATTTTAGACAGCATCCGCAAATGGCGCTGCGCTGTTCGTTTTAATCCCCGCGCCTGCATTTTATCTCGCCGGTTTTCCAACTTACTTTCCAATGCACTGCAGATCTGTACTTCCTGATTTTTTCTGCGCAACGCGGTTTCCAACATATGTATTCTGCAGCACAAAACAGATTGATTTATAGCAGGAGAACGCCCCGGCATTCGCATCATAGGTTGCGGGCAGGCACCCCGAAATCTTGTTCTTTTCACAATAAAAGATCACCTCTTTGCACACATTGTATGTGTAAAAAGGTGATCTCGTTATTGCTATGCAGAAATACCGGATTATGATTTTGCTTTTTCAGCATCCTTTGCCCGGATTTCCGTACGCCGAATTTTTCCGCTGGTCGTTTTCGGCAGTTCCGTTACAAATTCCACAATACGAGGATATTTATACGGTGCCGTTACTTTTTTAACATGATTCTGCAATTCCTTTTTCAGTTCATCAGATGCAGTATAGCCTTTTGCAAGCACAACCGTTGCTTTTACAAATATCCGTCCGAATCCCGCCATGCAAGATCGCCGGTATCGTACATGCCGTCTCTCCAAGCTTTCTCCATAGCCGCAGGATCTTTTCTGTAATCTGTAAACAGCCCTACCGGATGCTCGGCAACTGCATTGCGTACAACGATTCTGCCAACCGTTCCGTCTTCACAGGAATTGCCTTCCTCATCCACGATATCAATATCATACAAGGGCGCCGGAAGTCCTGTAGATCCCAGTTTAATCGGATCCCATCCGAAGTTTGCCATAATAACAGAAGTTTCGCTTTGACCGAATCCCTCGTGGATTTCCAAGCCTGTAGCTTCCTTAAATCGGTTGAACACCTCCGGATTCAAAGGCTCACCTGCAGTCGTGCAGTGATGAATGGAGGTAAAATCCCCTTTGGACAAATCTTCTTTAATCAGGAACCGATATATGGTAGGCGGCGCACAGAAGGTTGTAGGGCGCACCTCGCCGATTACACGCATAAGAAAATCGGGGTGGAACCGCCCGGTATCAAAGGCAACGATTGCGCTGCCGGCAATCCACTGTCCGAAAATTTTTCCCCAAGCAAATTTTGCCCATCCGGAATCTGCCATGGTGAAATGAACGCCATCGTCCTCCACGTGCTGCCAATATTTTGCATTGGTGATATGACCCAGCGGATATGTAAAGTTATGGGCAATCATTTTAGGCATTCCTGTTGTACCGGAGGAAAAGTAGATCAGCATAGTATCATCCACATGGGGCGCGTTGTTTCCGGTGGGACGCACAAACTCTGCAGAAGCGGCATGCATTTGCGCACGGAAATCCAGGAACTCGTCTCCAAACCGCGCAGCAACGTCATCTCCAATCAGAGCAACGGTCTGTACGCCGGGGCAGTTGTCTCTGCTTGCACGCATATGCTTGATTACTTCATCATCCTCCGCCATGCAGACCATTTTTACATCCGCGCACTCGCAGCGATACACAATATCCTTAGGCGTAAGCTGATATGTTGCGGGAATTACAGTCGCACCCAGTTTTGCAAGCGCTATTATGATCAGCCATGCTTCCGGGCGTTCTTTCATCATCATCATTACGGTATCGCCCTTTCCGA
>CASTST010000236.1 GCA_949451655.1 uncultured Eubacteriales bacterium | reverse complement strand
CGCGCGGCGTTTGACGAACGCCGCCTTTAAAAGGAACGTCCTGGGGATTCAGCATGTTTGCTGTATAAATACCGATACAAGGCTGATTTGTAAGCACCTGCATTTTTATGCCGGATGCGGAAGAATAGAGACTGGCGCGCAGACGCATTTCTCCGTCATAATGGTTGAATATGAAATTGTTGTCATATCCGCCTGCCTGTTTATCCATATCCGGATCGCTGTCAAAATCTCTGCCGAGCGCTTTGGGCTCAGTAAAATCATACGGCGTTCCTTTCACAGACAGAATTTTTCCAGTCGGGATAATATCTGCATCATGCTCATTTCTGGTGTCCGCATCCACCCACATAATCTGATCTGCTACGGAGCCTGTCTCGTATCCGTCTAAATTGAAATAAGCGTGATTGGTCATATTTACAATTGTCTTTTTGTCTGTAAATGCTTCATAACGAATGGAAAGCCCACCATCTGCTGTAAGCTGGTATGTGACAGTGACAGTCAAGGTTCCCGGATATCCTTCTTCCATGTCCGGACTGACATATGTAAGAATCAATGCAGGTTCGTCCCCGTCAACAGTTCGTGCACCCCATACGCGTCGGTTAAATCCGATTTTTCCGCCGTGGGCGGAAAAATTTCCGAAGTTCGGGCAAAGCGTATATTCCTTGCTGTCCAGTTCAAAGGATGCGCCGCTGATCCGGTTGGTAACCCGTCCGATCAGTGCGCCCTGATATCCGTCCGCTTTTAAATATCCGTCCAAATCGTCAAATCCGCAGACAACGTCCCGGCGCTTGCCATCTTTATCTCTTACCCATAGGCTGATAATAATACCGCCGAAATTGGTTATTTTAGCAGATACGCCTGTGCTGTTTTCTATGGTATAGGCGTATACGGCACTGCCTTCCGGTGTTCGTCCAAACGGTTCCTGTTTAATCATAAAAATTCTCCCAAAAGTAATATATCTGCGGGACGCCGAATGGGCGTCCCGCAGAGTAGATTTATTCGTCCGGATATCCGTCCGGATTCATTTCCTGCCAACGGGCAAGATCCGTGCACATTTCCTGAATGCCACGTTCTGCCTTCCAGCCAAGAGACTCAAATGCCTTTGTGGGACAAGCATAGCATTCACCGATATCACCGGCGCGGCGCGGTCCGATTTTATACGGTACTTTTTTGCCGCTTGCCTGTTCGTATGCCCTCACAATTTCCAGAACGGAATAACCGTTTCCGGTTCCTACATTGAACACTTCTGTTCCTGTGTGCGCCTTTGTCCAGTCCAGCGCCTTCAAATGCGCGAGAGACAAGTCCACAACGTGGATATAGTCACGTACACCAGTTCCGTCCGGAGTATCATAATCGTCACCGTGTACTGTAAGGTATTCCAGTTTGCCCGCGCCGACTTTTGAAACGTAAGGAAGCAGGTTGTTGGGAATTCCCTGGGGATCTTCGCCGATCAGCCCGCTTTCATGGGCACCGATGGGATTGAAATACCGCAGATTGACCACGCTCATATCCGGATCGGCTTTGGATATATCCGTAAGGATTTGTTCGATCATCCATTTTGTCCAGCCATAGGGATTGGTACAAATGCCCTTGGGACACTGTTCTGTAATCGGAATCTCGGCAGGAGAACCATAAACCGTTGCAGATGAAGAAAATACAATCCGTTTCACGCCGTATTTGCGCATCAGCTCACAAAGATGCAGCGTGCCGGTCATATTGTTATGATAATATTCCAGCGGCTTTTCTACAGATTCGCCAACTGCTTTCAGTCCGGCAAAGTGAATTACAGAATCAATATCGTTTTCTTTGAAAACCTGCTCTGTTGCTGCATAATCCAGTAAATCTGCTTCATAAAATTTTGGAAGAACACCGGTAATTTTTTCGATACGCTTCAGCACGCAGCGTTTGCTGTTGGACAGATTATCCAGAATTACCACTTCTCTGCCGTCTTTAATCAACTCAACGACAGTATGAGAACCGATAAATCCGGTTCCGCCTGTAATCAATATAGCCATTGCTTCATCCTCCTCA
>CASTST010000235.1 GCA_949451655.1 uncultured Eubacteriales bacterium | reverse complement strand
GTCTGCTCTGCAAGCTGTTCCAGCGTCAAGCCACGCTGCACACGCAGGTCTTTCAAGCGTTCTTGAATGGATAAAGACATTTTCTCGCCCTCCTTGTCTGTTCGATAAATCGGAAGTTAGTGAATCGGTAATAATTCCATATTTTTTGCCCGCTTTAGATTTATTTTAAGGTCGTCATATCCAAACGGCTTGCCATGTCCCGGATATATTAGATTTGGTCTAAGTGCGATGATTGTTTCCCAAGATTTTAGGAAATCCGTTTTATCCTCCGCCCAAATAGTTATTCTGTGTAAACTTGGCAATCCGTTCATAGCAGCGTCGCCGCAGAATAGAGAACCGTCATTAGTTAAAAGAGATATGGAATCGGCGGTGTGACCGGGAGTATCAATGATTTTTCCTTGCAATAAAAGTTCCACTTGCTTACGGTTTTGTTCGGTCACTTGAATACATCTACATGAATATTCTTGCGTTATTGGAGGAAACAAATGCTTGCCCTTGCCAACAAATTTCATTAAGAAACAAAAGAGCAAGGCAATCTTGGTTGTGCAACCGCCATGAAAAGAGTTTTGCCCTTTATATAATCTTTCTAACGCCTTGTCACTCATAACGATTTGAATGTCAGAGCATTCCGAGAGTATTTCATTCAAATAGCCTGCATGGTCATCGTGAGCGTGTGTCAGAAAAATATATCGTATCTGTTGAGGGGCTATTTGCATCTTTGCCAGTTGCTTTTTGAAATGTGCAAATCCTCTTTCATACCCTGTATCAATCAGTACATAGCCGTTGTCAATAGGATATATCCAATTATTTACTATCCTGCTTCCTGCATTGAGCATAGATGTTCTCTCTTTTCATTTATTTTCATCGGCGTCAACTTCCAATTTGCTGTTCTGTATTTTCCCATTATACCACAATTCCGGGGAGAACGGCAACAAGAAGAAAAACGGAAGGACTGCATGAAAGAAAGACCCTATTCTCCATCCTTAATTGCAAAAACCTTGATGTACTCTGAGATTTCAAGCTGTTTCTCGGCGTCTGCCACCTCCGCGCTCGGTTCTTGCGGAATACCCTTATGATCAAAGCCATGATACATTTCTATTCACCCTCTTTTCTGCTCCTGTAAATGTAAATTACCAGCACAAAAATGAAGGAAACAAGCTGTGCCGCCATAATCCGAACGATTTGCAATTCATCCGCGCCCGTTGAAGAAACGACATGCAGCATATTGGTGGCAACGGTATTATTGAACAGGTGGTCGCCAAGTCCAACCCACAGGTTTCCTGTCATGCGGGAAAGAAGTCCCCATTTGATCCCCATAATTCCGGCAAGGATAATATAGCCGATACTCATTAAGGCCATTGCCGCAAATGACATTTCACCGTTCACATAGCTTCTGAGCGGCATGACGATGTGCCAAACGCCAAACAAAAATGCGCCAATCAAATTCGCTGTCATAAACGGTTTTGTTGCAGAGAGCGTTTTAATAAACAGCCCGCGGAAAATGCCCTCCTCCATCCATACATTGATGATATTGAATACTACGCATAGCGCAAAGAAAAGAAAGCCTGTATTTTTTACTTGAGAACCGCTTAATGAAAAGCTGCTGATATATAGTTCAAAGTGTGCCGGATTGCCTTGCATGGTTAAAATCGCCAGCTCTACCCCATATGAAACAGCAAAGCAGGCGCTTCCCAATAACAGACCTTTCAGAATACCGCTTACAAAGCCGTTCCTTTGAAATCCAATATCGCTCCATGAAAGGTTGGCCCTTTTCAATGCTAACGCCAATATGATAATTCCAACAGCTTTATGGAGCACATTTTCTCCAATGGCCGTTTGGTCTGTTTTAATCAGAAAATACTCAGCAAACCTTACAAGCAGACAAAATGTGAATACTGCGATGCACAAATGATTTGTATTGCATTTTATGGTTCTTCTCATATAGTTACCCTTTTCAAATGACGTTTGTTGAATCGGAGTTTATAAACTGATTTTGTATATATCCGCTTGTTCACCCTCAAACTCAAAGCTCCGCTCGTATTTTCCGCCATTTCGCATGATGGTTTT
>CASTST010000234.1 GCA_949451655.1 uncultured Eubacteriales bacterium | reverse complement strand
GAAAATGAAGCAGCTTTCGGAAATCGCAGACAAGCGGCTTCAGGCTATCCGGGAATATGCAGCGTTCGGCGCAGGCTTTAAGATTGCCCTGCGGGATTTGGAAATCCGCGGCGCGGGGAATTTGTTGGGAGAGCAGCAGCACGGGCACATGGAAGCCGTAGGTTACGACATGTACATCAAGCTGCTGGAAGAAGCAGTTTTGGAGGAAAAGGGCGAAGAAAAGAAAGTGCGCGCGGAATGTGCAGTCAGCGTGCGAGCAGACGCATATCTGCCGAAAAGTTATATCCGGGATCAGGCGCAGCGTATGGAAATGTATCGTAAGATTGCAAAAATCCAGTGTGAGGAAGATTTCTCCGATATGATAGACGAGCTGTGCGACCGGTTCGGCGATCCGCCGCGCAGCGCTATGATGCTGTGCCGCATTGCCCTTTTGCGCGGGCTTGGTGTGCAGGCGGGAATGGAAAAAATCGAGGAACGGGACAGAGAACTGATGCTGTGTTCCAAAATGCCGGATCTCACGGCGGTGCAGCAGCTTTCCGGCAAATATCCGGGTGCAATCCGGATGACCATCGGCACCGTGCCGGTGATCACGGTCAAGAAGCCCCGCGGAGTGCAGACAGTAGACTTCCTCTGCGATTTGTTAACGGAATATATACAGTTTCTTCCTACACAGGCAAAGGAATGAGCCTGTCGGCATGGTAAAATATAGGATAGGGTAATTTGTCCACAGAAATGGAGATTATTTATGAAGATAAAATACAGATCTGCTGCCGCACTGCTGGGACTGCTTCTTTTGCTATCCGTCTGCCTGCAGGGCTGCGGAGGAGATTCCAGCGCGGCTGTACTGACGCTGAAAGATATAACAATCAGTGAAAACGTGTATCATTTCTGGGCAAGCAGCTATAAGGGAGATTTTCTTTACAGATACGAGGATGTGAATAACACCGAGGAATTCTGGAAAAGCGAGCTGATTGACGGGATAAGCGCGGCGGAATATTTCGACGCGGTGATACTGGAAAACATTCAGTACACAATGGTATGTATGCAGTTGTTTGAAGAATACGGGCTGGTCATTTCCGCATCAGAGAAGCAAAGCATACAGGATCGGATTTCCGATTATCTGAAAGAATACGCCCAAGGGAACCGGAATCTGTTCAATCAAGTGCTGGGTGAATACGGCGTGAATGCAAAGCTGCTTGAAAAAATTTATATTGACGATGCAAAGGTTTCCAAGGTATATGAATATCTGTACGGAGAAGAAGGGAAAACGCCTTTATCTGCGGAACAGCTGGAAGCATATTATCAGGAAAATTACGTTCACTTTCAGATGATATTTATCAACAACAAGTACCGGAATAAAACAGACAGCAACGGAAAGTACATCACCGATGACAGCGGGCTGGTTCTCACGGAAGAACTGGACGAGGATACGAAAGCCCAGCGGGATGCGGCAATACAAAAGGTGCAGGAAGGTCTTGCCGCCGGAGAAGCGTTTGCCGATTTGTATGAGACATATTCTGAACTCAAAGCATACGAAAACGGATACTATTTCAGCACAGGAACCACCTACAATGACAAAATCTACTATGATCTGATCCAAAAGGCAAGAACCATGGAACCGGAGGAAACAGCAACCGTCGAAGGTGACTACGGAACTTGTATTATACAAAAACTGGAGCTGAACGAAGGCGCCTGGGAAGATAAAGAGAACAGCGATTTCTTTGACAATTACAAGGATACGGTTGGAGATACCGTTTTCCGTGAATTTCTCCGGGAATATTTTGACAAAATAGAAGTAGATACAGAAGCGATTGCGGCATATTCCATTGCAGCAGTTACGCCAAATTACACTTTTTGATAAAAACGAAAAGCTTTATTATACATGCGGCATAAATCCCCCCCAGCAAAGGAAGGTGACTCGCCGCAGTTCCCACCAAACTTCATATGCCTCCCTTGTGCAAAGGGAGGTGGCGCGGCGTTAGCCGTGTCGGAGGGATTGTCCACGTATTACTTCCAATTTTGTTGATCCTGCAAAATGATAGCAAAACAATCCCTCAGTCACAGTAAACTGTGACAGC
>CASTST010000233.1 GCA_949451655.1 uncultured Eubacteriales bacterium | reverse complement strand
CCGGATGCGCCCTGTTTGGAATTGGATTCACCCTATGATGCAGATAAGCTTGGGATTTTTGGTGTGGATACGGTAAGCACCCGATACAGTGATCGGGAGAATTATGCTTCGGAAATCGGCGAAATGATTTTGTCTGTGGTGGAAGCACGCGAGGGTAACTATATTGTTTATTTTCCTTCCTATGCATATATGAAAAGCGTGTGTTCTGCATTTGCAGAAATTGCACCGCATATACAAACAGTAGTGCAGAAACAGGGAATGGGTCATAATGAACGGAATGCATTTTTAGATGCATTTTCTAAAACAGAGGATTCATTGGTAGGTTTTTGCGTGCTGGGCGGCGTTTTTTCCGAAGGTGTAGACTTGCGCGGAGAAAAGCTGATTGGAACGATTATAGTAGGAACGGGGCTGCCGAAAATCACCGCGGAGCAAAATCTATTGCAAGATTATTTTGAGCGAACTCGGGAAAACGGATTTGCATATGCCTACACCTATCCTGCAATGATTAAGGTACAACAGGCTGCCGGGCGTGTAATCCGCAGTGAAACAGATCGGGGCATTGTGGTGTTGATAGATGACCGTTATGCTCAGCCCCAGACGTATCGGCTGTTTCCAAAGGCATGGAAGCACATCCGTTTTGCAGGTGATGCATACTCGCTGCATGCTGCAGTAGCGGCATTTTGGGAAAAACAAGAAAAAAAATAGCTTGCAATTTGTATTTATATGTGTTACAATATAATTAAATAATTGAAACGATGATGAAGTTGGCGAATGCAGAAAATCAGGTTTGCAGAGAAGTGTGTCGATGGCTGAAAGCACACTGCCTGTTGCAGGATGCCTTTCCCTTCGGAGTGCGGCAGGTGAAAATGTAGTAGTTTGCCGGGGGAAGCGCCCCTTACAGCGAAACAAGTGCCGCATTGCGGAATTTGGGTGGTACCGCGGAATATTCCGTCCCGATTTGTATAATTGGGACGGATTTTTGTTTTTGTCGACAAATCTATAGTTAATCCCTCCATCGCGGAACCAAACAAAAAGGTCCTCATGTGAGGATCCGCTGCACGGCTCCATAGGGGGCGCGCAGCAGGGGGATTGTTAGTGACTTGCTGAAATCTCCCATTCAATAAATAATATATCATATAGAAAGGCAAATAAATCTCATGAAAGAAACATTACAAAAAATTAAGGAAGAAGCCCTCGAGGCGCTGTCTGCATTAGATGCAGATATAGAAGCGCTGCGGATTCGGTATCTGGGCAAAAAAGGAGAATTGACCGCAGTGCTGCGGGGCATGGGTAAGCTTTCTCCTGAAGAACGACCCATTATGGGGCAGCTTGCAAACGAGGTGCGTACGCAGATTGAAGAACAGCTTACAAAGCGTGCGGGAGAGTTAAAGGCTGCTGCAATGGAAGGACGTTTGCGCAAGGAAAAATTGGATGTCACAGTGCCCGGCGAAAAAATATATATGGGGCATTTACATCCGCTCACGAAAATGCGTAGAGAATTGGAAGATATTTTCAGCGGTATGGGCTTTTCCATTGCAGAAGGTCCGGAAGTAGAAACCGATTATTATAATTTCCAGGCGCTGAACACTCCGGCAGACCATCCTGCGCGGGATACACAGGATACCTTCTATATTACAGATAATGTGCTGCTGCGCTCCCAGACCTCTCCGGTTCAGGTGCGTACCATGGAGCATATGCGTCCGCCTATCCGGATTATTTCTCCCGGTCGTGTGTATCGCTCCGATACAATGGATGCAACCCATTCCCCCCTGTTCCATCAATTGGAAGGACTTGTTGTGGATGAGGGTATTACCATGGGCGATTTGAAAGGGACGCTGGAGAAATTCGCACAGCTTATGTTTGGACAGGAAACAAGGGTTCGTTTCCGTCCTCACCATTTCCCCTTTACAGAGCCTTCCGCGGAAGTGGACGTATCTTGCTTCCAGTGCGGCGGTAAAGGCTGCCGACTTTGCAAAGGCGAGGGATGGATTGAGATTTTGGGTGCAGGTATGGTGCATCCCAATGTGCTCCGCGGCTGCAATATTGATCCGACAAAATACAGTGGATTTGCTTTCGGTATGGGTGTGG
>CASTST010000232.1 GCA_949451655.1 uncultured Eubacteriales bacterium | reverse complement strand
CAAATACAGTCTGCGACGTATTTACCGGATCCGGAGTCAAAAATCTGGACGAGTTGCTGAATGCAGAAACTACAGCGCCGTCGGATCAGGAACAGGATGAGCGGTTTACGCGAGCGTTGAACGGAAAATCCTTTACTTGGCTTATGGTGGTAACAGATGAGCGCCCCTCCATATTTGATAATTATTTTCCGGATGCAGATGATATCAAAGATATGAAGGAAGAAGATACGTTTGGCATTTTGGGTAAGGACTATCGGTTTGTCGGCACAGCCGGAATCGCACTTGTTCATGCCGACGTAGATAAAAGAGAATATACCGTAATGGCGATTCCTCCGATTACCAGAGTGGAGACAGGGTCAGGCGATTTTAATTTAAGTGAGATTTATTCCTACTACGGAATTGAGTTTTTAAAAGCGAAAGTGGAAGGGCTCACCGGGATGACAATCGACTATTATACAGTTTTAAACTGCACGGATCTTGCATCGCTTGCCAATGTGATCGGTGGAGTGGATTGTAAAATTCCCGTAGATATTTACGCAAACGGTCCTTTGTATGTGTCGAAGCCGCCGGAAGCGTCTACAGCGGATGGAGAAGATGTGAGCGAGGATGCGCCGCAGTATAAGCTGGAGCTGGAAAAATCAGATCTTGCAAAGCTGTCGGCTAAATTGGAAGCTGCGCTGCTTTACAGCGATTTGTCAGACGGCGTTACGGATGAAATGACAATTTTCCAAAGCTTTGCCCAAGGTGTACTGAAAAATCTGTCAAAGGCGTCCCAAAGCGGTTTAATTACCTATTATGAAGGACTGAAAAATAAATTCCGGGAAACCAATTTGGATCAAACCGTAGTAAAAGATGCGGCGGAAGTGATTCAGGCATATTCCTGGCTGGAAGTGCAGACGCTGGTGTATCCGGGACGATTTGTTCCCGCCAAAGGATCTCAGGGGGCATATTATAATCCGAACCTGGAAGAAGCAGTGCAATATTTTTATAAATACAGATAAATTTATATTCGTAAAAACGAAAGGAAAATAACCTCATGGCACGGATGAAAAACAGCGAAAAGACAATGGATAAAATCGTAGCGCTTTGTAAAAACAGAGGCTTTGTATACGCCGGCTCTGAAATCTACGGCGGATTGGCAAATGCATGGGATTACGGTCCGTTGGGTGTGGAATACAAAAACAACGTAAAAAAAGCCTGGTGGAAAAAGTTTGTGCAGGAATGCAAGTACAATGTAGGCTTAGACGCTGCGATTCTTATGAACCCCAGAACATGGGTTGCTTCCGGTCATGTGGTGAACTTCAATGATCCGCTGATTGACTGCAAGGCCTGCAAAATGCGTCATCGCGCTGATAAACTGATTGATGACTGGAACGCAGGTCAGGGAATCGAAATGGTAGCAGACGCGCTTTCCAACGAAGAAATGACTGCATATATCCGGGAAAAGGGAATTACATGTCCCGGCTGCGGCAAATGCGAATTTACCGATATTCGTAAGTTTAATATGATGTTTAAAACCTTTCAGGGTGTTACAGAGGATTCCTCAACAGAGTTGTACCTGCGCCCGGAAACGGCACAGGGAATTTTCGTGAACTTTAAAAATGTGCAGCGCACTGCCAGAAAAAAGATGCCGTTTGGTATCTGTCAGGTTGGCAAAAGCTTCCGAAACGAAATTACACCTGGTAACTTTACGTTCCGCACCAGAGAATTTGAACAGATGGAGCTGGAATTTTTCTGTAAACCTGGCGAGGATTTGCAGTGGTTTGCATTCTGGAAGGATTATTGCCACCAGTTTTTGCTGTCTCTTGGTTTGACCGATGAAAATCTGCGGCTGCGGGATCACGAGCAGGCAGAGCTCAGTCATTATTCCAATGCTACAACAGACTTTGAATATCTGTTCCCCTTTGGATGGGGTGAGCTTTGGGGAATTGCAGACCGGACAGACTTTGACCTGAAGGCGCACCAGAACGAATCCGGCGAGTCCATGGAATATTTTGATCCGGAGTCTGGTGAAAAATATATTCCGTACGTTATTGAACCTTCTCTGGGAGCAGACCGGGTAGCACTTGCTTTCCTGATTGACGCTTATGATGAAGAAGTGGTAGATGCGGAAAAAAATGATACCC
>CASTST010000231.1 GCA_949451655.1 uncultured Eubacteriales bacterium | reverse complement strand
CCAAAGCCCTTTCGGATATGTTCCGTCTGCAATCATACCATGCAGCTGTTCAACTACGCCAGGCTTATCGTCCGCATAAGTAACGCCGAACCACTTTGCAGAGGTTTCGATCACTTCTACGGTGCAGGAACCATCATTTTTCATTTGTCCGATTACATTGGGCAGGAAGCACTCGCCTTTCAGCGGATCGCGGTTCGGATCCTCCAAAAACTGTGCAAAATATTTCTTGGCTCCAGCAAATACAGAAGGAGTAAAGCACCAGAAGTTCATAGAAACGACTGTGTCTGCAGGAAGCTCAATTGTTTCGCCGTTTTCGTCCTCAAAACGACCGCCCTCAGATGTTTTATAAATTTTTGTACGTTCTACAATTTTGGAAAGATAGCCGTTTTCTGTCTCACACACACCGCGTGCAACGCTTCCGTTATCTGTGAGCGTATTGCCAAGACGGTAGCCAACCATGGCATATGCGTTGCCGCTCTTAGCAGAAGCAGCCTGCAAAAATGCTGCAGCTTTGTTGTAAGCGTCTCTGCCGTAAAAATCGTCCGCATTGATAACAGCAAAGCAGTCATTGCCGATTACATCTTCCGCGCAGAGAATTGCTTGGGTGGTTCCCCAAGGCTTGGTCCGTTCCGGCAAAAGTTTGTCAGCAGGAACAAGGTAGTCCATACTCTGGAAAGCATATTCTACTTTTATCTTTCCTTCCAGACGTTTGCCAATCGTCTCGTGGAAATCATCATAATTTTCCTTTTTAATAATGAACACTACTCGGTCGAATCCGGCCTGAAGCGCGTCATATACGGAAAAGTCGATAATAAATTCTCCGTCCTCAGTAAACGGATCAATCTGTTTGAGCCCGCCGTAACGAGAACCCATTCCGGCAGCTAATACAAGCAATGTCATTTTAAACCTCCAAATTTGCCAATAGAATTGGCACGATATTTTGTATTCGGTTATAGCCTTGTATATTTTAGTATATTTTCCCTCGAATTTCAATAGATTTCCGCATGTTTACATATTGTTCACATTATTTTCAGTCTTTGTTATTGACGGGGCGTGCTGATTTTGCTATAGTTTATTTGTCTCATATGAGACAAATTTGATATTGAGGGCATTGTATGAAGGAAGCAGTTCAAAAAAAATTGCAGGAACTATTCCTTTTTACAGGAATAGATTTTCCATTGCTGGACAAAACATACCATATTCTTGATAAAGCAGTTTTGCGGGGGTATGGTCCGAATGAAATTCTGTTGTCAAAGCAGCAGAATCCTATAGGACTTGCTGTTTTGATGGATGGAAGCGCACAGATTTTGTCCGGGGATGAAAAGCGTCCTGCTCTGCTGCGCACATTGAATGCAGGAGACACATTTGGAGCAGCATCTTTATTTTCCGGTGAGCGAAATTACCGCACCTGTGTACGGGCATTCACACAATGCCGCGTACTTTATTTACCAACCGATTTGATACAGAAAATTTGTTTTCATGAACCTGGGGCTGCGCAGAATTATATTTCTTTTTTATCTGAGCGGATATCTTTTCTGAACCGAAAGCTTACTGCCTATACTGCCGGAAGTGCTCAAGAAAAGCTGATCCTTTATTTGCTGCATCTTCCCCTTGGAGCAGACGGAAGTTGGACATTGGATATTTCCTATGGAGAACTTTCCGAACAGTTGGGAGTTGGACGAGCATCTCTGTATCGTGCCATGGACAGCCTCTGCGAAGCAGGATTGATTGTCCGGAACAAAAAGAAGGTAACACCGCTCCAGCTAAAAAAGTTGGAACGGATGATATAATATATAATAATGATATAATGAAAGAGGGCTTTTTTTATGAAAAGACTGATCGCTTGGGCGCTTGCCATGATTTTGTGTGCTGCGCTCATGGTTTCCTGCTCCGGCAACACCGGAACATCGGAAGATACCACAAAAGATGAAGCAACAACTGCACCAGAAACGACTCTGGAACTCTCCAAAGATCCAGTACGCGTTTTCGCACTTCAGGGACCTACCGGAATGGGTTTTGCAAAGCTGATGCACGACAGTACTGCCGGTGATGCGGCGCTTTCCTACGATTTCCATCTGGCAGCTTCTGCCGAGGAATTCAAAGGGGATATTATTCAGGGCAATTTTGAAATTGCCGCTGTGCCCACCAATCTTGCTGCTGTGCTGTATGCCAAAACAGAGGGCGCCGTT
>CASTST010000230.1 GCA_949451655.1 uncultured Eubacteriales bacterium | reverse complement strand
CCTCCTTATATTATTATATTATTATATTACATAGTATAATAGAAAGCACCTGAAATTGCAAGACCTTGGGGGGCAATTTCAAGTGCTTTTGATAAATTTGTCGAATTATGCCCGAATGATTTACGCATCGTGCATAATGCGTTTATTCACTCTGCAATAATTTCTGAAAGGGCAACCACTCTGCCGCCTTCTTCCCGGCTGCGCAGCCCGGCAATGATAATTTTCATGAGCTCGATCGTCTCATCAAAAGGATACGGCTCCTCTCCGGTCCGCAGCCAATGGACAAACAAATCCAGCTGCTTTTTAAAGCTGTAGTAGGAATCCTTGCAGTCAACGTACACATAATCGTCCGTTCCTACAATCTGCATACCGGCGCCCGCCATACCGATTCCCTGGGGAATATCTACCCGGCATCCGCTTTCATGAATCAGATGCACCTGTGCCTGTTCATAGGTTCCTGTATTCTGTACAGAAACAAATCCGGGACCCAGCAGTGGATATACCGCCTCAATGGCGTGGATTCCGTAGGTTTCCCATTTTTTGGACATAGGCGAGCAAACGTACATCAGTTTTCCCAAATGATAGGGAGATGCATAGTATGGCTCCAATTCCTTGCTGTACCGCATACAGGAGGAGGACAAAAACTGCTTGCCCTCTTTCCGCCACCGCACAAAGGTTTGCAGATCCTTTTCCGTGTTCACCAGAGGCTTGTCAATAAACATGGGAATTCCCGCATCCAGAAAGGGCTTGCAGCGTTCGATATGCTCATCGCCGATATCTGTTGCACAAATTACCGCGTCCACCTGTCCCAGCATCTCCAGCGGATCATCTACAACATTTGGAATGTGAGACGCCTTCGCCATATGTTCCGCCATATCCCGTCCGGCATATCCCGTGCAGCAGATATGGGTAATATGGGCACCGGGGATGCCGATTGTGTGGGGAGGCTGTTTTTTTAGATACGCCGGAATTACCGGAAACGGACATTCCGCCATATACCGCATATCAAATCCGTTAAACATTGCGCTCCAGGAATAGGGGTGCCCGTTTCCCTCAGTCATTCCCAGAATACCGATTTTCAGTTCTTTATCTCCAAGAGGAAAGGTTTGCATAATTCACTCCGTTCCTGCCGCGGTGCGGCAAAATCATAATGCAGTTTTCAAAAATTCTCTTAAGATTTCGGTCTGGATAACACTTCCATAATTTTCGGTATATTCACATCTGCAAAAACAGCTTCCATCTTGCGGCGCGTTTTTTCCCGTATAGGAGGAACATCAAAATACTGCAAATTGGAAACAACCTGCGATTCTGTATCTGCGCCAAGCACCAGACTGGTAATTCCTGGAACGTCCCGCATAAAAGCGATGGCAAGCTGCGCCACACTCATACCTTCCGCATCGGCGAATTTCCGCAGCTGCTGGATTTTTGGTTTTGCATATTCCACAAGAATGGGATCTTTGATAGCATCCGGATCCAGAAAAAACAGCCCCTGCAAAAATACACTGCGCACAAAGGTAACAATTCCCCGCTCCTGCAGCGCGTATACGGCACCGGAAGCAAACAGCCGCTGATCGAATACGCTCATAGGAACCTGCGTTGCAGTATACACCGGATATTGCAGCATTTCCGCCACTTCATATCCTGTATATACAGAAGCTCCTACCATATCGGTATATCCCCGGCGGATGAGCCCTTTCATATACTTTGCAGTTACTTTCCCGTTTTTATACAGATTTGTAGGATGGTGAAGCATAATGCAGTTCACCTTGGAAACGCCCAGCTTTTCCAGGGAAGTTTCTACACTCTCTACAATAAAAGCTTCAATTTCGCGGTCATCGTCCAAATCAAACCGGGGAACTTTTGTAGTAAGAAAAGGCAGCTCACCGGGGTGCTCCTTAAAAAACGCCCCCAATACATCTTCTGCATTCCCATATGCCCGCGCAGTATCCAAGCTTGTAACGCCTTTGTCAAGAGCGGCATGAAGCATGGAAAAGCTTTGCTGCAAATCAGGCTGACCGCCATTATTGGCTATGCCGTAATTCATGCCAAGCTGAACAGTGCCCAGGGACATGCCGGATATCTTCCTTCCTGCAACTTCTGTATATTTCATCCCTATATAATCCGCCTTCCGCTTATATTTCGGGTAATGTTCTGATAATACTGGGAAAGACCGACTACATCCGCCCCGCAGGACAAGAAGGTGTAGCCCATTTCCACATAATCGTCAAAGG
>CASTST010000229.1 GCA_949451655.1 uncultured Eubacteriales bacterium | reverse complement strand
ATTTGCTGGGACATAAGCGTGTGTGGCCCTATCGTTTTGACGCGCAGGAACGGGCGCTGCGCGCCGGTATGCGGGGCGTTGCGTTCTCCGCACTGTTGGGGCTGTCAGACTTCCGCAAGGACGCCCTTGCAAGCGCCTTGCATGTATATTATCTGCAGCGCAAATATCCCCATGCGGAGATGTCGCTGTCCTGCCCCCGGCTGCGTCCCATTATCAACAATGACAAAATCAACCCATTGGATGTGCACGAAAAGCAGCTTTGTCAAATTCTCTGCGCCTACCGTATTTTTCTGCCGTTTGTAGGCATTACCGTTTCTTCCCGGGAAAGTGCCGCTTTCCGAAACGGTATTGTGAAAATTGCAGCCACAAAAGTTTCGGCAGGCGTTTCTACCGGGATCGGCGACCATGAAAGCAAATACAACGGAAAGGAATCGGACAGCGTACAAGGTGATGAACAGTTTGAAATTGCTGATACACGCAGCCTGGATAAAATGTATCAGGATATTGCCGGAGAAGGACTGCAGCCGGTTTTGAACGATTATTTATATGTCTGATCTTATATGTGTAACAAACAAGAGAATCTGTAAAGGGGATTTTCTCATCCGCATAGACGAAATTGCGCAGTTAGGCGTAAAAAGCATTGTCCTGCGTGAAAAGGATCTGGACGAGGACGCGTATACGGTGCTTGCCGGGCAGGTAATGACGATATGCCAAAAATATAAAACGCCCTGTACACTGCATAATTATGTTGGTGCGGCTTCAACGCTTGGTGCAGACTGTATACATCTTCCTTTGCATATGCTGCGGAAAACGACAGACAAAGAAAAATCCCGGTTTTCCGTAATCGGAGCCTCCTGCCATTCTATACAAGAAGCACGGGAAGCAGAAAAATGCGGCTGCACTTATATCACGGCAGGACATATCTTTAATACAGACTGCAAAAAGGGAGCGCCGGGGCGAGGACTTGCTTTCCTGCATGAAATTTGTGAAAGCGTCTCTATCCCCGTTTATGCAATCGGTGGGATAGACCCGTCTAACTATCACGCTGTATGCAGCGCAGGGGCAGTCGGCGCGTGTATTATGAGCGGATTTATGCAGTGCAGGAATGTACAAAAATATATGGAAAGGTACTGGGCTGAACATGAAATTTGAGAGAGAGCAGCTGCATCCTGCCGCCGGATAAAAAGAAGCTGAACCGGAAAAAATTTGTGGATGAGGCAATAGAAATAAAAGCATTGTGCCACCGTTACAATGTCCCCCTGATTATCAACGACAATATAGAAGTAGCGTTGAAAAGCGGAGCGGACGGCGTTCATGTGGGCATAGAAGATACGCCGGTTGCAGAAATCCGCAAAATAACGGGAGAGGATTTTATAATCGGTGCAACTGCCAAAACAGTGGAACAGGCGCGGGCGGCACAGGCAGCAGGCGCGGATTATCTCGAGTCGGAGCGGTGTTCCCTTCCCACACAAAAAAGAACGCAGTCCGCATTACAACCGGACTGCTTCACGAAATCTGCATGTCTGTTTCCATTCCTGCCGTCGCAATCGGCGGAATCTGCGTCGATAATATTGACCGTCTGCAAGGGGGCGGTATGGCGGGCGTTGCTGTAGTCTCAGGAATATTCGGAGCAAAAAATATAAAAGCTGCCGCCGCCGATTTGAAGAAAAAAGCGGAGGCGTTGTGTCTATGAAACTGCCTGCCGTACTAACGATTGCAGGAAGCGACTGCAGCGGAGGCGCCGGCATTCAAGCGGATATAAAAACTATGACTGTAAACGGCGTTTACGCCATGAGTGCGATTACTGCATTGACAGCGCAGAATACCACCGGCGTCCGCGGCATTATGGAAGTAACGCCGGATTTTCTGGAACAGCAGCTGGACGCAGTCTTTGAGGATATTTACCCGGACGCGGTAAAAACAGGAATGATCCCATCTGTGCGGCTGTTGGAAACAACTGTAGAAAAGCTGAAACAATATAAAGCGCAAAATATTGTAGTAGATCCTGTTATGATTGCGTCAAGCGGGACGCGGCTGATGGATGAAACTGCCGTATCTCTGCTGACGCAGCAGCTTCTGCCAATCGCGGCGCTGATTACGCCCAATATCCCGGAAGCGGAATTTTTAACAAATATGTCTATCCACAGTAAAGAGAATATGTCCGCCTCTGCAAAGCAGCTTGGGGATCAGTACGGATGTGCGGTTTTAGTCAAAGGCGGGCACAGCGCTCAGGATGCAAGTGATGTATTGTA
>CASTST010000228.1 GCA_949451655.1 uncultured Eubacteriales bacterium | reverse complement strand
CACAATGGGTGTGCTGCATCTTATTGAAAACGGTGAGACAATTCAGTCCATTGCAGATTTAAACGGTAAAACAATCTATTCTTCCGGTCAGGGCAGCGTGCCGGAATATGTTATGAATTATATTCTGGATACATTCAATATTGACTGCGAAGTGATCTATGAAGCTAACCATGATATCGTGGCAACCGGTCTTGCTGCAGGAACGATCAACCTGGCAGTACTTCCGGAACCGAAGGTAACGACGGTTCTTAAAAATGCAGAAGCACCTGAGGGACTGCGTGCAGCATTGGATCTGACCCAGGTATGGAAGGACGCATGTGAAAAAAATGATGTGGACAGCGCTTTGTATATGGGATGTGTTATTGTAAATAACGACTGGGCGCAGGCGCATCTGGCAGAAGTAAAAGCATTTTTGAAAGAATATAAAGCAAGTATTGACTATGTGGGAGCAGATGCGGAAGCTGCCGCCCAGATCATTGCAGAACAGGGGATCATCCCTGCTGCGAAGATTGCACAGGCAGCAATTCCCGGCAGTAATATTGTATATGAAGACGGCGAAAAAATGGCTGCTGGACTTGCATCTTTCTATAAAATTCTTCATTCCTATGCACCTGCATCCGTAGGCGGTGCAGTACCGGATGAAAAAATCTATTATATCGCGAAATAAATGTTGAAAAAGGAGGGCGGCGCAAATGCATATTTTGAGAAAACATTTGAAATATGCTGTGTCCGCCCTGTTCTGGATTGGAATTTGGTGGATCGCAGCTCTGCTTGTAGATAAAGAAGTGCTGCTCCCTTCTCCGTTTGTTACAGTTAAATGCTTACTGTCGCTTATGACGGAAAGCGCATTTTGGATACAATGCGGATGGTCGCTTCTGCGAATTCTGGCGGGACTGTTTGCAGGCATAGCCATTGGTGTATTTCTTGCTGTTCTGGCTGCATCGCTTCCCTGGGTACAGACTTTGATAGCCCCTTTCCTTACAGTAATCCGAAGCACGCCGGTGGCGTCTTTTATTGTTTTAGCGCTGGTTTGGATCGGGCGGGGGCAGGTTCCCTCTTTTGCCGCATGTCTTATGGTGCTTCCTGTTATCTGGAACAGTATAACAACTGCTGTAAAGCAGGCTGACCCGTCACTGATAGAAATGATGCAGGTTTTTTCTTTTTCCTTTGGAAAGAAATTGCGCAGATTCTATATCCCAACCATTCTTCCCTCTTTTGCTGCCGGAATCCGGACAAGTTTGGGACTGGCATGGAAAGCAGGCGTTGCAGCGGAAGTATTATGTACTCCTGCATCTGCCATCGGCACTTCCCTGTATGAGTCGAAAGTATATTTGGAAAGCGCAGAACTATTTGCTTGGACGATTACAGTAATCCTGTTGAGTTTGCTTTTGGAAAACGTCTTTGGCTTTTTGTGCGGCAAATTGGAGCACATGATTGGATTGCATAAGAGAGGCGGTCATAAGAATGCTTGAATTATCTCATGTCAGCAAATCCTTTGAGGGTAAGCCGATATTGAAAGATTTCAGCCTGTGTCTTTCTCCCGGAATTTACGCAGTCACTGGTCCTTCTGGAGTGGGAAAGACAACGCTGCTGCGAGTCATTGCCGGACTGGAAAAGTATACCGGCACTGTTGCCGGTGCCGGACGGATTTCTTATTGCTTTCAGGAACCGCGTCTGCTGCCTTGGTGTACAGCCCAGGAAAATGTAGCGCTGGTTTCCGATAAATCCACAGCCATCGCCCTGCTTTCCCGCATGGGGCTGGAGAAAGAACTGTCTGCATATCCTGCAGAGCTTTCCGGCGGTATGCAGCGCAGGGTTGCATTGGCGCGTGCCCTTGCAGCCACATATGATACGCTTCTTTTGGATGAACCGCTTACAGGGTTGGATGATAGTACGGCGAAAGCTGTTTTGGATGTGATCAGAGACAGCGCA
This sequence comes from uncultured Eubacteriales bacterium, assembly GCA_949451655.1. Classification (GTDB taxonomy): domain Bacteria; phylum Bacillota; class Clostridia; order Oscillospirales; family CAG-272; genus Avispirillum. Next base: position 322 of record CASTST010000228.1, on the reverse strand, counting down.
TGGGGGAAAACAGTGCTTTTTGTAACCCACAACCAGGAGCTGTTTACAGCGTTGGACGGTGAAATTGCATTGAATATACAATAAAAAGACTCCTTTAATAAAGGAGTCTTTTTATTATTGGCAGATTTTCTATTGTACTGAGGACGTTAAAATCGGCAGTATATATACATATATACAATCCCTCCGCTGGCTTCGCCGGCACCTCCCTTTACACAAGGGAGGCTTTTTAAGTTGGGTAAGGGGCTTACAGTGAACCACCCCTTGCACAAGGGGGGAGGCTTTTAAAGTTAGATAAAGGCTTGCAAGCGAGCCATCCACTTGC
>CASTST010000227.1 GCA_949451655.1 uncultured Eubacteriales bacterium | reverse complement strand
GAGGGTTAAGCTCGTCTCGCTTTATCCTAGCTTCGCTGCTAATGATGAAAATTTAATAGGATAAATATAATCAGGTCGGCACACTGGTTTTGCCTATAAAGTTATCATTTTCGTTGTCCGAAATTCTTAAAAATCTTGTCTCGCTACAGAGATGCGCAATGGTATATACGACACTGAATGATAATGCGCGAAGATTGGCTGAATCTATGTGCGCAGCGCTGAAACCTGGAGAATGTATTTACAAGGGCAAGCCTTCAGTGGAAGCATTGGCGGCAGACGTTATTTTGAGGGGAACTACGCAGAACTTTACACGCCGGAAATCGACCGTTTTTTAGAGCTGGCAAAACATCACCTTGTTGTGCCGTTCGGATACACTTGCCTGGGCGGAGGAAAGGATCTGTGCGCAATTGGAATATTCGCGCGAAATGTAATGGATCGCGCAGCATTGATTGTACAGCAAAAAAGCTAAGCCCAAACTTTGCTGCGGCTACAAAATCAGATTTTGCCTTAATTACGACTCATGAGAGTACATTTTCAGACTTTATCCATTTGTTCTGAAAAATTTTGGGTTTTAAGGAGGATTACATCATATCGCAAGAATTAGAAAACGTTTCTTAATAAATATCTGTAAAAGTTCAGCTGTCTGGAATGTATGGGACTGCGTGTCGCATTTGATAAGTGTCGGCTCATCTGCGTCCAATCCGTTTCTTATTTTGCAGTTATTTACGCAGGCTGCTCTAATTCTCCGTCTAATTGGAAACCAAAACTGTTCTTGGGCAGGAATTTTTGAGACTGATAACTAAACTGTGTAAAAAGATCGCATTTTAGTATCAGCGAAGGCATTTACACAGTTCGTGCATCAGCCTTAGAAAAATTTTTCTGCTCCAATTCCAATTTCTGCTTCAAACTGGATTGAGTGCTAGATTTTATCAAAGTACAGACTGTGTTGTAAACGGTTGTAATACCGTAAAAGATTATCGAAACGCTGTAAGGATCCATAATGAAAAAACAAGTATTGATCATAGGGAAAGATCAAACGATTTGTGACAGATTACAAATGGCGCTATATGATGAAGATATCATTGTAGACTTTGCAGATTCATCAGCAGCGATTGAAGAACTCGCTGAAGAAGCACACTATTGCCTACTGATCTTGGATACTCGGCGGGAAATACTATTCCGCTCCTATAGTACAAAGCGCCTTGGAAAATCGGTTGATATAGAGATTTGTTCAGAACAAATACGTTCCATGATTCAGCAGGAGTTTGTAGAAGCGCGGGCTGAAAACGAAATCACCTTTTTCTGTTCGATTTGCCGCTCAGCCGACTTTTATCAATGACGGATAAACCAAGGTGTAGAGCGGATCCATCCGTCTATGAAGCCAGCTGTGGCGGCTGGTGTATCGCAATGACAGTTTCAGGGACAATGATACTCCCGTCCAGTCCCGCCGAAAGGCAGGAGGGCGGTCGACAGAGAACCTGCCGGGGGTGAGAGTCTCGTGAAGCGGTGAAGCCAGCCGCTGTCCAGAAGCATCGCCCGTGTGGCTGGGGAAGTAGTGTCGAATACGGCCACAAATCTTGATATCAGAAGCAACAGGGATCACCTATTCTGCGGAAACGGTGCTCCGGAATACACAGAAGGTGGTCCCTGCTTTTGTGCTATCAAGGATAGCATACCATTGAAAATTTACGCTTTCAAAGGAGTGTTCATTATGAAAGAGAAAGCAATTCCAATGTTTGAAGATTACCCGGATGTCGTTGAGGTCACGCAGCTTCGGGAAATACTGGGCGGCATCAGCAAGCGGCTCGCGTACCAGCTGCTGACGAGCGGCAAGGTACATAGCGTCCGCATTGGCCGTGCCTACAAGAGCCCCAAAACCAGCGTGATTGAGTATTTGACCGGTGAAGCGCAGTGCCGGATCAGCGTCAGCTGACCCGAAACCATTTGACCGAAAAATTGTCAAAAGTGTAGAAAAAGTCGAGTTGGATTCTCCAACGCGACTATAGCTGTTCGGAAAAGTTCGTGATAGTATTGTATTGTCAATAGCGGGCAAATGAGCTGTTAACCACGAAGGAGGAACATAAAATGTTGACAGGAAGCCTGCAAATCAAAAACGACAAATACTACGCCATGCTGAACCTTTATGTGGACGGAAAGCGAAAGCCCAAGTGGACTCCGCTGGGGCTGCCGGTACGCGGCAACAAGCGTGCTGCGCAGGGCAACAGCATTTACTTTCCGGAAATTACCATATGCAGTACGTTGGGACT
>CASTST010000226.1 GCA_949451655.1 uncultured Eubacteriales bacterium | reverse complement strand
TTATAAGGATCACAAAAAGTTCCTGCTTTTGTATGAGACGTACGACACAATTTACACCGGGGTGGTGTTTATTGTGTTCAGTATTGCGTATATACTGACGATTCCTTTTGTGGCGCTGTATACAAAGGATATTACAGATACGAATTATATCCTTCCATATATTCCGCTGCTGTTTGCACTGATCAATATTATGTCCGGTACGCGTATGGTGGCAGCCCGTCTTATTAACGTTACAGGAAATGCGCGCAGAACCCAGGCAAGGAGCATCGCAGAGTCTGTTATCAATTTGGTTGCTTCTTTAATTCTGGTACAGTTTTTTGGCATTTACGGAGTGCTTGCCGGGACCATTCTTGCGCTTCTGTATCGGATGAACGACATGCTTATTTTTGCCAGCCGTCATGTTTTGAAACGGAAAGTAATAGAGGGATATAAAAATGTTATTGTCAACGGAGCGATCTTTGCAGGGATTGTGCTGATCAATGAACGGATTACACTGCATGTGAACAGCTACGGATCCTTTGTAGTCCACGGTATTGTGATTTCTGCCATTGTTGCAGCTGTATATCTTCTTGTCAATTGTCTGTGCAACATACGGCTGCTGAAAAATCTTAAATCCGTCTGGCAGGAACGTAAGAAGCCGGCGGAGCAGTAAATCACAAGCTGTTTACAAGCCATTTTGGGGCAAAAGAACATTATTTTTTTACAGATTGTACAACATTCTGAACACGCTCTGTAACCGAACGTTTGAAATTTATAAGCTTATGAGAATATTTAGAATCCATGCAAGAACTATTGATAATGAAATCTGCTGTCGCGCGATTGTTTGCAATGGGGATATCATACACCTGTGCAATTCTCAATAAGGCTTTTACATCGGGATCATGGGGCTGTGCAGTCAAAGGATCGGAAAAGAATATAACAACATCAATTTTTCCATCCACGATACGGGCGCCGATTTGCTGGTCCCCTCCAAGCGGACCGCTGTTGAAGGCACGGACAGGCAATCCTGTCATTTCAGAAATAACCTTGGCGGTTGTTCCTGTTCCAACCAAAAAATGATGTTCCAGGCTTTTCTTATTTTGGAGACACCAATCTATCATTTCCGGCTTCATATTGTCATGTGCTATCAAAGCGATGTTTTTTTGAGCCGGCATTTCGTGAATTGTATAGTTTTTTTCCTGCATAGCATTGAACCATCCTTTTAACAAAACAAAAATAGGCAACAGCCAGCGCCATTGCCTTTCTTTAATAAATTTTATCATACTATGACGGTTTTGTCAATAGACAAAAAAATCGACATAAAAATCAATTTTCAATAATATCACAGATTCAGGAATTTTTCCCCGGCTGGCCGTAAGGCAAGCCATTTTTTTCGCTGGGGAGGCTTAAATTTGGAAAATAATCACTCTGTATTTTGGTGCGCTTCTTACATGTTTTTTATCATCAAATTTCATATGGGAGTACGATGAGCACCGCCTTAGTTAAAATCTATGATTTTTACGCCTTTATCAGAAAAGAATTGTCTGCGTGAAGGGGATCGCAGTGCAGATCCAATTGGGAAAGAGAAGGATCAGACAGCATGACCCCACGGCGCAGGGAAAGAGTGCCAAACCGCTTGCGCAGACTGTCCGCTGTTTCTTCTAAAGTTTCCTGTCTCTGTATTTTCGAAATATCAGAAAGAAACGACATTTGCTCCGTTTCAGGGGACAGCAGGTCGCACGCCCGCACACTCAAGCTGCGGATGGGCTTACCGGTTCGGTTGCTGCAAACCAGTGCATATGCCTTTTTGAAAAGGGAAGATGCCGTTCGGTTGGGGATAGACAGAGAGCCTTGCCGTTCTATCCAGTGGAGACTATTATCCCGAATTCCGACCTGCACTGTTTTGCATATAAACCCGCATTCCCGCATGCGGGCAGATACGCAATCGCAGAGGGAATACAGAACGATACGGATGCTTTCATTGGAAATCAAATCATGACTTGTAGTGGTGCTGTTCCCAATAGATTTTACAAGAGATTTTGCTCCGATATTGCTGACCGGAGAAGTGTCCAGCCCATTGGCGAACATCCACAGCATCCGTCCGTTTTTACCCAGAATGGATTCTAAAAACGTAACATCGGATTGCGCAAGGGCTCCGATGGTTTCAATACCGCACCGCTGCAGTCTGGTTCTGGTGGACGCACCTACATATAGCAGTTCGCTGACGGAAAGCGGCCATACAATTTCTTTGAAGTTTTCCCGCCGGATAACAGTGGTAGCGTCCGGCTTT
>CASTST010000225.1 GCA_949451655.1 uncultured Eubacteriales bacterium | reverse complement strand
AGGGCAGGTGAACCTTGCCCTTTAAGAAAAAAGTTCAAAAAAATTTTTGTGGCCTGATTATGCATATTGCTACCTCCGAAAATTTGAAAATGGGTTTCAGATTTTCGGGATGGCGGCGGTGCGCGTATCCGGCGGTCAAACCAGCAGCGCAGACAAAAAACGCCAGACAGCGGAAATGACTGTCTGGCGTTTTTTTGCGCAGTGGTATTCAATGTTTGATTGATATACTTAGATACGTCTGATAATGCGGTTAAAAGATGCTGGAGCGGCGAGAAATGAGCCTCGCTTTTTTTGACGATATTCCCACCGCATATCTAAAAACAAAACCATCCATAACCTGTCCCTTTCTACGGACAGAAACAGATGGCATGAAAAGTAAGCCCTGATGTGAAAAGCCGTTTTTTTATTGGCTACACAGTCAGAACGATTTTTTGCAAAACGCATTATAAGTATATATTCGTGCGTTCTATTAGGGAATTTATAGAAACAGACACGCACGATAGAATATAGTAGAGGTGATTAAAAATGCGTAAAAATATCTTACAGCACATAGGGGCAATAGTCAGCGGCAGGCGGAATGAAGAACACCTGACACAACAGCAGCTTGCCCAGCAGACCGGCAGAGGACTCCGACATATCCAAAACATAGAAAAGGGGCGGGTCAATGCATCTATTGAAGTCCTTGCTGATGTAATCTACCGGCTTGGATTATCGGCCGATGTTTTGTTCTACCCGGATATGCCGCTATTGGAACAGCAGACAAAGCAGCTACTGTGCAAGTTCGCGGTCTGCACGGAAGATGAAAGGGTGTTTCTGCTGAAAACCTTAGATTGCATGGCAGAGCAGATGCTTAGCCGACATGAAAAAGAAGTCGAGCATAAAACAGCCGAATAAGGTTAAAGTTCTATCTGCCAGATTAGTTGTGCCTGATATACCTTTCTGTTCCTATAATTCCCAATGTGGCAGACTTGGCTTTATTGACTTCTATTCTAAACTGCAAATATCACAGAAACGTCACCGCATCACCATGTTTCGGCAAAATAACAAGCAGAAATGTCACAAAGCAGTGACATTTGAAAAGTCGGAGGAAAATTCCTTCGGCTTTTCAAATGCATAATATTTTTGCCAACTTGTTTTTGTGTACCCGCTACGATGTCATTTTGATTTATTAAATGGTGCAACAAATAGCACTATCATTATTTTGCCCTCAAATCGCTGGTTCATCTTACTAATTCCGCAGAGGACGTACTTCCTTCAAACTCTCTTGAGCGCCACATTCCCAAATATAGGGGGCAATTTCTTCGTAAGCCCTTTCTGGCGAACCTGCTTCCGAAGGAATATATGTCCACTGCGTCAGAAAGCTGTGAGCATAGTTGCAGTGAATATTCCCGGTATAAATCTGTACCAGAGGATCGGTGATCCAGCTTCCGTCAGCAGATGCACAGTCACTCCGATAAGTAAAGTACCGCTGTCCATCCTTTACAAATATTATATTTACAGTCAGTTGATCTTCTGTGATGTCCAGACGTTCTTCTCTACCGGCCATTTCATTGTAATTGTTCTCGGCTTCCACTTTTTCAAAATAAAAGTATTTCCTCCAGGCAGCCAATATCTCCTGTTCCATATCACGGTACTGGTTCGGCACTAACAGATTCAGTGTCAAATCATCCAGTACAAGCTGTTTTTCCAATTCCAAACCATCTTCTGTTTCAATAGGATTCCACTTGAAATATTCCCGGCTCACCTGTATAGACATTCCAGCGGGAGCGATTTCGATTGGGACTTCTGGCGTATTCATGGTATATAGGGGCGTACCCTCATCATCCACCGTCTGATAATTGTATGCGTCCATGACAAACGCACCTGTTTTTTCCTCCAGCAGAGACAATAGTTTCTGGCTGCGCTGTGCGATTTCCAAATATTTTGCATCGCTTTCATCTTCTCCGCTGTTATAAACCACTGTGCGGTAAAGGTGTTCTTCCCACTTAGGCTCCGCCGGTTCATTTCCAGCACAGCCTGCAAGTACCAGTAGCACAGCCAATAACGCCGCCTGTTCTAATGTTTTCTTCATTCTACATTGCTCCTTGTAGTTGAATGGCTCAATTCCCGGAATCATCTGATGGAGCAGAATAGTGATTCTGTACTGCTGCCGGAAGCTCGCCATACTGTACCTCGCTCCAATCCAGGACGCCCCGGACCGGCATGACGGTCAGACGGATAAAGGCCCCATCCCGCAGTTCTCTGGATGTTCCAAAAGTGATCTCCTTCTCGCTCCCATTTTCGTCAT
>CASTST010000224.1 GCA_949451655.1 uncultured Eubacteriales bacterium | reverse complement strand
CCCTCAGTCTCCGCTACGCGGAGCCAGCTCCCTTTGCACAAGGGAGCCTTTTTAATTTTTTTGCTTCGCGACAGCTTCATAGGATCCGCTATGCGGCTCCAGCACAAGGGAGCCTTTTCTAAAGTTTTTGCTATGCGGTAGGTTCCTTTGCTGGGGGAGCCTTTCTCAAATCTCCTCACGGGGATTTTTTTATTTTTGTGAATAAATTATGACGTATTTAACATAGATTTAACATAAGCGCGATTTTACATTTAACGTGGAACCGGTATGCTAATATAAAATGCAGAAAATATGACTGAAACCCACAAAAAATAATGTAAAATCATGAAAGGCAGAACAAAACATGAATTTGTTTGATGTGCTTTCGCTGATGGGCGGGCTTGCCCTGTTTTTATTTGGTATGAATCTGATGGGATCCGCGCTGGAGAAACGGGCGGGAAATCAGCTCAAAACCTTTTTGGCGAATATAACTTCCAATCCGTTTAAAGGCTTTTTGCTTGGTCTTGGCGTGACCGTAGTGATCCAGTCCTCTTCCGCCACAACGGTTATGGTGGTTGGATTTGTAAACTCGGGTGTTATGACGCTTCGGCAGGCAGTTGGTGTGATTATGGGCGCCAATCTGGGCACCTCCATGACCTCCTGGATTTTAAGTCTTACAGGAATTCAAGGGGACAATTTCTTCATTCAGCTGTTAAAGCCGGCATCGTTTGTACCGATTGTTGCGATGATCGGCGTTGTTCTGTATATGTTCCAGAAGAGTGCAAAGCGCAGGGATACCGGTGTGATTCTCATGGGCTTTGCCATTCTCATGTTTGGCATGGAAGCAATGTCCGGTGCAGTTTCCGGGCTGAAGGATGTTCCGGAATTTACCCGGATTCTGGTGCTTTTCTCCAATCCTGTTCTGGGCGTTATTGTGGGTACTATTTTCACGGCAATTATCCAGTCCTCATCTGCTTCGGTAGGTATCCTGCAGGCGCTGACTGCTACGGGAAGTGTAACCTATGCTACGGCGGTACCGATTATCATGGGTCAGAATATCGGTACCTGTGTTTCTGCAATGATTTCATCAGTAGGTGCGTCCAAAAATGCAAAGCGCGCCGCAGTGATTCATTTGTCTTTTAATGTGATTGCAACGCTGATTCTTTTGCCGTTATACTATTTGGTAAGCTGGCTGCTGCATGATCCTTTGGGCGACAAGATTGCATCGCCGGTAGGCGTTGCAATTGTACACACTGTATTCAAGCTGATTGCATTGCTGGTTTTGATGCCTTTTACGAAGCAGTTGGAAAAGCTGTCCTGTGTGATTGTTCCGGATTCCAAGAAAAACGAAGAAACACAGCTTTTGGATGAGAGACTTTTGGCAACTCCTTCCGTTGCGATTGTACGGTGCAGGGAAGTGGCGGTTTCCATGGCGAAAACGGCAGTCAGGTCTATCAAGGAAGCGACAGCTCTTTTGGGGAACTACAATGAAAAGGCTGCAATGCATGTCCGGGAGCTGGAAGATGAAGTGGACGTATACGAGGACAAGCTCAGCTCATATTTGGTGAAGCTATCTGCCCACGATATGTCGGAGTCGGACAGTGCGGAAGCGAATAAGCTTTTGCATGTTATCGGAGATTTTGAACGGATATCCGACCATGCAATCAATGTGGTGAACAGTGCGGAGGAAATTCACGATAAAAAATTGGAATTTTCCGGTCAGGCGAAAAAAGAATTGAACGTGCTGGTAGACGCTGTGCTGGAAATTCTGGACCTGGCGTTGGCTTCTTTTGAAAGGGATGATCTGGACAGCGCCGTTATGGTAGAGCCTTTGGAGCAGGTTGTGGACTATCTGCGGGACGTGTTGAAAAAGCAGCACATCCGGCGGCTGCGCAAGCAGGAATGCACCATTGAATTGGGATTTGTGCTGACGGATATTTTGACAAATCTTGAACGTGTATCTGACCACTGTTCCAATATTGCGGCATGTATACTGGAAATTGCGCGGGATGAAATGGATGTGCATGAATATCTGCGCAATGTAAAAGGCGGAGAAATGAAGGAATATAACGATTATTTTGATTATTTCAAAGTAAAATATGCGCTGGATGTATAAAGAATAATGTAAATTTAGAAAAGCACCGAAGGCAAGTCGGTGCTTTTCTGTAAAAATCCTGCAGAAATTGTTGCATTTATGCGGAATTTATTTTATTATAAAAGCATATATGCTAGAAAGGCTTTCGCTTGAAAACATGCTGTACAGTTCTAAATAGAAGTCTGTCGCGCAGCAAAAAGTTGAAAAAGGCTCCCTTGTGCAAAGGGAGCTGGCTCCGCATAG
>CASTST010000223.1 GCA_949451655.1 uncultured Eubacteriales bacterium | reverse complement strand
TAAATTGAAGGTGTATCCAAGCGCTTCCATTTCATAGGTGAAAACTTCTTCCAGCGTAAGGGGAAGCACCTCCAGCAATGCAGGATTCATAGGACGCAGAATGTCCAGCGTTTCCTCCTGTGTGCCCCGTACAATCAGATTGGCAACGGAACCGTGCTTGGTGAAATGAACCAGATCCAATGCACTGAATTTGGATTTGTCATATTCCTCGAGAAAGGCAATCTGTATTTTAAATTGAGATGTTTTCAGATTTTGTATATCGCTTTCCAGTACCAGCCCGCCGTGGTGCAGCAGCGCAAGCTGATCGCAGGTATCCTCCAACTCCCGCAGGGAATGGGAAGTGATGATTGCGGCGGCACCCCGGTCGATTACGTCTTGACAAATCAGCTTTTTCACATAATTGCGTACTACCGGGTCCATGCCGTCAAAGGTTTCATCAAAAAAGATATACTTCGGAGACGCAGCCAGCGCCAATACGGTGATTGCCTGGCGGCGCATTCCTTTGGAAAAGGTGTTGAGACTTTTTTGGGGATCCAGCCCCAGTTCCTTTGTCAGTTCATGATAGCGGTCCCTGTTAAAGTTCGGGTACATGGACTGATATAGTGCAGCCATGCGGTTCATGCTGGCGCCGTTTATGTAATACAGCTCATCGGGAACAAACATGATCTGTCCCTTCGCTGCGGCATTTTCGTATATCGGTTCTCCGTCCAGTAAGGCGGTGCCGCCGTCTGCTTTATACACACCGGAGAGAATGCGCAGGAACGTGGATTTTCCCGCACCGTTGGAGCCTACCATACCGTATATACAGCCGTCCTGAATGGTACAGGAAATATCCTGCAGAGCGGTGTAGGTTCCGAATTTCTTTGTAAGCTTTTCAGTTTTTATCATATGAATTCCTTGCCTTTCCCGATCGTTTGTAAAAAGCGGTATGCGATTATAATGTTGGCTGTTTTCCTGCGGTTCCCCTGTCTACAGCGTCATCCAGTTCTTTTCTGGAAACGCCTGCCGCCCACAGCTCCGCAACAAGCTCTTCCAGTGAGGCAAGCTTGTTTCTGCTGATTTGACGCAGGATGCCCAGCGCAGATTCTGTAATGAAGCATCCTCTTCCGGGAACGGTGGAAATGATTCCGCGAACGTCCAGTTCGCCATACGCTTTTTGAATGGTATTGGGATTTACGGAAAGTTCCATAGAAAGGCTTCGGACGGAAGGAAGCTGTGCTCCCGCGCCCAAAATTCCTCCCAGAATAAATTTTTCGACCTGGGAGATGATCTGTTCATAAACAGGTGTTCGTGACATAGCGTCTATTTGGAACATAGATAGACCATTCCTTTCTGAAGCAGCTGCGCCGCATGTGCAGCCGCAGGGTTTGAACGCATCGGCGTATCCGAGCATGCAAACCGGTTTCACCATACTGTTCTACTTATAATAGTACAGATAGTTTACATGAAAGTTTTCGCTGTGTCAATAGATTTACTTAAAATATTTTTCAGGAGATTTTAAAGGTCAATCGTAATTATACCGTGTACTTCTTCATAATTTCGGACGCAGGCTATGCACAGATATTCCAGCAGATTGCTGATGCTTCTGTTTTCCGCTTTCGCGATGATTTTTATTTTAGAGAGAATTTCATCTTCCAGGTGAAAAGTAAACGGTGTTTTGCGTGTAGGCAAGGGTGTTTCCTCCTAATATGTTATAATTTCTTTAATAGGTTATAACATATTCATTCAAATGTATATAGCAACAGTTATGTAACTGTTTAATAATTTTGAAGTTTTTTTGTAATTTTTTAAAAATTTTTTGTTTTTGATTCCGCTGGTGGAATTATACCATATCTTTTATGTGTTAATATTAAGAAAAATGTATGGCAAAGTTAAATACACAATTTGCACGAACGAAAAAGCCTCCCTTGTGCAAAGGGAGGTGGCACGCCGCAGGCGTGACGGAGGGATTGTTTATGCATACTTTCGATTTGTGAATTTTGCGAAATGATAGCAGGGACAATCCCTCACCCGCTGCGCGGGAGCTCCCTTTGCACAAGGGAGCCAAATGAAGTGGGTACTGGATTGGGGATTTTCTGTTAAGGGGGGAATGGTATGTTTAGATTAAATGAAGTGATGAAGAGTGCAAACGTGGCGAGAACAATCCGATTTACGGAAGGTTTATTTGAGAAACTAAATCATATTGCTTATAAAAATGATATTTCCTTTAATTCGTTGGTTTTGCAATGCTGCAAATATGCTTTGGAACATTACGGGGAAGATACTCAATAAATTTGCACAAACAAAAAAGGCTCCCTTGTGCAAAGGGAGCTCCCGCGCAGCGGGT
>CASTST010000222.1 GCA_949451655.1 uncultured Eubacteriales bacterium | reverse complement strand
CCGCACCAAAATTCACACCGCGAAAAGCCGTTTTAGCTGCTTCATCATAGAACGTAACCGGCACATTTCCGCGGAATATACTTAAAAATGCAGAAACACGGTGAAACGCTTCGGATGTTTGTGAAGGCACTTTCAGATAAAGCTTTTGCACAGGAACTGCCGATGCCGGCATATTTTCCCGCAATTTCTTTTGTTCATCAGTAAACATAGGAGTTTTCCCCCCGTTCCTCTCTAAATGCATTACGCCGTTTACAAGAATTTTGGGATCTTCTTCCTCACGTACAGAAATAGTGCCCCGCACAGCAATTGCTGATCCCGTAGTCAGCATATGACCATAAGCAGACAGCACTCCCGGAAAAATGATCAGCTCAATTTCACCGGTAAGATCCTCCAAAGTGATAAAAGCCATAGGATCGCCGCTGCGGGTTGTTTTGTTCGTTCGGGAAAGAATCACCCCTGCAAGTATTACCGGATCTTTTTCATGAAACTGCACTTCTCCGTCATAATCCGGCGAAAAAGCAGTAATTATAGAAGCGGTGCCGGCGCAATGAAGCGCCTCCATATGTTCGGTATAGTCATCCAGAATATGACCCGACAAATACATGCCGCTGCATTCCCGTTCCAGATGAAGCTTTTCAAACGTGGACAATTCAGGAATATCCGGGAAAACCGTTTTTGGAGCAATTTCCTGCCCCATGGGTACTGCGGAAAATAAGTCAAGCTGTCCTTCCAGCCCCGCTGAGGTACCCCGCTCCAGAAGAGACTCATATACCGCCAGCATCTGGCTTCTTTTGGGACCAAGACTATCCAGCGAACCGGACTGAATCAAAGCCTCCATCTGCCGCTTATTGATCCCCAGTTTCCGGCTCCTTGCAAGAAAATCGTCAAAGTCCGTAAAAGTTCCGCCGACTGTACGCTCCGTAATAATGGAATCAATAAAACTGCGTCCCACATTTTTCAAAGCGCCAAGCCCAAACCGAATACCGGATGCATCTGCGTGAAAATCCGTCATACTGGCGTTGATATCCGGTGGCAGCACCGGAATTCCCCGCCGCTTGCATTCGCCGATATATTCGGCAATTTTCCCCGGGCTTCCCTGCACGGAAGTTAGCAGTGCACAATTGAATTCTTTCAGGTAATGGGCTTTCAGATATGCCGTTTGATATGATACGATCGCATACGCCGCCGCATGGCTTTTATTAAATGCATAATTTGCAAAAGCAGCAATTTCATCGAACAGCTTCTCCGCATTTTCACCGGACACACCATGTTCCGCCGCACCCTGTACGAATGCTTCCTTTTCGCTGAGCAGCACATCTGTTTTCTTTTTGGAAATCGCCCTGCGTACAATATCTGCATGTCCCAGAGAATATCCGGCAACATCTCTGAAAATCTGCATGACCTGTTCCTGATACACAATACAGCCATAGGTAGAGGAAAGAATCGGTTCCAATTGCGGGATAAGCATTTCGGGCTTTTTGCCGTGACGTGCCTCAATATACCGTGGAATAGAATCCATCGGACCGGGACGGTACAGGGCAATGGCTGCTATAATATCATTTATATTTTCCGGTAAAAGCTGGGTAAGCATTTGCCGCATGCCGCCGGATTCCAGTTGAAAGACGCCGTCCGTGTTTCCCTTTGAAAGCATTGCATATACTGCTCTGTCGTCCAATGGAATCGCAGACATGGAAAAGTCAGGGTTCTGGCGGATAATCTCTTTTTCCGCCGCTGCGATAATCGTCAGATACCGCAGCGCGAGAAAGTCAAATTTTAAAAGTCCCAGTTCCGCTACCGTATCCATATTATACTGGGTAACGCACACCCCGTTATTCACAGCAAGAGGCACATGGTCTGTCAGAGGATTTTCCGTAATCACTACGCCTGCCGCATGGGTGGAAGCATGCCGGGGCATACCCTCCAATGCGCGACCGACATCAATCAGCCGCCGCACCTTTGGATCGCTTTCGTACATTTCAGAAAGTTCCTTGCCCTCCAAGGCGCGTTCCAACGTCATATTTAATGTATGCGGAATCTGGCGTGCTACAGCATCCACTTCCCCATAAGGCATACCAAGGGCACGACCCACATCGCGCACAACTGCACGGGCAGCCATTGTGCCAAAGGTAATGATCTGCGCCACATGATCCTCACCATATTTCTCGCGCACATACTGGATTACTTCGTCCCGCCGGTCATAGCAAAAATCAATATCAAAATCGGGCATACTTACCCGCTCCGGGTTCAAAAAGCGCTCAAACAGCAGATCAAAGCGGAGAGGATCCACATCTGTAATACTGATCAGATATGCGGTCAGACTGCCTGCGCCGCT
>CASTST010000221.1 GCA_949451655.1 uncultured Eubacteriales bacterium | reverse complement strand
TCCAGCAAACAACAATAATAATACGTTTACCCAAACAAAAATCTAAGCAAAGGCATGGTCAAAAACATGAAAAGGAATAAAAAAATGTGGATTATTATAGCAACCATATGTATTGTTGTAGGCTGTGTCATAGCCTGCGCCGCAGCAGCATCCGTAGGATTTCGTTTTACACAGTTTAACACAGCCAAATTTGAAAAAACGACTTACACTATAACCGATTCTTTTGAAAACATCAATGTGAAAGCGGAAGAAAGCGACATTATATTTCTTCCCTCCGATGGAGATACCTGTGAAGTAGTCTGCGAAGAAAATGAAAAAATCGTCCACAGTGTTTCCGTAAAAAATAATACTCTTGAAATCTCGCGGAAGGATCTGCGGAAATGGTATGAACATATCGATGTATTTTTCGGCATATCTGATTTTGAAATGCAGATTTATCTCCCCCGTGGTGAATATGAAAAACTGCGTGCCGTCAGTGTGAGCGGAGACATCGTTGTATCGGATTCCTTTACCTTCCGGGAAGCAGAACTGGAAACCACCAGCGGAAATATTTCATTTGAATCGGGAACTGGGGACGCATGGCACGGTAAAACCGTCAGCGGTGATATAACCGGAAAAAATCTCACAGGCGGTTCTGTAGATCTAAAAACTACAAGCGGTGAAATCGAGCTGGAAAATTCTGTTGCAGATTCACTCCATATGATCACTACCAGCGGAGATATCTCTCTGGAAGATGTCGTCTGTGAAACAGATATGTTTATCAAAAGCACAAGCGGAGAAGTTTCTTTAGAAAGCTGCGATGGAGGAGAAATGACAATTAAAACGGTCAGCGGAGACGTAGAAGGATCCCTGCGCAGTGTAAAAAATTTTATTACACATACTACCAGCGGCGATGTATATGCGCCGGATTCTGATTCTTCTGCTTCAACCTGTGAAATCACCACTACCAGCGGTGATATTCATATCACAGTTGATAAATCGTAATTATAATTATCAGACGAGACGGTAGCTGTCTCTATGCCACCAAAATCAATGATGCACAATAATAAAAAGCCTCCCCCAGCAAGGGGCGTTCCAGCGCAATACCCAAACCCAAAGGCTCCCATGTGAGGATCCACTACGTGGCTCCATAGGGAGCTGGATCCGCGTAGCGGAGACTGAGGGATTGTCCTACTATCATTTTGGATATTCTTCAAATAGGCAGTCTATGCAAACAATCCCTCCGAGTTTTGCTGTGCCCCCCTTTGCACAAGGGGGGCATAAAGTATGATAGAGCTTGCGGCAATCCACATTCCCTTGCTGGGAGGCTTGGATTATAAAGAAAAGCTTCCCATTAAGGGAAGCTTTTCTTTATTACAGTATAACCGATTTGTGTCTGGAAACATGGCAGTTAATATTTACCGCTACAGGCAGCCCGGCAATATGCGTAGGCGCATGATTCACACGGACAGCCAAAGCTGTAGTATCGCCGCCAAACCCTTGGGGACCGATCCCCGTTTGGTTGATCGCCCGCAGCATCTTTTCCTCCAGTCCCTTATAACGAGCATCCTCAGCAGGCGTATCCCGCAGAAGCGCCTGTTTTGCCAAAAGTGCGGCGCCTTCAAAGTTTGCTCCAATGCCCACTCCCACAATAATAGGAGGGCACGGATTGGCACCGGCACGCAGCACGCTGTCCACAACAAACTGCACAATTTCATCCTCAGTAGCAGAAGGTGTAAACATCCGAATTGCACTCATGTTCTCGCTTCCAAATCCTTTGGGTGCAGCAGTCAGACGAATTGCTCCCACCAGATCCGGATCTTTTGAAAATGAAACCCGCAGAGCTGCCGGCGTATTATCCTCTGTATTGGTCCGGTCATATAACGGATCCCGTACGATAGACTTGCGCAGACTTCCTTCTACATATGCCCGATGAACGCCTTCGTTGACCGCATCCTCCAGCACTGCATCTATGTACACACCCTGCCCGATTTCACAAAACAGGACAGCCATTCCGGTATCCTGACAAATCGGCACATCCAGCTCATCCGCCGCTGCAATATTATCCTCCAGCGTATCCAGCACACCCCGGGCAACTGCATCCCGCTCACAGGATTTTGCATGGAAAATCAACTTGCATACAGCATCCGGCAAGCGATAGTTTGCATCAATAAAAAGCGCACGCACAGCATCGGATATGGCTGCATGCCCAATAATACGCACAGCGCCCGAAGGCGTCTCTAAATACTTCTTTTCACATTCCATAATTGGACATCCTTTATACAACATCAATTATACAGGTCATTATAAAAAATAATTTCTTCCGGAAGGCGCAAATTCAGTTTTTCCTTTGCAATCCCAATGATAT
>CASTST010000220.1 GCA_949451655.1 uncultured Eubacteriales bacterium | reverse complement strand
GCAGCTGATTTGTAATCAGCAGGTCGGGGGTTCGAGTCCGTCCACCAGCTCCATCGCATCTTACAATGTGAGCTGCGTTCTCACAGCGCACAGCAGGAAGAAAGATTCTGCAAATTGAATATGGGGGAATTCCCGAGCGGCCAAAGGGGGCAGACTGTAAATCTGTTGTCAGTGACTTCGCTGGTTCGAATCCAGCTTCCCCCACCAGCGATTTAAATCGCAGGTGAAACGTGTACCTTATATGGTGCACGTTTTTTATATTTTTGTAAAGAAAAATGTTTTCTTTACAAAAACTTATTGACATATGCGCTGGGTGTGATATAATGCGGGGGAAATTTATTTTTTAGGGAGCATTCAAACATGAATCAAGAAATAAAAGTAGGCGTCATCGGGCTTGGTGAACGTGGATACAGCACGCTGATTGGCGTTCTTTGCGATATGGATTCTATTCGCATTACATATGTCTGCGACCGCTACGAGGATCGTGCGGTGCGCGGACAGCAGGGCGTTTTGGAGAAAAAAGGATATGCACCGAAGTATACTACAGACTATCGGGCTCTGATTGAGGACAGCGATGTGGAAGCAGTGGTAATCGCTTCTGCATGGGAAAATCATGTGCCTGCCGCAGTTGCCGCTATGCGGGCAGGGAAATATGTGGGCTGTGAAGTTGGCGGCGCGTATACGATAGACGATTGCTGGGAACTGATCCGCGCTTATGAGGATACGGGCAGACACTGCATGATGCTGGAAAACTGCTGCTTCGGACGGGATGAACTAATGGTGCTGAATATGGTTCGGCAGGGTCTGTTCGGAAAGGTTGCCGCTTGCGAAGGCGGATATCATCATGATCTGCGGTATGAAATTACCCACGGAGAAGAAAAGCGGCATTACCGGCTGCACAACTACAAAAACCGGAATTGCGAGAATTATCCCACCCATGAACTTGGTCCTATTGCAAAGGTTCTGAACGTCAACCGGGGAAATCGGATGCTTTCGCTGACTTCCATGTCCTCCGGTGCGTGGGGATTAAATGAATATGCCAGCAATCATGAGGATGTCAAACCGGAATTGCGCACAGCTTTGTTCTCCCAGGGAGACATTATTAAAACCAATATCAAATGCACCGGCGGGGAATTGATTACTCTAACATTGGATACTTCGCTGCCCCGCCACTATTCCCGCGGATTTACTGTTCGCGGCACAAAGGGAAGCTATACCGAGCTGACCAAAGCAGTTTTTCTGGATAGTCTCGGCGAATCCGGAAACAAAATTTACGAAAATCTGGACGAATACAGGGAGAAATGGGAACATCCTATTTGGCAGCGTTACTTAAAGGAGGGTGTTAAGGGCGGTCATGACGGTATGGACTGGTTGGTATATTCTGCATTCTTTGATGGAATTCTGAATAACCGGCAGCCTGTCATTGACACATATGATATGGCGTCCTGGATGGCGATTACGCCCCTGTCGGAAGTGTCTATTGCCGGCGGCGGTCGTCCGATGGATATTCCGGACTTCACCCGCGGGCAGTGGTTGATTCGTACGGACTGCAACGACGGTCCCTATTCGCTGGATATATAATAAGGTTAAAATACGGGGATTGTATACAGAAGAACCTGCAAAACGACAGCGAAACAATCCCCCACCCGCTGCGCGGGAGCCCCCTTTGCACAAGGGGGCCTTTTATAGTTTGGGTACTTTGCGGGATGCCCTAGGGATTCGAAAACAAATCCCCGCACAAGGGGCCTTTTACAAACTTAAGCCTCCTTTGTGTAAAAGGAGGTGGCACGGCGTAGCCGTGACGGAGGAATTGTCTAAGTGGTACTGTCGATTTTAGGATTCTGCAAAATGATAGTATTACAATCCCTCAGTCACTGTCGCGACAGCACCCTAGGATCCGCTATGCGGCTCCAGCACATGGGGGCCTTTTATAGTTTGGGGTGCTGTGCGGGATGCTCTATGGATTCGAAAACGAATCCCCCGTGAGGAGTCTTTTTATTGGTGCAGCATTTTAAATTTTGGTATATTTGTGCAATTATACTTGACATATAAAACGATATATTATATGCTTATAACAGTAATATACAAGGCAAGCAACATCCAAATTGAATATAATGGAGGTGAAGTGTATTCCTGACAGCGTATCACAAAGTAGAGCTTTCCGTATTGTAAAATGTTTGAGAGGAGACTGCTATGAAGCGCAAAACAAACAAGATTGCCAAATTGCTTTTCCTACTTCCATTAGGAGTTATTTTTTAACAGGCGTCCTGCTTTCCGCAAGCCTTTCTTTTCGCACCAATGCGGGTCGTTATGACACCGCCGCAGGCGGTCATATTTGTGATCACAGCTATTACACGTTTGCAGACAAAACGATAATCGGCGGGGTCAGAGGCAGGTACTATTGGATGGATCCGAATTTGGCTCAATCTGTTTCTTCCGGCACAAATGATAACTATATGCAATTGGTATAC
>CASTST010000219.1 GCA_949451655.1 uncultured Eubacteriales bacterium | reverse complement strand
GTCACTGTTCTGTATATTAAAACAGAAAATTGACAGACGACGCGCCGCCGTAACCTTACTATCCTTCTGCCGCAGAGAACCCGCCGCCGCATTTCTAGGATTGGCCAACAAAGGCTTTTCCGCAAGCTCCAAAGCAGCATTCAATTCCTCAAATACCTGCTTTTTCATATAAACCTCGCCGCGTACTATAAGATGCGGCGGCGCACCTTCCAGCCTCTGCGGAATATCTGTAATGGTGCGCAGGTTTTCGGTCACGTCTTCGCCGACCTGGCCGTCGCCGCGGGTCGCTCCACGCACAAATACTCCATTTTCATACTCAAGCGCGACGGAAAGCCCGTCAATCTTGAGTTCAACCACATATTCAGCCTGCTCCGGTATGGGGGTCGTGGATTCTGTTTCTGCCTGCTGTGCAAGCGTCCCCTGTACCCGTTCAAAAAAATCTTCCAGTTCCTCAAACGAAAATACATCCTGCAGGCTTTCCAGCGGATAGGCGTGCTGTACCTTGGAGAATTTTTCAGACGCTGTCCCTCCAACCCGGCGGGTCGGAGATTCCGGGTCCGCATCCTCGGGGTGCGCCGCCTCTAATGCGCGTAGCTCCCGCTGAAGCGTGTCATACTCAAAATCAGTAATCTCTGGGGCGTCTTCGTCATAATATTTTTGGTTATGATACCGCAGCTGTTCGCGCAGCTCGGATATTCTAGCGTTCATGCTCCGCTCCTTTTCCAGTAAATTGAAATCATGCCATGATTTCAAACACCCTCTTATTATAACAAACCTGCTGCAATTTAGAAAGAGGGATTTTGCAGTTTTTTGGAGGCGCGAACACGGAAAAACAGGCACATTTGCCAGTCCGCAGGGGATAGGTAAGGGCAGGATGTCTCCCAGTCCGGGAGCTTCCTGCCCGAAAAACGCGTTGTTATCCCTACGCGAGATGAATTTCTCTGATGTGAGAAAAAATTTGCAGCCATGCTTTGCGTGGCGGTTCCTCTTAAAATGGAGTGCCGCAGTGAAATGAAAATATATCAGCAATAAAATATCGAAGATATCAGTTTATGCCAGCTGAAAATATAGGTTATTACCGTTTTCCTCAGAAGAAAAAATCATCATCGTCGTCGTCCTCGCCCTCGTCATCGTCAAAGTCCTCATTCAACCCTTGCCCCAACTGACACATAAATTCAAAAAAGAGGGCGTTTGACAAATCCATGTTTCCGCCTGCATGGAGACGAATCCCCAATTCTGAACAAAGATCCTGTAATGAAATTGCATCCTGTACAGTGCGTACATGAAGTGCGGAAGGCCGTCCATAGTCCATAACATAATCCAGCAGCATATCCGCAGGAACCGTTTCACTTGATTCCGGATCTGACATGATTTTCTGACGAATTACTGTTTCTGTATTTCTGTCCATCAGAACCGCTAAGTGAGGCGTTCGTATCAACCCATCCTTGCTTCTAAAGGGAATCGGAATATAAGCAGTTGCCAGTTCCAATACAGCCTTTGTTTTTTTCTTTTTTTTCAGCCGCGCCATTTCAACTTCGTCCGTTAGCGTGAGCGGAATGCCTGAAAGGGGGATTTGAAAATTCTGCGTGGAAAACGATTCCATTTTCCAGCTGTCCTCTTCTTCCGAATAATACCGCCGCAGCATAACCTGCTCTTCAAAATCAATCGATACTTCTCCATTCATATAACTGCGGCAGGCAGGAAGAAGCTGTTCCATTGTGCGTATCAGGATGTCTGCCTCGTCCGCATTCAGATACCATGGGAACTGTCCGGGATTTACTGACCGGAAGTATGTCCACTGGTTCTGCCCGCGGAAGCGCAGCCCAAGTGCTTTAATGATTTTACGATCTGCCGGCTCAATCTCATCCCGATCACCAAACTGACAGGAAATGCAGCGCTGGTTCATCATTTGCAGCATATTATCTATGTGCGATTCAGCTTGAAGCAGCTGGTTAAGGCGGAAGAAAGAATTATAATCCGGATATACGGAAATGCCAAAGGTCATGCTTCCACCACCCATGACAGAACAGAAAACCGGCTCGTCTTTTTTAGGAAGTTCGATCATGAGCAGGTTGTGATCACGTAATGATTTCCAAGGCGCTAATTTTTTCAGCTCAGCAGCCAGGCCGTATAGTGTCTTCCATTGCTCTAAGGACGGTTCTTTTACAGGATCTATGCTGTTTTGTTCATGATTATCTTGTTCGTTCACTATCATCTGTTAATACTCCTTCAAACTGATTTTATATATTTTACCATAGAAAACAATTAAATACAAGCAAATTCGTAAATTATTAAAAGTCTTTATTCTTTTACCGCAGGAAACCGACCGGCCCGCAATCGTTCTGGCGGGCCGGTCATAACCGTATAAACACTGATACACGCACCCTGACCCCCGTCCCGCCCGCAGGCGAAGCAGGGATGCTATCGCATCCCGGGGTCTGGGGCTAAAGCCCCAGCGGGAGTCCAGAGGGCAGCGCCCTCTGGTGCCCGCCGCATAGGCG
>CASTST010000218.1 GCA_949451655.1 uncultured Eubacteriales bacterium | reverse complement strand
AAAAATTGCGCAGCCCGTTTTAGAGCGGGATAATATCATAGCAGTCGGCGGAGTAATTCATATTTCAAATGGCGTACAGATTCAAGATGGAAAGGTAGCAAAGTACAGGATGCCTGGCGGCATTCTTGCAAGTATGCAGGTGCTGGAGTATGATCGGTCTTTTTTGGCATCCAGAATACTTTTTGATAAATTTAATGGTTCCTTAATTATATCCGGAGCGTTTGGGCTTTTTCAAAAGGATATGGTTATAGCAATCGGCGGTTATAATCACAATACGATGGGCGAGGATATGGAGTTGGTGATTAAACTTCACGAATACTGCGCTATGACTACTGTATTAAATATTCCAGCGACGCCGTTTGCTGGACGCAGGCGCCGGAACGATTCAGAGATTTATGCAAGCAGCGCAAAAGATGGCATTTGGGACTGTTTCAGAGTATGCGCGCACATCGTCATTTGTTTTTCAATCCTAAATGCGGAGCTGTCAGTTTTGTATCTTATTTGTATTTTTTACTATATGAACTGCTTTCACCCTTTATTGAATTATTTGGCTTTGTCACAATGGTTATTGCTTGGATTATTGATATGTTGAATGTTCGTTTTATGATTATGTTTTTTATGATTTATGCAGTATTCAGCTCAATTCTTTCGCTTTCCGCTTTCTTTTCCCGGGTATATACAACGGGAATGAAACTTTCCGTCTCAGATGCATTAAAGGCTGTGTTATTGTGCTTTATAGAATTAACTTTCCTCCGGTTTATTCTTGCATTCGTACGTGCAGCCGCTTTTATTGGATATCGGAAAAAGAAAATGTCTTGGGGACGCATCGAGCGTCAAAAAATCAATCTGAAGTAGATTACGGAAGGTCAGAAAAATGGGGGGATGCTTAGAAATGTTGCAGCAACGATTAAGAAAAAGCAGGAAAATATCAAGTTTGATAGCGGCGGTTTGCAGTGTTGTTTTTTTTATTGCGGCGGGATGCACCTATAGTTATGCCGCGCAGATAACAGTGTTTGTTGCGGGGAATCCTGATCTTTATCCGATTGAGTATTATGATAGCAAAGAAAAGCAATATTTGGGTTTGATGCCTGAAATGTATGCATTATTGTCGGAAAAAACGGGTTATGAATTTCGTTATATAAATGCAGATTCAGTAAATGAACAGCAGAGGATGGCGAAAAATTCTCAGGCGGAAGTTATTTCGGCTTTTCTTGCGGATGAAATGGATTCTGCTCTTCTGAAAGAAGCACAGAATATTTGCAGTGTTGAAATAGACGGTCAAAAGAAAAATGTCCGAATTGCATTTACAGATATTGCATCCGAAGAATTGATATCCGAAGTCTCGAGGGAGCTGGGTGAAATAACAACGGAGCAGAAGCTTTTAATGGTTACTGCTTATGTGGCACAAAACGGTAACAACGGATTCCATCGAAAATGGATATACTTTTTTGCGATAGGGTTCGGCTGTGCTTCTTCAACAGTTCTTATTTTGGTAATTTATATTATAAAAAAGCGAAAATCAAGCAGGAGATACGACATGCTTGATCCCACATATGGAATAGGAAACGACAAGTATTATGCATATTGTTTTAATAGTTTGATTTCGGATAAAAGCAAAAGCCTTTATTTTATTGCTTATATCGCATTTGATGAAAAAGAATTTAATAAACAATATGGAGCATCAGTCAGCAAAGATGTCCAGCGTTATGTATCGGTGTTTTTGAATACGCAGACCGCAGCAGTTGAATACATAGCGATTATGAACGAAGGAGTGTTTGCTTTCTTATATCAAAGCGCAAATATCACCGAGGCGGAGAAGCGCATTGAGAGTATTATGAATGGTCTTGACACGTATCTTTCGGAATTTGGCAGTGAATATGCCGGTCTCTTTTGTGCGGGCGTTTGCAGTTTAGAGGATAATATGGACGCTGACAGTGAATTTGCTTTTTATAACGCGAAGCAGGGATATCTCCATGCGCAGAAAAACGAAGTAAAATATGCGTTCAGTACCAAGAAAATTGTGGAGGATAGCTTGCGTAATGAGCGGTTTCAAAAGAATTTGATGCATGGTATAGACAACGGAGAGTTCAAGATATACCTGCAATATATTGTGGACAGAAATGGGAAAATATTCGGTGCGGAGGCAATTTCTCGGTGGCACAATCCAAAAGAAGGGCTGATTTCCCCTGAAGATTATATTAAAATGATGACGCAAAGCGATGTGGTTACAAAGCATGATCTTTATATATTTTCTCATGTATGCGCGCAGCTCGAAGAATGGAATGATACCGAATATAGAGATCTTTGTATTTCCTGCAATTTTACAAGATATTCGATTACAAGCTTTGATTTTGCCGACCGTTTGAAAGAGGTTTTGGATAAATATAAATTTAAGCGCGGCAATCTGATTATAGAGATTACAGAGGGTACGTTGTCTTATAATACGAAAGCTTTACAGTATAATATTGAGATATGTAAGAAACTTGGAATGCGGATTGCATTG
>CASTST010000217.1 GCA_949451655.1 uncultured Eubacteriales bacterium | reverse complement strand
CGCAGGTCATCTTCAGCCCCTCGGTGACAAAAAGCCCCGTCTGCCTGCGTTCTTTTCGGGAGCCCGCAAGCTGCACATATCGTTTTACTTCCGGGTTTTCCCGGGAAGTAATCTCTCTGGAATGCATAAAACGCCACCTTTTCTGGAGATAGTCTGTATTTCCATACATTCAATGGGCGTATTTCATATTCAAAGCGGCTTTGAATATGAAATACGCCCGTCGTCAAAGACGCGGGCGCATACGAAACGGTTATTTAAAGCGCTGCTTTCGCCTTTTCGACCAATGCAGTAAATGCCGCAGCATCGTTGATCGCGATCTCGGACAGCATCTTTCTATTAAGGGTTACACCGGCTTTGTTCAGTCCGTTCATGAAAGAGCTGTAATTGACACCATTCATCCGGCAGGCAGCCGAGATTCTGGTAATCCACAGGCGGCGGAAGTCACGCTTTTTCTGCTTTCTTCCGATAAAAGCGTAGTTACCGGATTTCATGACCTGCTGTTTTGCCATTTTAAACAGCTTGCTCTTTGCACCAAAATAACCTTTTGCAAGCTTCAGCGTCTTTTTTCTTCTTTTGCGCGTCATCATTGCGCCCTTAACACGAGCCATATCCTTTTACCTCCGTTATATTTCAGCGATTCAAAGTTATTTATAAGGGATCAGCAGCTTGATGGTTGCCGCGTTTGTCTTATCCGCATAGGTTCCCTGGCGCAGCCGGCGTCCCCTCTTGGTGTCCTTTTTGGTCAGGATATGACTTTTGTACGCATGAGCGCGCTTGACCTTCCCGTTTTTAGTGAGTTTGAAGCGCTTTTTTGCGCCGGAATGGGTCTTCAGCTTAGGCATTTTATTTTCCTCCCTTAGTATTGGTTACAGGCTTTGGAGACACAAACATCACCATGCTGCGTCCCTCCATCTTGGGCTGTTTCTCGACGACCCCGACAGCAGCAACCGCATCGGTGAATCTCTGCATAATGTTCACACCAAGCTCGGGATGCGCCATCTCACGGCCTCTGAAACGCAAGGCAGCCTTCACCTTGTCCCCCGCTTCGAGGAATTTGATCGCGCGGTTGACTTTTGTGTTGAAGTCGTTGGTGTCGATATTCAAGGAAAGGCGTACCTCCTTGATCTCGATCACCTTCTGATTCTTCTTTGCTTCCTTCTCACGCTTTGCCTGCTCAAATTTGAACTTGCCATAGTCCATGATCTTGCACACAGGCGGTACCGCTTGAGGAGCGATCTTTACAAGGTCCATATTTTTTTCAATGGCCATATTCTGGGCGACCGAGATCGAAACGATCCCGAGCTGTTCTCCGTCGGTGCCAACCAAACGGACCTCCTTATCCCTGATCTCCTCATTGATGAGCAAATCCTTCATGCGAATGCAATACACCTCCAAAACCTATTCATAACAAAAATAAAACTGAGCGCAGACAGCTTTGCCCACACTCAATCAAAACACATCCTGTCCCTCAGAAAAACTGTGGGCAGTTTGGTATTGACCAGCCGCCTTTTGGCGACGAGGTGAGAACAGATAAGCTGTTCTACTTTATTTATGATGTTGATCATAACACAATCGTGGAAAGCTGTCAAGCCCTTTTCCGTGATTTTCCGGGGAGGAGTTCAATCCTCCTCGGTCAGAATATGAAAAAGGCCTTTGGATTTTCCTCCTGCCTCGTAAGGCGGAAGCTCGTGGTTGACAAGGATGGTATCTTCCCCGATCACCTCAATGTCTGTCCACCGGATCACGACATCCTCTTCCCGTCCCAGCAGCCCAAACAGCCGCAGCCGTCCTTTAATCAGCAGTGCGGTTGCTTTTGCAGTCGCGGTATCCAGTTCCACATCTGCAACTGTTCCCAACCTGCCTCCGTTTCGCACATTGATCACATATTTTCGCTTCAGATCGCTGACCCGACAAAACAAGATGTTCCCTCCCCTATCGTTCTATTCTGTTCCTTTCCTATTCTATTCTGCCCCATCTTGCAATATCTCTGTTTTCTGAAAATCCGGAAAAGTTCCCCAGCGGAGCCTTTCCCAAGATTGACTTTTGCAAAAAAATCCTTTAGAATAGGAACCTGTAAATCCCTTTCCGCTTCTGCAACAGGTGTGGAATCCCGGGAGGGAACAGGGGCTGTCTGAAATGTCTATATATCGTCTTTTCTGATATTTTCAAGCAGTTTCCGGGACAAACAATGCGATGAGGTGTTGAAATTGCAAAGAGAAAAATTCTCCTCCCGGCTCGGCTTTCTGCTGATTTCGGCGGGATGCGCCATCGGTCTGGGCAACGTGTGGCGGTTCCCATATATCACCGGACAATATGGCGGTGCGGCATTTGTGCTGATTTATCTATTTTTTCTGCTCATCCTTGGTCTGCCGATCATGGTTATGGAATTTTCCGTCGGGCGCGCCAGCCAGAAAAGTGCCGCTCTTTCCTTCCACATACTAGAACCAAAGGGCACCAAATGGCATCTATACGGATATGGTGCAATGATCGGCAACTATATGCTGATGATGTT
>CASTST010000216.1 GCA_949451655.1 uncultured Eubacteriales bacterium | reverse complement strand
CCCGCCATATTCGGTCCCGTAATCAGCATGAGCCGATTTTCATCAGTATCCAGCTGCACATCGTTTGGAACAAAATAAGAATCCCGCACGAACTGTTCCACCACAGGATGGCGACCGTCTTTAATCATCAGTACGTCGCTGTAGTCCACTTCCGGGCAGACATACTGATTGCGCGCCGCAACCTGCGCAAGACTTGCATATACATCCAATTCTGCCACAGCCGCGCCGCTTTTGCGCACGCGGGATGCATTTTTGATCACAACATCCCGTATTTCACAAAACAGCTGATATTCCAGATTTTTCAGTTTATCCTCAGCGCCCAAAATGGTGCCTTCCAGCTCTTTCAATTCTTCTGATATGTAGCGTTCGCAATTGGTAAGGGTCTGTTTACGGATATAATGCTCCGGAACCCGGTCACTGTAAGAACGGGTTACTTCAATATAATAGCCAAACACCCGGTTGACGCCGATCCGCAGATTTTTTATTCCTGTTTCTTCCCGTTCTTTTTCTTCCAGCTTTTTAATATAATCTTCCGCATGATTTTTAATAGAACGAAGCTCGTCCACCTGTGTGTCATAGCCATCCCGGATCATATCGCCTTCCCGCACCAGAAACGGAGGGTTATCTGTAATAGCAGTGGAAAGAAGATCGTAAATGTCAGTCAGTGAATCAATATTTTCCCAGATTGCGGAAAGCTGCACGGATTCTGCAGCTTGCAGCAAGGTTTTAACCTGGGGCAATACTTCAATGGACTGTGCCAGCGCACGCAGTTCCCGGGCGCTGCCGGTTCCATACAGAATTCTTGTAAGAATCCGCTCCATATCCAATACTGAAGTCAGAAGATGGCGGATTTCCTCCCGAAGCATATGATTGGACACCAGCTCTGCAACTGATCGCTGCCGGGTAACAATTTTCTTCACGTCACGCAGAGGATGCTCCAAAAACGACCGGAGAAGCCGACGCCCCATAGAAGTGTTGGTTTTATCCAACACTCCAAGAAGAGAGCCTTTTTTCTCCTTATCCAGCATGGTTTCCATAAGCTCCAGATTTCGACGGGTACTTGTGTCCATTTCCAGATACTGCGTATTTTCATAAAAAGCAATATCTTCAAAGTGAGACAAATCTGATTTCTGCATATCGGCGAAATATCCGAAGGCTGCGCCGCAGGCGTACATCGCAGGCTGGAAAGATTCCTGCCCCTGACCGTATGTGCCTGCAATTTCGGTAAACCACTCCAAAGCAGTGGATTCTTCAAAATAGGATTTGAGTTTTCCGGTGCAGAGAATGCCCCGCTCCTGCACAAAGGTTTGCAGCGCCGCCTGCTTTGCAAGATCGGCATTGGTGATAATTTCAATCGGACCGATGGTTGCAAGTTCGCTCAGCAAATCCTCTTCCGCGCCGATGCCGGCAAAATACGTTGCCCGCACTTTTCCGGTAGAGAGATCCGCAAAACAAACGCCGATTGTAAGATCACCGAAATAGATTGCTGCCAGATAATTGTTTCGGCTGTCCGGCAGAAAATCCGATTCGATTACGGTTCCCGGAGTTACAACCCGGACAACCTCTCGTTTCATAGGCAATTTTCCGCCCTTTGGTTCCCCTATCTGCTCACAGATGGCAACCTTATATCCGTTCTTGATAAGCTCTCCGATATAACCCTCGGCAGAATGATAAGGGATACCGCACATGGGCGCCCGTTCCGGCTCACCGCAATCTTTACCGGTGAGGGTCAATCCTAAGACCTTTGAAGCAATTTGGGCATCCTCAAAAAACATCTCATAGAAATCGCCGAGCCGATAGAAGAGAATATGATCCTGATATTCACTTTTGGTCTTCAGGTACTGCTCCATCATTGCCGTCATATAGCGTCCTCTGCTTTCTTTGTAGGTTCAACCGTTCAGTGACATCCGCTGCAGGTGGAACAGTCATGAGTGCATCCCGCCTGTTTGCCATTCAGCGCCAATTCAAGCTCCTGACTTACAGCCTGATAAAAAGCGTTATACGCATCGCTGGCTTCCTTATATGCAAGATATACAGGATTTTCAACCACCTGATTATAAAGCTCGCCAAGCCGCTTCTGAATAGATGCGGTAAGCAGAGCATCCTGCTCTGTTCCTTTGCATGCCTCAGCCAGGGCTGCCTGCTGCACATTATATTCCGTAAGCAGTTTTCCGATTTCAGCGTCCCCGGTATATGCCGCCTGTGTTTCCATTACTGCATTGTAGCGGGGGTCCGCTTTAATCAGCGCTGCAAGCTTTTCTACTGTCTCAACAATTTCTTTATTCAGATTTTCCATAATATTTCACTCTATCCTAATTATTTATTTTTCAGTTTTCCATATAGGCTGAACGTATCTGCCGAAACGATTTCCAAATCACAGTATTCCCCGATAGGAACACCGTTATTTTCAAAATGAATCGGTCTCGGCGACGCGGCGCGTGCAGTCATCTTATCCGGATCGGTTTTGCTTACTTCTTCGCACAGCGCCCGCACCGTTCGTCCTACAAAGCGC
>CASTST010000215.1 GCA_949451655.1 uncultured Eubacteriales bacterium | reverse complement strand
AGCGGAACAGATCAAGCCACTTGTTGCGTATGTACGGCTGTCGCAGATCATCCGGTACGAGCTTTAGAGGATTGAATTTGTACCGAACAAAGAAATAGACCAACGCGCCGAAGATCAGAAGCAGGGCGCCGCCAAAAACACATTTGAACAGCAGCCCGAAGAACGTACCGATCGGAGCAAACATCTTGCCGAAAATAGCACCGAAATCTATCATTATGACACCCCCGGAATTTTACGTAATAACCACATAAAGATTGACCATATAAATTTCAGGTTGTAGACAACGAGCACAACCAGCAAACACCTGCTGACCACTGGGAAGGAAACAAACATATTCAGCAGCCGAACCACATAAAAGAGCGGAGACATGGAGACGTTCAGACTGTTGAAAGACGGAAACTTCGGAAGCAGATTGATTAAAAAATGAGCCATCGAAAAAAAGAGGTTGCAGAAAAACTCGACAATCATGTTATTCCCCCTCGGTAAAAAAAGTGCGCAGCTTGTGATAACAGACGATCGCAGTCAACAGGCAAACGGCAGCAGTCAGAACATCCCGGATCAGCTTCAAATAGGGCTGTGCAGGGGCCATAAAAGCTACCCTTGTACCGCGATAACCGGAAAACAGAAAGTTGTTGGGGATGGTAAGGCTAAGGGAAACAGGAGGGGGATTGCTTAATGTTTTGAAAAAGCTGTCTATCATCTGGTACAACTCGCCCAATCCCGCAAACCTGCTGTTGATATGCCTGTTTAGCCGGGAGAGCTGATTGTTAAAGTAGTTGCCATCCGGGACGAATATGTCCCGAATGAAACCACCAACATCCGAAAACCATGAAAGAACACCCCGACCAGAACCGTCAGCGGCAAAAGTCGGGACGGATGCGAAGGCCAGAACCAGAACAGCAAGCAAAATAACAAATATCCTTTTGGGCATTTTCGTTACCTCCTTCGGCGGCGTGATCTTCTGCCACGTCGCTCATCATAGTCTCGGGCCAATTCTTCATACATCTGACGTCGTTGGTCATAACGTTCCGGCCATTGCTCCCGATATTGCCTGTCCGCTTCGTCTGCAAGATAGCGATCATCCACTTTTCGCAATCTTACATAATTAGGATTACGATAGCGAAAAAGACCTTCGGCAGTAAAACTGGTTTCCCGATTGACAACCTTACTTTCAGCGGCCAACACTTGGTTGCGCCGGATGAATTCAATCCCAGCAGCTGCGGAAACCTCTCTTCTGTAGATAGATTCTTCAAAAGCCCGCTCGGGATGCCGTTCTCTGATTGCCTGTTCCGCTTGGAAAGACAGTTCGCGCTGATAGATTTTTTCATTCAGATCGGCCAGAGGGTTCCGAAGCCGGAAACGCGCTTTGGCAAGCATGTTAATTTCCATGTCCGCGACTTTATCATCAACAATGCTGTCAAGATGCCGTTTTCGATCTTCGGCCTTTATACGACGCTGAAACTCGCGTTTCCAGACGCCATTATAAAGGTTCAGCTTATCCAGGAAAAGCCGAATAAAAATCCCTGAAATCAGGGAGACAGAAGTCAAGACACCAAAAATCCGCAATCCAGTATTCGAAATAGCTCCGAATGTCAGCTCTAAACTTTTGGGCAATGCTTCCAGCATATCTGTTGTAAAGACTGTGCGCGGCATATCATAAGTTGGCGGAGGCCAGGGGATGTCAATTTCTGCAAAACAGGGGACTGCGCAAAACAAAAAACAGGTAAGCATCGTTATAAAAATAGCCGCCTTTTTCACCTGCTACCCCTCCTATTTGCCAAATTGGTGAATGATCTCTAAGGCCACGTATACCGCCGAAATAACCATGAATGCATAGATGCAAATATTAAAAATGGAACCAACATTCGCCCGGACTGTGAGAGCCATTTCATTGAGTGCGTCCATGGAAATGACTACAAATTCTTCGTAAATAGCGCATCACCCCCAATCATAATTGAACGGGTCTATCCATTCCACGCCTTCCGCTATATCGAACCATGTAAGCGGGTCTTTCCATTCCACACCGTCCGCAATATCAAACCATGTAAGAGGGTCTTTCCATTCTACCCCCTCCGCAATATCAAACCATGTAAGAGGGTCCTTCCATTCTACGCCCGCAGCGACATCCGGAAACTTGCCGGAAGAACTCGAAGAACCGGAAGAATCTTTGCGGTAAAGAACATGAACCGTTAAATCTCTTTCAGGCATGATTCCGGATACAATCGTTCTATCGGCTGTATAGCCTTTGATAGTCGGGGAAGTGATCTCGTAGCTGCTTCCGGCTGTGAGCGAGCGCGTGACCGATTGTGCGGCCTGTGAGCCGTTTTCGTAACGATAGTTGACCGTCAGGTTGTAGGTCTGCGGTTCGGGTGGCGGGACTGCCGTATAGGTGACTGTAACGGTCAAATCTTCCGCAGGCATCGTGCCGGATACGACCGGCTTGTCGGCTGTGTACCCCTCGATTATTGGGGATGTGATTTCATAGCTGCTTCCGGCAGTGAGCGAGCGCGTGATCGGCTGTGCGGCCTGTAAGCCAT
>CASTST010000214.1 GCA_949451655.1 uncultured Eubacteriales bacterium | reverse complement strand
CGGGATAAACTGTTTCAAACTTTTTAAGTGATATATCTAAATATACGGCGGCAACATTTTCGTTTAATCCAAAAGGGCAAACGCCGCCGGCTGCATGCCCAATCAATTCTTCAACGCTGTCAAAAGGGATCATTTTTGCTTTTGTATGAAATTCTGCTTTAAATTTACTATTGTCTATTTTGCAGTTTCCAGCTGCTACAATGCATACGGGCTGATCATTTATCAGGAAGGATAGTGTTTTGGCAATTTCTTCTTCCTGGCAGCCGATTGCTGCTGCGGCTTCTTTTACGGTAGCGGAGGAAACGGAAAATTCCATAATTCTTCTGTCTAATCCATATTGTTTCAGGTATTCTTTTGCTTTTGCAAACGACATATGTATCTCCTTAAATTTAAGTGCAAATGATGTGTAAACACATTTTCTTCATTATATACACTAATTCTATAAAAAGCAAGAATAAATATATCTGTAAAAAGATACAATATAGAGTCCTGTATGGCTTAGATAGGGAATTGGTAAATGTATTCTTTCTTTTTTGTGAAAAGAGGTTGACAGAAGCGCCTTTTCTGTGTATAATAATAAAGCTGATAGGGCGAGAGCCCGTGCAGGTTAAACGGAGAAGTACTCAAGTTGGCCGAAGAGGCGCCCCTGCTAAGGGTGTAGGTCGGGTAACCGGCGCGAGAGTTCAAATCTCTCCTTCTCCGCCATAATAGGAACATAAAAAAGATATGTTCCGCGAAAAGCCCGATAAATCGGGCTTTTTTGCTGCCCAAATGCCGGGATTTCAAGTTGCATATTCGTAGATGCAAAACGGCTGTTTTTGCTTTGCGTATAGATTTGAACTCCCGTACAACTGAATATCTGCACAGACGGCAGACAAGTCACCAAAAACTTGTCTGCCGTTTTTTGCTATCCACTGCCCGAAGTTTTGCAAAAGACTTCGGGCTTTTTTCATTTTACAAAAAGGAGCGATCAAAATGTATTTTACCAATACCCCTTCCCTCAACAGCATGGAAGCAATCATGATACGACCGCCCGGCGGTGTACAGCGAGGCGGCGGCAGAAACCGCAGCCCATACAAATACACAAAGAAAGACTGCGACTGCAGGTTTTGCCTCTACTACAGAAAAAAGGACGGCTGTACTGTCCCGATATGCCCTGTGCTGGACATCCGGCTTTCCTGCGGCGCGGCATCTCTTAGTGAAACCGTCAAATCTGTATTTTCGGAGGTGAAGCATATCCCGTTCCAAAGACGGCTCTCAAAAATATATCAACGAAAGGATGAGAAACACATGATTTTTCAAAACGAAAATCACAAACGGATTTTTGAATCCGAAAAACTGAATCTGTATAAGCCAAGCCATCGGTCGCTTGCCGTCCTATACCTGCTGACGGCAGACCATCCTCTGTGGATCAAAACCAAAAGGTATATGGACAGAAACGGCAAGGTGGATTTGCAGAGCGTTCACCTTGGAGATATCTCCACCGATGGCTATGCCTTGTGGAAAGCGGTCAAGGAACTGCAGACCGGAGAAAGACAAATATCCCTATGCGAGCTGTCAGACAGCGATATCATATCTGACAGAGCCTTCCGTCTCATTGTGCAGGCGGTAACCATCGCCCGCTTCGGCGCGGCGGTCTTAAACGAATCGGAGGTGCGCCATGTTTAATGCTCTCATATCCCACCAAGGGCAGACAGCAATCCTCACTTTGCCGATGGATCGGTTCAACCTACAATATGAACTTGCGCAGATCGGAATCCGGCAGCGGCTTACGAATATTCCGATCAGTGATGAGGAAGAACAGGATGTTCAGGTAAAGCTCTACGCCGATTCGGATATCGGCAACAGCTTAGCGATGTTGTTTAAGCCGTCCCACTCCTTGGAGGACGCGAACCTGTGCGCACACATGGTGGAAAATGCCAGACCGGAGCTTTTGGAAGAACTTGAACAGAATATTGTCTACGGTCAATATCATTCCCCAAAGGCAGTTATGGAGGACATCAAAGCCATGACGGACGAGCTTATCGGCGCTACCGTCAATTACTACTGTCCCCTTAAATTTCAAATGAGCGATGCGGAATACGGCGATTGGTACGAGGTAGACAACGGCTATGGAATTGCCAACGAGGACGCCATCCGAGAGCTATTGCAAAAAGAACAGGACAGCGATATGAACAATATGGCGGACTATTTCGATGGCAGCGAATCCGCAAAAGCAAAGCTCATATCTGCCATTTGGGATGTGGAAAATGTGAACGGCGAGCTGTTCGGTGTGATCCGCACCGGTCTTCGGGAAGCCTTCTCCCCGGCAGAAGAACAGGAATGGATTGACGAATTGACCGGTCAGGCGGCGGACGGCTTTGGCGAAGGACTTGAACAGCGAGAAATCAATACGGAGGATGGTGATTTGTATGTTTCGTTTTGGAACAGCGGCGATGACTACTTTATGGAAAATGAAACCGATTTTCGGCAGCGAATGTCTGAAAGCCCGCATTTCGGAAATATGCGGCTATGACGAAGGGAGAATGTAACATGAACAGATTTGAAGCGGAAAGGCGCTTTGCACAGCGCATGAAGGAAAACTATCCACCCGGCACACGCATTATGCTTTTGCAGATGGGAGATGATCCCCGACCGATTGAACCGAAT
>CASTST010000213.1 GCA_949451655.1 uncultured Eubacteriales bacterium | reverse complement strand
GGCCCTGGTTTCATAGGGGCTGGTATAGTATCATTCCCCAGGCCCGATTTATCGGAATACTGTCAACATTTGAATTTATGGGAGGTATCTATGAGTAGCAAAAAATCAGTGGCTTACGGCTCCGAAAGTCAGTCAACAGTAGTTGCAGGAAAGAAACGTATTCGGAGTACATCGGTTTGTGTCTGGCTGTCCCAGGATGAACAGGCAAAAATCCGGGAACGTATGGCAGATGTGGGCATCCGCAACCTTTCGGCCTATATGCGGAAAATGGCTCTTAACGGCTATGTACTTCATGTTGACCTCGCTCCTGTCAAAGAAATCGTCTCTCTGCAAAGGCGGTGCGCAAATAATCTCAATCAGATTGCTGTCCGGGCAAATACCCAAGGAGGAGTTTACCCCAATGAAATCAAGGCTCTGCAAAAAGATTATGCGGATTTATGGGAACCGCTCTCTGAACTGCTGGAGAGACTTTCGGAGGTGGTGGCGCTGTAAGCGCATAAGGCCCAGGAGCGTTAGCGACGGGGCCGCCGACAGGGAAGCCTCTGGACACGGTGTCCAGAGGCTTCCGGCGGGTTTGGGGGCACCCCAACAAGCATTTTTGCGAAGCAAAAATTGCAAGTGTTATACACTTGCCCTGCTTGCCGCTAATCATGCGGTCGGAAGTCTGTTTTTTTCGCCCCATTCGCACATTCCATCCAAAATGGGCATAAGGGACTTCCCACGCTCTGTTAAACTATACTCAACTTTAGGTGGAATTTGCGGGTATTCCTCCCTATGTACCAATTGGTCATTTTCCAACTCTTTCAGTGTGGAACTCAGCGTCTTATAGGAAATTTCCCCAATATATTTTTTCATTTCGTTAAACCGCACGACCTTAAATTCCATCAAGGTATAAAGGATTGTCATTTTGTATTTGCCATTGATTAAAGACAGGGTATAGCTAAAACCCGTATCGTTAAGACACTCTTTTGAAATGCAGCGTTCGCCCATAGTACACTTTCCTCCAGGTAAGTATCGCACTTATATGTGCGTACTTGATTTTAGTTTAATTCTTGCTACAATAATACTATCAGTTGTGGGTAAAGTCAAGCCCACAAAATCAGGAGGTATTTTACATGAGCAAAAAAATTGTTGTTATTACTGGCAGTCCTCGTAAGAAGGGCAATAGCTTTGCCATGACGGAGGCGTTCATCCAGGCGGTAGAGGCGAAAGGCCATACTGTTACCCGCTTTGATGCCGCGCTGAAAAATGTGGGCGGCTGTCGGGCTTGCGAAACCTGCTTTAAGACTGGAAAAGCCTGCTCCTTTGATGACGACTTTAACACGATTGCCCCCGCTATCCTGGAGGCTGACGCAGTGGTTTTTTCTATGCCCGTCTACTGGTATTCCATCCCCGCACAGATTAAGGGCGTCATTGACCGCCTGTTCTCTTTTGTGGTGGGCGGCAAGGATATTGCGGGCAAGGAGTGTGCTGTGATTGCCTGCTGTGAAGAAGATGATATGTCCGTCTTTGACGGTGTGCGCGTCCCCATAGAACGCTCTGCCGCACTGATGAAGTGGAAGATGGTGGGCGAGGTTCTGGTTCCGGGCGTGCTGAATGTCGGTGATATTGCTAAGACAGACGGCTGTAAACAGGCGGCGGCTCTGGCAAAGAAGTTTTAAGGAGGAAAAACACCATGCCCAAGAAAATTGTCATTCTCAATGGCAGTCCCCGCAGAAACGGAAACACCTCCGCGCTGGTTAAAGCATTTACCAATGGCGCGGAGAGCGTCGGCCATACTGTAACAGAATTTTTTCTGAATAACATGAACAT
The DNA here is from genome assembly GCA_949451655.1 of uncultured Eubacteriales bacterium. Classification (GTDB taxonomy): domain Bacteria; phylum Bacillota; class Clostridia; order Oscillospirales; family CAG-272; genus Avispirillum. The sequence continues at coordinate 846 of CASTST010000213.1, read as the reverse complement.
CCACGGCTGCAAAGGTTGCTTTGGAGGACATAGCAGCAGAGAGTGTCCCTGTGTCCAGCGGGATGACATGGACAAAATTTATCCGGCAGTGCGGGAGTGCGATGTGATCGTGCTGGCCAGTCCGCTCTATTACTGGAATATGAGCGGGCAAATCAGAACTGCTGTTGACCGCCTGTTTGCTTTGGAAGAAGGGGACGGCAATCTTCTGCGAGGACATAGCAGGGCTTCTGCTCTGCTGATGGCTGCGGAGGGCCACGACTTTGATGATGTTCTTCTCTACTACAATCACTTGATGGAGCATTTGAAGTGGGATAATCTCGGCCATGTTCTTGCCGGAGGAAACGGAGACATAGGAGATATTGAGGGAAAACCCGAAGTATCTGCCGCTTATGAACTTGGGAAATCTATTACATAACAAAAGAAGCGAATGGATATATTGCCCTATTTGCGGCAGCAAAACACGTGATAAAATAAGAAAAGACAGTGTTTTGAAAAACTATCCCCTTTACTGCCCAAAGTGCAAAAAGGAAACTTTAGTTAGTGCAAAAAATCTACAAATAACCGTTATCAAAGAGCCAGACGCATAGACGCAGGGCCGATAACACGCAGACTAAAATGCGGTTATCGGCTCTTTCCATTTGAAAGATACGGCAACCGTTGAGGAGGTATTGTCGTGTCTTTCTATATTTTCCACCTCCCTGACCTGTCAAAAAAAGCCCGCCTCCTCTAAAGGGTAGTCCTACCCACAACTGCGAAAATTGTAATATTCAGTCGCCCCGGTACGCCCGTATAGCCTTGCGCTATGCGGGCATTTTTCTATCCTGGCGGTGCTTCTGGACACGGTGT
>CASTST010000212.1 GCA_949451655.1 uncultured Eubacteriales bacterium | reverse complement strand
AGTATCTCTTTTTTGGCAAACCTCCTCTCGTTGGTTTATACAGGAATCTCCTTTTGTTGGTCACTTATTTTAGATTACACCTTCTCCATCATGCCATAATTATAGCACAAATGTCTATCTGTGTATATATAGAAAATAAACAAATATATCTGTGTAGATATGTTGTAATTGCTAATAGAAATATCTGCGCAGATATAGTATAATATAATCACAGCAAGGGAGAAAGCCCAACGGGAACGAAAACTCGTGAAGCCCTGCCCCATATCCCTAGTGAGCCGGTATCGAAGAGAGGGCAATAGTCAGGAAGATGAGCAGGGCGGGCAAATCCGATTCAATATGGAGGAAAGCAAAATGAGTATCGACGTTATGAATGCAAAGGTGAAGGAACTGCGCGAGCTGCGCCGCATGGCTGACGAGCTGGCTGGGGAAATCGAATCCCTACAAGATGAAATCAAAGCCGAAATGACTGCCCGTGAGGTGGACACGCTGACCGGCTTTGACTGGAAGGTGACATATAAGACTGTAAAGTCGTCCAGGCTCGACAGCAAGGCCTTGAAAGCCGAGCTTCCGGAGGTTGCCGCCCGGTACATGAAGGAAACCACCAGCCGCCGGTTCCTGCTGGCGTGATTGGAGGGGATGCAGTATGTTGAGCAGTCTCGACTGGAAGCGCATAGACCGGCTTTATAGCCTGCTAGAGCGTGCCGAACGCGAAGGGGATACCGATATGGCGGGGACGCTGCGCTGGGCTATCTTCACGCTTGAGAACCGATAGGAAAAGGCCCTTTCCCGCTCGCCGACCAAAGCAATGGGAAAGACCCCACACAACCACACAGGGGGATTGCAGTTACAGCATATCACAATCCCCCGTTGATTTCAAGGAGGAGTGTTATGGAAACGGAAAAAGATCTTTCCGCAGGCCGATTGAATATTCTTGCCTGTGGATTGCAAGCTGGTGTTGCACTTATTGATGTGCTGCACGAGGTGTTTGAATTTAATTCGCCGGGGAAATATGCAGATGCACTTTATGTAACGTTGGAATACCTTCATGGTGCGTCCGATGAGCTGTTGGAATTTGCGGGCGCTTTTGAGCAGTCCCAAAAGGCGGTGCAGAATGGACATTGAAAAAATCATGACCATTGATACCGGGAGATTCGATTTAACGCCCGCTGATATTGTGGACATACTGAAAGAAGCCCGGCAAGATGCTTCCAGTGGAATTATTCTCGCGTTTCATTATGGCTTTATGCGTGGCCAGCTCGCCGAGAAAGCCCGCGCCAAGAAAAAGGCAGTGACGCGAGATAATCTGCAATTTAAGAGGGAGGTAGAACATAATGAAAAAAACTGACAGCCGCAGAGCGTTTTTGGATTTCTGTGACACGTTAAAAAATACCGAAAAGGATAAAGACCATTTTTTGAACGCTGCCCGGCTCCAACGTATTGAGCGGCAACCAGCCTTTACAGGATCACAGCTGGTAAAGCTCGCCTGCCTGATCGCTGTAGCAATGATCGGCAGCACCGGGGCGGTGTGCATGGCCCTGCTGGGGAACGGTAGTGGATGTGCTTTAGTAACAATCGTTTCCGTTGTGGTTTCCATGCTTGTTGGCGCTGTAATTCTGATGGACTAAGAAATTAGGCCGCTCCACTGGGGCGGCTTTTTTATGTTTGCGGGAAAGTAGTTACTGACCCGCTCGCATGAGTAACTACATAGCCCCGACTTTTCGGGGGAGCGCGGCCAAAATTGACCGGGTTCACTCAAGAATGGGCGAAACATCCTTGCCCCTTGAAATCGGCTGGCACGCTGCACAGGAGCCATAGGTTAGGGCGTTTCGGATAACCTTAACATTTGCTAGCAGATATAGTATCTTTCTGAACTTTGTTTTTTGGCGCATATTTGGCGCACAGCATACTCAAACATAGGAAAACATAGCTAGAGGAAAAGTTGCAAAAAAGAAACAGAATCGGCACGTATAGGCACATAAGTGCTGTAGCGTCAACATACTTAAAGCGCAGTTATATTCACGAGGGAAAGGTTATGGCGGGACCGCTCCACGGCCCGAAACATGCAACTGATAAAGACCTTGTTTTCTCTGACAAACCACATGCAAAAGCAACCGCACATTGGTTTGAAGAATCGAAAAAAGAAAACATCCACACTTGGAGAAAAGTCGCAAAGAGGGAATTTTTAGATGGAATTAAAAAATAAAATCCCTGCTCCGGTCGGGGATGTGCAGAAGGTAGCCCGCGCACTGTTGTCGTGGCTGAATGGCTTTCCAGACAAGCCGGTCAAAAAGATTGCGTTTGAACATCTGGAAAGCGAAGACTTCGGTATGACTGTATTGTCCATGCAGGCCGCCTACAAAACAAAAACCTATCTGCGCGGACGGTATCAGGCGCAGTATCCATTTCAAATCCTATACCGGGCGCAGCCGTCCAGCGATAATAAGCGCTTGGAGATGGACGAAATCCTGAACCAGATCGGGGCATGGGCGGAAACGAACCCGGACAAGCCGGAACTGGAGGGGAATGCAAAGGTTCTCAAGATAACACGGGACAGCAGCGCGTCCATGACAAACCGCTATGAGGGCGGTGCAGAAGACCATTCTATTACGATGAATTAAAAGTTTCCCAGTTTATCGGACTATAGAAAACTGCCTATAATCCAATAAT
>CASTST010000211.1 GCA_949451655.1 uncultured Eubacteriales bacterium | reverse complement strand
CCAGATGTAGTTGGGCGCGGTCAGCGTGAACACCAGGCAGGCGAACAGGATTGCGGGGCCAGTCCATTCAAATTGTCCGTGTTTTCGATGTAGGCTAAGTGCCTAGCGCCTTACCACATTACTGCGGCAGGTTTCCGAACACTCGCCCCCGAACCGTGCTTGCACCTTTCGGCGCACACGGCTCTCCACTTGTTAATTCAGTTTGCCGTTGTGTAAATTTTTGTGACAGTCGGCACAGAGCGCCAAAGTCTTGCGGTTTCTCGCAATCATAAAACGCTCCCAGTAGCTTTTGCCTTTCAAGTCTTTGAGCTTTCTGACATGATGCATTTCAATGTCCACATCAGTTCTGCCACACAGCTCGCATTGCCGCGCGGACAGCCTGTCCATCAAGCTGGTTTTGCTGGAATACACCACGGTGTTAGGGATCACATCTATCATGGCAGACTTTTGGACGGGCTTTCTTGCAAACCCCTCCTTATAGAACAGCCGTGTTTTCTGCTTTCCCTTTTTATCGGTGAAATGTACTCCAAAGTGCTTGCCAATGCGAAGGCGGCGAATAACCTTTCGCATGGAAGTGCGGTATTTTGTCGCAAAGGTCTTGAACATGCTGTACTGCATGATGTATCCGAATGAGCTGGCATGGGCGGCATTGTTGGCAATACGGTAGTAATTACGAAAACCCCGAATTTCACTGTTGTGCTGGTCGAGTATTTCAAGGTCATCGTTATCCTTTAGATAGTAGCGGGCCTTGGGTTTCCAATTCTCTTTGCCATATACCGTGGTTTCAATCGTCATGGCCCCGTAGTCCAGCAGCTTTTTCCGCATAATGTCGCTGGGCATCTCCAAACATACGCTTCCATTCAGAGTGCGGCTCAACCGACCATTTCTGTCCCGCTTTGCCACGTTGGAGCGACGAACATAAATGTCATACCCCAGAAAGCGGGCACGCTTAGCGGAATGAGTTATCAGCGTTTTATCATCAGACAACTCCAGCTTGAGCGCATTTGCCGCAAATGTCTTTACCTGTTCTTTGATGCTCTGTGCGTCCTCTTTACTTCCAATGACCCCAATCAGAAAATCATCAGCGTAGCGGACATATTGCAACCGCTTAAAATGGGTATCAAATGGGTCGGAGTGCGGCAAAGCCAGCTTCTGCCTGTCCAATTCACGGATTTTTGCAGACAGTTCACTTTTCTCATCATCTGTACTCGCATTGCGGAGTCTTTTCGCCAATACCCCGCGTTTTTTCTCCAGCTCATAGGTCGCCGGAAAAGTTGCGCGTTCTGTGCCTTTATCAAACTGCCTTTTCAGCTCCTCCATATACCTGTCCAGTTTCTCCAGATAGATGTTGGCGAGAATAGGGCTGATAATACCACCCTGTGGCGTTCCGCTGTATGTGTTGTGGTATTGCCATTCTTCTAAATATCCCGCTTTAAGGAATTTGCGTATTAAGCGCAGAAAACGCTCGTCCTTGATACGTTCCGCTAAAATACCCACCATGACTTCATGATCGATGTTGTCAAAGAAGCTTTTGATGTCTCCCTCAACAAACCATTTCACGCCGGTAAAACAGACCTGCACCTGGCTCAGTGCCGTATGGCAGCTATGGTTAGGGCGAAATCCGTGCGAGGTTTTCGCAAAACCGCCCTCATAAACTGCTTCCAGTAATAGCCGAATACATTCCTGCACCAGCTTGTCATCAAAGGATGGGATGCCCAGTGGCCGCATCTTTCCATTTTTCTTTGGAATATAGGTTCTTCTTGATGGTTGGGGCTGATAGCTCTCGTCTTTTAGGCCCGCAATGATGCCATCAATGCGATTTAGGCTCATTGCATCGATGGTTTTCCCATCTGTGCCTTGCGTCATATTCCCCTGACTGGCATAGATATTCTGATATGCCAGCAGAAATAACTCCTTATTATATAAGTTGCGATAGAGCCGTTCATAGGAATATGACCTGTCAGTGCTGTGAGTCTGCAAACTGCTCAACAAATAAATTGGATTTCTCATGATGTATCACACACCTTCCTTTCTCTGTTGTTGAGCTAACAAGCTGCCGCCCTTCGCCATGTATGCGGCTTTCCCGCACTCGGACTACTACGGCGGCTCCGTTGCCATGCCGGATATTCAGCGTCATCTTTCTTGGCTTTTTGCGCCTTGAAATTTATCCCCTTGCGGGCTTACGCATAGCCTTTTCAGGCGTTCCGGGTTAGGCAATCCCCGTTTAGCAAAATAATCATAGCATAGATGATTGTCGGATAGCGTTTCCGTCCTTTTTTCTCCATATGGAGTTGGGCCGCACAGAAGCTCTTCCGCATATACTCGACTACTGTATTGCGGCTGTGCGGTATGGCGGCAGCTGTCTTACGCCATAGCCCCTACATAAGCCCCTCGGACTGCGCTTTAGGCAGTTTGGCTTTTATCCTCATATCATCTGTTTCATCTTCCCATTCAGTCGTGGGCTGACAACTGCCCAACTTATGGGGTTTCCGGAATGCTGTGTTCCCCTATGAAGTTTCCTTCTCAGGTAAGCCGGATGATGACAGGGAATTGAGCTTTTCCCCGCTGGATTGCCAAATCCAGAATGATTAAATCACCGTTACGGGCGCACAGTCGAAATATGCCATGCCGAGTTTGCCGAAGAACGCGATTGCGAGGATCATATCGAGCGCCGGGAACACCA
>CASTST010000210.1 GCA_949451655.1 uncultured Eubacteriales bacterium | reverse complement strand
GCTGTGATTGTATCGGATACGGTCACTCTGTTTGCAGTAGTAACGCCGGCAGTGCAGGTTGCGTCTGATGCAGACGCACTGTAGGCAGTTACAGTAAGATTTCTGGAAGCAGTACAGAGGTTTCCGTCATGATATACCTTTGCCTCCGTTGTCTGTACAAAACGTACACCGCCCAGTGTGCCGATTTCGCCCTGCAAAACAGTTGCAGGATCTGTATATTTCTGAATATCCAGCCACTGTCCTTCCGCATCCTGCATCAGATCATATGCAACATAAGGATGAATCACCGCTACATAAGAACCGTCAATGGACGGGGCATTCATTGCCTTCAAAATCGCTGCCGCTTTAAATACATCCTTTACCCGAAGCTTCGCTTTTTCGCTCAGATCCGATCTGGAGGTTACCTCGGTTTCCTTTCCGTCAGTACCTACCTCCGGACAGTAATACACATTTGTGCCGCCAATAATCTGATTGCGGACAACGGTGTCAATGGTTCTGCCCGCCTGGTCTGCCAGCTGCTTTGTAGCCTCAACTACAATCGGATCCACACTGGTCAGTTCAATCATATCTGTCAGTTCCACATAATCGCCATACTGATCTACCGTTGTGGTCACAGGAACCACCGTCAGCTTGCTTCCTGTAGGTGTAACACCCTCCGTAATGGGAGTCAGCGCCTTGGGAAGACTGGAAAATTTGCGGAATTCAATGGTTTTTCCTCCATTTTGCGGAATCGGACGCTTCTGACCGAACTGATCAAAAACAAGACTTGGACCGGAAAGCTCTATCAATGTCTTGTCATAAAATGTCTTCATCTCTGCGGACAAACCGCTTTCGCTGCCGGATGCTGTATATGCTGTACTGTTTCCGGGCGTATTGGCATTTACGAACGCCTGTGTACCATGCACAACATCTCCCGCGCCGAACAACTGCAAATCCAGAACCTCACTCAATAATTTTGTCATCTTTTTTCCTTTCCCCGCTGCTGCGGAATCAGAATTTTACTTTTGCGCCTTTCTCCACCCGCCGAAGAATATCCCGTATTCCCCGCCCGGTCAGATGCTCGACGCTGGTCTTCCGGATAATTCCCGACTGACCTTTGACTCCGTTCTCCTCAGGCCGTGCGGTCCCTCGGCGATATCGCTCCACCGCTTCTTTTGCACCCTTTTCGGACGCTTGCCGTGCAGCGGCGCATAGCAGCTGATTCATATGTACCGCTTGCCATGCCTCTTCCATGGAAAAGCCACAGCGAAGCAAGCTGCAAAAACGGTTGTCCTCCAGTTCTGCATTCAAATCAAATCCCCGGATCTTTTCAGACAGCGTTTCTGCTTCCTTCAGCAGCGCCTGATACTGCTTTGCTGCGCTGCGCCGATGCAGTCTTTCTTCCAAGGCATTTTTGGTCTGCGTGCGGCTAAAGGCATCTGCAATTGCGTCAATATCCGTCTCCTGCAGATTATATATTGCTGCAAGATTTTGTATAATGCGCATGGTGCCAGACGGTAATGCAGGTTCCTGCATCTCAGGAAGCGCAGGCGCACTCTCAAAAGAATCCGTCGTTTCTGATCCGGCGTGCATTTCAGACTGCTGTGTTTTTTCATTTTCTTCTTTACCGCCAACCGGTGCGGCAGAAGAATCAGAGTTTTTCACAGCGCCTGTATTGCCGCTCGTCTGACCGTTTTCTTTTTCGGACGGATTTGCAATTTCCGCAGAACTCTCTGCACTGCCAACTGCAGCATCACCACTGCCCTCTTCACCGAACAGGCACAGATTCAATGAAACTTTTTTCATACCAACCTCACTTTCTGACTTCGCGGAGTCTGGTGCTATTATAACGTGCGCCTGATTCCCCGTCTCCCTTACTGCAAACAATTCCTATTTTTGCAACGAACACAAAAAACTCCTTAGGAGGAATTCGTATAGTAATTCTCCTATACCAATCAGCAGACAATCATAAAAAAGGCTCCCTTGTGCAAAGGGAGCCTTTCGCCCAAACGCAGTGATGCGTAGCGATAGCGACTGAGGGATTGTAAAACGGTCATTTTGTAGATCAGCAAATCGGCAGCATTGCATGGACAATTCCTCCGTCGCGCTTACAGCGCGCCACCTCCTTTTACACAAAGGAGGCTTAGGCTTGCGTCATACCCCCCTGGGGCATGGCTCCGCGAAGCGGAGACTGAGGGATTGTAATATTTCATTTTTATAATATTCACCTCGTAAAATCAGGAAACAATCGCACCGCAAAAGGATGTTCCCGCCAATGCAGATGCATCTGCTCCAAGCAGCTCTGTACAGGTTTTGCCAAGATCCGCAAAGCTGCCCCGTGTTCCAAGAGATACTGAACGAATTTGCTTTCCTGCAATCAGTACAGGTACATATTCTCTGGTATGATCTGTACCGATATGCCCCGGATCACATCCGTGATCCGCTGTCACAATCATACAGTCATCTTCACCCAGTACTTTATACAAATCTTGTAAAAAGCGATCCATTTCCATAACCGCCTGTGCATAACCTGCTATATCCCGGCGATGACCGTATTTCATGTCAAAATCAACCAGGTTTACAAAGCAAAGCCCCGTAAATCTTTGACGCACTGCCTCCAATGTTTTTTGCATACCGTCTGCATTGCCCGTTGTGTGTATTTCCCGGGTAATCCCGCGGTGCGCAAAAATATCCCCAATTTTTCCAATCCCGATCAC
>CASTST010000209.1 GCA_949451655.1 uncultured Eubacteriales bacterium | reverse complement strand
GTATATTGGGATGATTTAGATATGTTGCGATCCCAATATACGACAGCAGCGATTGAAAAGCTGATGGCAGAGAAACGAGAAGAATATCCGAATGAAATATATTTTCGAACAGAATTCAATCGGTCAAACCGTGCTTATTATATCGAAATAGAATCTATACAAAAAGGGAAAAGCTTTGCAGGTTTTTCTTCACAAATTATTGAGGGTAATATATATATACGCACCCGGAACTGTACTGGTTTAAGTATAGATATACCGCCGCAGATAAATAAACAGGCATTTTTCCTTGAAATAAACGGAAAACAGTTTTCGTTTACCGAATATGACCAAAACCGGATAATATTGCGTCATACAAAAAAGCATGGATTTGTGCTGGCTCAGGAAGCGGATTCAAATGTGTGCAGGTACAAAGGAACAGGTATTCTGGATGTATATTTTGATCCTATTTGTGTTATTAACTGTGATCCGTTGAATCGGGCGATTGCAGAAACAGCGAATGCCTTTGCTCATCCAACTTCTAACGCATCTTATACGTATATTTATGTGGATTATCCAATAAAAAATTTGACTGATTTGCCGGATGAAAAGAAAAATGCATTGATTATTATTGATAATAACTGTTCTGCATCTCCGGAACTGCAATTTCTCAGAACAAAACTGCCAATACAAATGCATTCAGATGGATACGTTTATAACGGTGAAAAAAGATCCGGAAAATACTGTATTATGCAGGTAATCTCTAATCCGTGGCAGACAAATACAAGTGTATTATATGTTAACACAAATTGTATTGAGCTGTTCGGTCAGAGTCTTTTTACAAGGAAGGTTGTAATTCCTTCCTATATAAGCGGTATGCACCCATATTTAAACAGTGTGGCACTGATATTTGATGGACATGTGTATTATACAATAAAAGAATGGGGGGATTCGCTTACTGCTGTTATATAACATGATTGGGGCTTTGAATAAGAAATTTATATGAAAGCATGAATATAAAACGCTCCCCAAAAGGAAGCCAGAAAGATGAGTCCGAACTTAGCGCTAATTAGTGATAGGTTCGGATTTATCGTTTTTTATTTAATAAATATAATTGCAACTTTGATTGGCATGCAATATAATATACGTGAAAGATTATTATACAAATAAGAAAACATATGGAGTGCATGAATGAGAATGCTTTCAGCAATAGATAAAAGACAGCAACTGTTGAAGCTGCTGTCTCTTGAATATAACTGTTCGCCTGATGACTTTGATAAAGAGGATAACAAACTCACTGAATCAATATTTTGTGCCGGACAAAGGCAGTACAATGATAAAAAAGAGTTTTTCTATATGGTTACGCTTGGATCCAATGCTGTTGTTACGGCGGATCTTTCTCTGCATCCCTTTCTAAAAAAGTATATAGAAGGAAAGCAAGGTCATTGGTTATTTGAAGTGCCGAATTTATTGGAGATCGAAAAAGAACTGAACAAATTCTCATATACCCTTATGCAGTCGCACCATATGTTTTTGCCCTATCAAAAGGTCGATGGCAAATTGGATTGCTCGTGTAAGTGGTTTTTCGGAGAGGAGCTTTACAGGTTTTATGGCGATGAGAGATTCCCCAATGCAATTTGCGAAAAGTATATGCCGCAACGTCCAGACAGAATGGTTGTCGTGGCTTATAGCGGTGAAGAAATAATGGGTATGGCAGGATGTTCGGAAGATGCTCCAGGATGGATGCAGATTGGTGTTGACGTTCTTCCAAATTTCCGTTCAAAAGGCATTGGAACATATCTTGTGATTTTGCTTAAAAATAAAATCGAAGAAATGGGAGCTATTCCATTCTACGGTACAAGTGTTGCGAACTATCATTCATGGAACATAGCTTTAAATAGTGGGTTTAAACCAACATGGGTTGAAATAGGAGCGAATCCTATAGTTGATTGTCAGAGCAACGAAATGTAAGGGAGAATCAGTTGACAAATCTGCTAAAGCAAAGTATAATCAAAATGATTTATATAAATGAAAATGAGAATTTATAAGGATATTTCATTATGGAAAGAATTGCAAGCTTTAAAATGAACCATATAAACTTAATGCCGGGACTTTATGTTTCCAGGCGGGACAAATCAATGGGATGCACAATTACTACATTTGATTTGAGAATTACAGCGCCCAACCGTGAACCGGTAATGGATATGCCTGCATTGCATACGATTGAACATATGGCAGCTACCTTTTTGCGAAATAGTGAACGCAAGGACGACGTTGTATATTTTGGACCGATGGGATGCCGTACAGGTTGTTATCTGCTTATGTTCGGCGACCTGAATCCGCAGGATATTTTGCGTCTTATTATTGATATGTGCAATTTTATAATAGAATATGATGGCGATATTCCAGGCGCTGCACCTGAGCAATGCGGAAATTATTCTGAACAGAATTTGAATATGGCTAAGTTCTATATAAAAAAATATAGGGATGCTTTGGTCAATCATCCTTGTTTTGTATATCCCGATTAAAAATAATTTTCTTTTGATTCAATGTATATGCAGTATAAAACTATACCTTATTTTATTAAAAAACGCCCCCTTATCAAGGGGGCGTTTACTGTTAAGGTTGATAGTTATCTTTCTGTCTCGGTTCTTCCTCATGCATATGTATGAATGATCTTTTCTGCAATCTGTCGTTTGGAAACACACAAGTCCATTGCCTGCTTTTCTATATATCTGTGTGCTGATG
>CASTST010000208.1 GCA_949451655.1 uncultured Eubacteriales bacterium | reverse complement strand
GAATATACCAGCTACTGCGGCAATTACTACGGAACGCCTAAAAAAGAGGCGCAGCGAATCACATCGTCAGGCAAAAATATGATTTTGGAAATTGAAGTGGAGGGTGCAGCGCAGGTAAAAAGGCTGTATCCGGACGCAGTTTCGATCATGCTTATTCCGCCGACTATTGAAGAAATGCGGGAACGGCTCTTGGGACGCGGAACAGAGTCGATAGAAGTAGTGGAAAAACGTCTGGCGCGGGCAAGGGAAGAAATTAAACTTGCACCGGAGTATGATTATATCGTAATCAATGAGCGGGACGGGATAGACGCCTGTGCTGCTCGTATTTGCGAAATAATCCGCGCGGAAAGCGCGAAATCAGGCAGAATGACAGAAGAAATCAATGCGTTTTTAGCATAATATAAGAATCAGAAGAGGTAGACAAATTATGATTACACCATCTATTGCAGAGCTTACACAGAACAAATTCAACAGATACACTTTGGTTATTGCAACTGCAAAGTGCGCAAAAATGATTACAGATGAGTACGTTGCGCAGAGAGAGCTTGCAGAGCGGCGGATTGCAAATAAGGAAACGGATAAAAGCATTGCTTCTATGATTCGCAAGGAATACCGTGACGATAAAGCAGTCAAAACCGCGGTGAACGGTTTGTATAATAAAGATTTCGTGATTGTCGGTTTGACGGATGATGAGGTGGACGAAGAGAACGCAGCGAATGCAGATGAGGCGGAAATTGAGGAATAACGACAGCGGAGCACAAACCAAAAAGGCTCCCATGTGAGGCTCCCTGCGTGGCTCCATAGGGAGCTGTCACAGCCAAGCGTAGCGATTGTGACTGTGGGATTGTCTGCTATCATTTTAGATAATCTGCAAATCGGCAGTATAGCATAACAATCCCTCCGACTCACCTACGGTGAGCCACCTTCCCTTGCACAGGGGAGGCTTGAGTTTAGATGACTCCCAGCAAAGGAGCATTCCTCGATAGCACTTTACTTCATCAGGCTCCCCCCCAGTAAAGGGAGCTCCCGCGTAGCGGGTGAGGGATTGTCCTGCTGTCGTTTGGATTAGTAGGAGTTTGTTTGAAAAGCCTCCGCTATCAACGGTATTATGATTTGCAGTACTGCCGCCGAGCTTGGCGGCAGTAATTTGGTATATTGGTAATTTAAATTTATTTGGAGGGATGATATGGTTAGAGAATTTGCTGCAGTGCGTATTTTGGACGCACCATATCATGCCGACCAGATTTATGATTATTATATTCCTGCCGAATTTTCTGAGACCGTTTTTCCGGGCAGTCTTGTGGGCGTTCCCTTTGGGCGCGGAAACAGACAAGCACGGGCAGTTGTGACAGAGGTGCGCGACAACAGCGCATACGAAAAAACCAAGCCGATTTTGTCTGTGACCGGAGGCAGACCGCTGTTGAGCGAAGAAATGTTAGGCATGTGCCGCTTTTTGTGTGATTATACACTGTGTACGTTTGGGGAGGCTGTTCGCACCGTTATTCCCGCTGCGGCGATGTCGAAAATGTTTGATTACTACAGCGCTGCCGAAGGAGATCACGAAAAGAAATTAAAAAAGCTGTCTGAAAAAGCCCTGCTTTTTTATTCGTATATCAAAGCGAGAGGTGAGGTTTCCGCGCAGCAGCTGAAAACAAAATTTGGTGATGAAGCTGCAACGTTGGCGGCATCCCTTGTAAAATCCGGCGTTGTTACGCGACAGTCAAAAATCAAGGTTCGTGCCAGCGATCGGTTTGATGCATTCATTTCCCCTGTGATGGATAGCTTTGCAAGTATGGTTACGGCGGGCAAACTGAAAAGTCCCTTGCAGGCACAGATTTTGGTTGCGTTGTCTAAGACCGGAAGAATCAGTGCTGAAGAATTGTTTGAGCGAATCGGCGTCAGGGCAAAAGTGCAGTTGAATGCATTGGAAAAAAAGCAGATGATCCACGTGGAGCGTGTCGAAAGTTACCGAAATCCTTATGCGATTCCGGAGGACGCCGTTTTGCAGGAGGAGATGCCTCTGTCCGTGCAGCAGCAGGAAGCGTATGACAAATTAGAAGCGCTGTATACTACCGGAGCAGCGGCGGCATTGCTCCATGGAGTGACCGGCAGCGGAAAAACCAGAGTGATTAAAGAAATGATTGACCGGGTTTTGCAGGATAAGCGCGGCGTGATTGTTTTGGTGCCGGAGATTTCGCTTACCCCGCAGGTGGTGGAATATTTCTGCAAATGTTATGGAAATCGCATTGCCGTCATTCATTCCAAATTGTCTGCCGGGGAACGGTATGATGCATGGAAACGGATCCGCAGGGGACTTGCAGATGTGGTAATCGGTACGCGAAGTGCAATTTTTGCACCGATTCCCAATATCGGAATGATCGTTATCGACGAAGAACAGGAGCACACGTATAAATCAGATACGGATCCCAAATATCTGGCGCATGATGTGGCGCGATATCGCTGCGGACAGCATAACGCACTGCTGTTGCTGTCCTCTGCGACTCCCTCACTCAGTTCGTATTATAAGGCAATGTCGGGTATATACACGCTGGTTGAAATGCAGCAGCGCTACGGAAAAGCGCGGCTTCCTGATGTAGCGGTTTGTGATATGCGCAGCGAGATAGATGCGGGGAATACCTCTCCAATTAGTATTGGATTGCTGGAGCGCCTCAAAGAGGTGCGGGATAAAAAATCCCAGGCAATCATATTTCTGAATCGGCGGGGTTACAGCAGTGCTG
>CASTST010000207.1 GCA_949451655.1 uncultured Eubacteriales bacterium | reverse complement strand
TTAAGGTTACAAAGTTAAAATCATCCGCTACATAAGGCTCTCCGCCTGCCATTTCTCCATTTCCCCAGACATTAATGCCGTTTATCATTTTCCATATATTCCCCCAAGGATTTTCCACGCCTCTGTAGGTTATTGATTTTTTGCCGTCCTCGGTATATGTAACAGGAGCGATTTCTGAATTGAAGCGAAATGCTGTTCCTGCGGTTGTACCTGTTGCATTGCCACGGTTTCTTGTTGAGCCTGTATTTCCTGCACAATTGGTATTGGATACCTCTTCAATGTTTACAATACCCTTGTTTATTGCATTCTGCATATTCATCATTCCGAATTCAATCATCATAAGCATCTGATTTGCAGAAAGCGTTTTGATTGTTTCACAATGCCATCCTTTTCCGAAATTGCTGCAAAGCTTTTCAGCATTGCCTAAAGTTATGTTTTTATATAGTCCCGAAATAGGCTTTCCGTCGCCATATGACAAAATACAATCCTTTTCAAGATTTGTTTCCGTATCTGTATTTAAAGCATCGGTAATATAGCGTGCCTTACTGCTGTCAGGCAGATAATCCTTGAAATATACACCCTCATAGGCTGAAAGCAAAATATATTCAACTGCATTTCCATTCTCATCATAAAATGCAGGATGAAGCTTAAAACCTGCTTTCGGAGTATCTGAAACATAATAGTTTGCTTTTCTGATATGATAACCAAGTCCGTCTGTGTTTTTATCCATTTTAATCGGAACAACCTTATAATAAAAAGCAGGCTGATAAACCATTGCCTGCACATTTACATCAGCATCCGAATAATCCGCATCTCCGTAAAACGCTGTTATCGTTCCGTCAGATTGAACATTGCATCGCTTTCGTCCGCCGAACATGGAAAACTTATCAAAATCCGCACCTGCACTTAAACCGGCAGCCCCGGCAAGTCTTGCAAATCTCTTGTTTTCATAATCAACCTGTAAGCCGAGAATATCCTTTTCGCCTTCATATCCAAGATACGCATTAATGGTATTTACTGTATTTTCATTTACCCATTCGGCAGTAGGCAAAAAATTTTTATTAAACTGAACGGGAATATTAAATTCAATCAGATTAGAATACTCTGCAACCTTGCCGAATGCGATTCCTGTACCGTCTTTATAAACATCGACTAAAGTAAACGCAGTTGATAACGGCATCGTTTCATAGACAAAGGTTACTCGATCATGAAGAAGCCACATTATCGTAAAACATTCTTCGGTATTCAGATCAGGAATAATTGTTTTACCGCTAAAGGTCTGTTTGCCATTACAGCTTATCGGATACTCTCCTATTGGTTCTGCATTCAGAACATTTTTTATACCGCTCTCAAAAACGGCAACAGAAGCACTTGCTATCCAATTTCGATAAGCACCATTATCCATAAGTCCATCAACAGCAAAAGTGTATTCAACAAGGCAGCAATCGCCCTCATCATCAAGCGTGCCGTCTTTTAAACAGCGATGCACTGCAAAGCTTGATATCTTTGGAATTGTATATGGTGTAATTTCAATATATGATCTTGTTTCATTTGTAAGCCCTCGGCTGTCTGATACCTTAATGGTTACAGGAATAAAACCGCCTGCTGTTTTCGGAATAGGATTTGTTATTACCGTATTGATTGCACGGTTGTTCGCTTCATTTAAGAAGCTTGTTTCTCCAAAATAAGTTTGACCATATAAGGTTGTGCTAACAGATTGAACAGTTGCATCGTTTTTAGGTGTTACTGTATTCGTAATTTTAAAATGCACAAAACCTGCAAGATAAACATTTTTTAAATCTGTTCCTGTTACATCGCTTATTGCTGAAATTTTCGTTTCAATAGATGGCTTATCGCTTTCCGGCACACGAATGGTAAGTAAATATGATTTACTTCCTATCAATATATTTGTTTCGGAATCATATGTTTTACATTCAAGTGTTGCAACACCTATCTTTGACGAGGAATTAATAACACCTGCAAAGCTTTCGGGAATTTTCCAACGGGTAACAGTTTTTGTTTCGCCGACTGTGTCGCCCAAGGGTATAGATTCAGTTAAACCATTCAGTTTTAAAGACAGTGCGCAAGAACATTTTGGCTTATTTGTGGTTGTTATGTGTATACTTCCGCCTATTTCCGCATCGCTTCGGCTTAAAACAGCAGTTATAATTTTATCAAACGGTTCAAGAAAGATTGCTTCATTCAGACGAAAACTGTCATAGAATGTGCCATCTATCTTTCTTCCGATTGAAATAATATAATCAATTGACGGAGCAGCTCTGCCGTAAACATCAAAATTAACCTTATCTGTATATTTTGTTGTATGCGTAAGCCCGTTTCTTTCTATAGCAGTTCGCATTCCTGCGGGAAAGGTTCGGCTCATTGATGAATTAATACCATCATAATAATCAACACCAAAATGTTTGCAAGAAATAGTATCACTTTTAGCAATTATATCCTCCTGAGAATTATTGGTAAAAAAAGCACCCCATGTAATCTCTTTGAAATAATTACTGCTGTCAGTTTTAGTAACCTCCCACTCGATTTCAAGTATATACTTGTCATTTTCATAGGATTTTTTCAATATTCCGCTTTCTGCCATATTTACACCTGCCTTATCTTTTTAAAACTGAGATTTCCGCTGCTTCTCGGAATAAGGGCGAAATTGCCGACTGCAAGCTTTTTTTGAGCTAAAATGCTGTCAATATTAAAACCGTCACTGTTCATATATGCCTTAGCCTCTCC
>CASTST010000206.1 GCA_949451655.1 uncultured Eubacteriales bacterium | reverse complement strand
TTTGAAATCCATTTGGAGTATACTATTCCATTTTGAATTTCACGGATTCAGGTATGAGTATTACGTGATGAACTATATGGGACGGCTGATCCAAGAGGATGATTTCCCGCGCCTTGCCCTGCGGGCCAGCCGGTACATAGATCATATCACGGTGAACAAAGCTCAAAAAAATGCTGATATGGAAGCTGTAAAAATGTGCTGCTGTGCATTGGCGGAATTGGAACAGCAGATAGAAACCGCGCAGGAGCTTTCACAAAAGAGCCTTTCCGCCGAAACGGTCGATGGCGCAGAGGTGCAAAGTGAATCGGTCGGCGGATGGTCACGCTCCTACCGGGCTGGCGGTTCCAGCGCACAGGCAGCCGTAGAAGCCGCCGCTTCGATGAAGTCGGAACGGATGAGCATTGTGCGGGAGTATTTGACGCAGACCGGACTTCTGTATCGCGGAGGGGGATGCTGTCGACGATGAAAATCAACGTTTTGGGGACGGAGTACACTATCGCATGGGAGCATAACACCCCTAGAATGGCTCTCTCAGACGGTTTCTGCGATGAAACCACAAAGGAAATCGTTGTGGAGAATTACGAGGGCGATGACGGAAAACCAGGCGTAAAGGCTCAGTTGGATATTCAGCGGAAGAAAAACGTCCGGCATGAACTGGTACACGCATTCCTGTTTGAGTGCGGCCTTGCTGAAAATAGCAATTGGGCGCAGAACGAGGAACTGGTCGACTGGATTGCCATTCAAGGCCCTAAAATCTACAAGGCATGGCAGGATGCGGGTGCGGTATGAGACTGTTTTGTAAGCATCTGGACAAGCCACTCGAATTTGTCCAAAACATCACCGCAGATGAAACCGGTATGGCTGTAGGCAAGCGGAGCGTGTGGCGGTGTAAGGACTGCGGAAAGATTATCCTTCGGTCTACCCCATTTGTGCAGGGGGAAGTCTCTGACGGATATCACACCTTTGATGAGCTTTATCATCACCGTGCAGTCCTTTTCAGTGTGATTTGCAATGCCTACCCCGGCCTTGCCTGGAAATCCAAACAGCACCATGAGGGCGGCGGCCCGATGTACAGCGGGATGTTTATTGTTGGCATTCAAACGCCGGAGGGACAAGCTACTTATCACTATGACATCAATCCATATTGGGATATGTTCGTTGTGAAAGAACTGGAATATGCCCCGGAATGGGATGGGCATACACCGGAGCAGGCCATTGAGCGCATTCGGTCACTTTCTCTGGAGGATAGAGCAGTATGAAAATCATTCAAAACGGCAACCCCAAACTGGTCTTTTCGGCAACAAAACGGTTCCGCTGCGGTGCCTGCGGCTGCGTGTTCGAAGCCGAAAAAGACGAGTACACAGCGGGCAATCAATATAACGAAATCTTTTACCAATGCAAGTGCCCAGAATGTGGTAAATCCGCCAACGAAGTGAGAATGAGGGGCCCCGCATGAGCGAAAGAGAGCGTAAATGCAGCGGCAGGAACTGCCCCATGCAGCACAACACGATGAACGTAGGAGAGTGCAAATGCACAGACACCTGTGAATGGTACACGCCTATGGCTGATTTCAGCGGTATGGAGGCGGTAGTTGATATGGCAATCAACCAGTTTGGCATTGAAAGTGATGCAGACAAGCAAAAGATGAGGATTCTGTTTAACGCTTATGTGGGCCAATACATTGCAAGCTGTTTCCCGTTGGGAGGTATCTGACATGACCAAACCCGCCGCCCTCCACCAGTTCTTTTCCTCCTTCGGCATGACGGCCTACACTTCTACCAGTGTTCCGGAGGACGCCGTCTTTCCCTACCTGACCTATGGGCTGATTACCAGCGCATGGGAGTGCGGGAGAGCGGCCAATGAAGATAGAAAGAGGTGAATTCTATGAGAATGTTCCCGCATACAGTTACGGTTTACAACATGATGGAAGACACGACCACCGGAATGGATACCTACAACATTACCATCCTACGCGGTGTGTTCCTGGACGTGTCAAAGGCGGCAAACGTCATGAAAAGCGGTCTGGCAAGCGCTGATGCCGCAACGCTTTACATCCCTATGAGCATCCAAGCCGTGAACGCTAAGACCGGGGAGGAACAGAAGTTTGTAAGCCCGAAAGAATATGAACAACTTGAGGACGTTTCGGGTCACTGGACGCTGCGAACCGGCGGAAAGAGTTCCGTTACAGACTGCTTTTTCGTGAAAGGCGAGGTTGTCGAGGAGGCCAGCTATAGTGATATCAGCAGGCGGTATGATGATGTGTATGACGTGACAAGCGTTGATACAAAGGATTTCGGGAGCAAATCCATGTGGCATTGGGAAGTTGGTGGGAGCTGATGTCACATGTAAAAATTGATGCAAGCGGAATCCTCCCGCTGATTGCCAGGATCGGACCCAGCAATCAAAAGATGATGCATATTGTGGCAACGCAGGTTGCAAAAGATACAGTTAAGTATGTTCCGATGCGGACAGGAAGCCTGATGCTGAGGAGTGGTGCCCATTTGTCTGACAGGGCATCGGTGGAGGGAAATAAAATCATTTATCCCGGTCCGTATGCGCGATATTTGTACGAGGGAAAGGTTATGGCTTATATAAACACATTGTAAAAGTTTGGAGTATTCCGTTTTTTCACTTGTATATTGCACTGTTGACAACGAAAAGTTATGGACAAAAAAGGCTTGGCGCACATTTGGCGCACAAGCCGAGGCTGATAACTGAACTGTGTAAACGGGTCGAATTTTGGCACCAGTGAGGGC
>CASTST010000205.1 GCA_949451655.1 uncultured Eubacteriales bacterium | reverse complement strand
TCATATGAAGGAATATCTGTATATGTACTACGGAGACGGTTATGAGGAGCTGTATCAGTACATCATGATGCAGAACGAAGCGGGAGACCGGGTTGGATGCTTTATCAACAACTATGACCGCCCCCGCCAGATGTATGACTACAAGTATATCGACGAACATTATGAAGAAATGCGTGCGCTTATCGAATCGGCGATGGTTAAGGTGAAAACATATGAACAAAGCAAACGATTGGATACCCTGCTTGCGTGCTGTGACTTTTTGGGGCTGTCCTGTGTGCATTATCGGTATTATAAGAATCCGGAAAGTGAAGAACTTCGCAAAACATATATGAAACGGTATGACAACATGTATGAGTATATCCAATCAACACCCAACCATCAGAAACGGTTGATCAAAAACGGTGTGGTTGTCAAAGACAACCGGAACAATCCCATAATGGTACCTGGGATGGAAATCTTTGACGCTCTTGACTATGTATTCCCGGATAACCTTATTGGCGATGACCGCTATAAAAACGATCCGATGTATCAATTCTATGGTGAAGAAAGAAGCGGTGTGACCAGATATCCGTAACTGTAAAAAACTGCAATTTACGAAGTCGGGTGCGGCAGTATTTCGAACAGCTTAGACAAATCAGCATAATATGAAAAAAATCACGGCAATTATTTTTCGTTGCCGTGATTTTTTCTGTTTATTTTATAGTAGTGCGTACAGTCATTTTGTTGAGCATCTTAATGATTTTCAAGCTAGCTCTGCAAGAATTTGCGGAAAAACTTCTAAACTGCGTTTTAAAATTCCGTGCATTTGCGCTATTGCAATTCCGTAATTTACAATCGGCACGTTCTGTCCGGTCGCCTTTGCAATTCTGTGGAGCATTTCTTTTTCATTCAGCATGCACCCGCCGCAATGCACTATCAACGCGTAACTGCTCAAATCCTCGGGAAAATCGCCGCCTGAGGTGAACGAATATACCGGCTTTGCACCGCTGAATTTTTCTATCCAATGCGGCATTTTCACTGTGCCGATGTCATTGCATTGCCTGTGATGCGTACAACCCTCGGAAATAAGCACTTTGTCGCCATTACGGAGTTTGGAAAGTGCAGCGGCGCCTCTTACAAGCGCGGACAAATCCCCTCTGTAACGTGCGAAGAGTATCGAAAACGATGTAAGCAAAATATCCTTGGGCGTATCGGCAGCAACGCGCTCAAATGCCTGCGAATCGGTTATAACGAGTTTGGGCTTGTGTGACAACATTGCAATTGTGTTTTTTAACTCCTCGGGTTGGCAGCAAATAAGGGAACAATGCGCGTCTAAAAGCTCGCGGATCGTTTGCTGCTGTGGTAAAATAAGCCTCCCTTTGGGCGCAGCTTCATCCACCGGAACTACTAAAATTGCAGTATCGCCCGTTTCAAGCAAGTCTGCGACAATACATTTATCGGACTTTACCCCTTTGGCGAACGCGCCGATTTTTTCTTTTAGCTGCGTGATGTTCTCGCCTGTTTTTGCGCTGACGTAAATTTCACGTTCACCGATTCCAGGACGTTTTTCCAGCAAATCCGCTTTGTTTAGAGCGATTATATAGGGAAGCTGTTTCTCCTCAAACAGCCTGATAAGTTTTTTATCCTCGACGGAAAAATCTGTTCGACAGTCCGCAACGAGCACCGCGATATCTGTTTTCGAGAGAAATTCCTTGGCCTTTTGCACTCTTTTTTCGCCAAGCTCACCCTTGTCGTCAAGCCCTGGCGTATCGATTATTACTACCGGTCCGATCGGTAAAAGCTCCATCGCTTTTTTTACCGGGTCTGTCGTTGTTCCGCGAACATCTGATACCACAGACAAATTCTGCCCGGTGACGGCATTTACTAAGCTTGATTTTCCCGCGTTTCTCATTCCGAAAAATCCAATGTGCAAACGTTCCGCGGATACCACATCGTTTAGACTCATGGCTAATCTCCTTTCCGAAACTGTTAAAATCTGAAGTCGCGACGGTTTGATTTTCTTATTTCCTCAATATTCTGCTGTGCGATTTCGCGTACCTTTTCTGTCGGAATGCGATCTAATTCTTTTTCAATAAGCGCATACCCTGTTTTCTTTGTTTCTGTGGAAGCATAGTCCTCAAGGTACTCTGAGAGTGTCATAAGGGCATTTGGGTGGCAGCAGTTGAGAATTTGTCCGTTCTTGCAAAGACTCATAAAACGGTCTCCCGTGCGCCCCTCCCGGTAACATGCCGTGCAGAAGGATGGGATGTGTCCGCTGTCCATAAGCCATTTGACAACCTCGTCAAGCGTTCTTTGGTCGGAAACATCGAACTGCTCTGTATCGTGCGGGCGCTCCTCCTCCGTGTAGCCGCCGACGGAAGTTCTTGAGCCACCGCTCACCTGAGAAACGCCCAAATGGAGCAGCTTGGAGCGTACCTTTTCGGTTTCGCGCGTGGAGATGATGATTCCCGTGTACGGTACGGCAAGGCGAATGCAAGCAGTGATTTTTGCGAATTTTTCATCGTCAATTCCATTGTCAAACGCGGTGGGGTCGATGTCGTCTGCACGCTTAACGCGGGGAATGCTTATCGTATGCGGTCCGACACCGTGAACGGCTTCGAGATGCTCTGCGTGCATAATCAGCCCTGCGAATTCATACTTATACAGTTCTAACCCAAACAGCACGCCCAACCCCACGTCGTCGATGCCGCCTTCCATTGCTCTGTCCATTGCTTCGGTATGGTAGGCATAGTTGTGCTTGGGTCCTGTGGGGTGAAGCTTTAA
>CASTST010000204.1 GCA_949451655.1 uncultured Eubacteriales bacterium | reverse complement strand
ACATTCTTTCCGTTCCCGTCAATTCCTTTCTGCAGTCCCTCATCAAAACTTTCAACCATTTCCCGGGTTTTTTTCGAGGGAGAATTGATATCCAGCTCATCTTGCGGCACCTTCAAAAGGTTGTTTATCAGATTTTTGAAGCCGTCTTTCAGCTTGTTCCAGCCTTCCTTGATACCGTTCCAGATGCCCATAGCGATATCTCGCCCAACCTCATCAAAGTTGTCTATCATATCGTCAAATGCCGTCACCAGCGCAACCATCAACTGAGGCACCGCCATAATCAGGTCAGGTATTGCGCTAATCAGTCCCGAAACCAGACCGCCGACAATTTCCGGCGCGACCATTATAACATCGGGGATATGCTCCAGCAGTGTTTCCACAATCGCTACAACAAGCTCAACAGCATCCGGCACCAATTCCGGCGCGGCATCTGCAAGCGCACCTCCGAAGCCCTCTACCAGTTCAAACCCTTTATCCAGAAGCATAGGGGCATTCTCCGTAATCGCATCGGACATCCGAGTGATAATCTCCGTCATTTTCTCTCGGAACTGTTCCGGCTCCAGCGTGCCGTTTGTAACCTCGAACACTGCCGCCGCTACTTCCTGCTGTAAAATGCGCATCTGGTCGGAGAAATTGGAAACCATTGCTTCGCCTGCCGCCTGCGCCGCTCCGTCTACATTGCTGAATTCTGTTTCCATATTCGCCATAGCCTGCACAGCATCAATGCCTAGGTCTTCCCATGTCGTCCCGTAAAGCGATACGCCGATTTCATTTTGTTTAACTTTATCGCTCATTTCAAACAGAGCAGTATTCACCAATTTTATCGCTTCAATGGCCTGTTCTCCACCTTCCGCGAACATTGACTGTATCTGGCTTGCATTCAGTCCCAGCGCATTGAGCGCATCCGCTGATGCCGTATCTTTCGTGTTGATATTCAATTCTTTAATTGCTTCATTCAACAGAGTAATTTGATAGGCTCCTTCTTCTGCCCCACTCTCCATCGCACCGAACATCTGCTCTGCAGAAAATCCTAAATCTGCATAATAAACGGAAAATTCCGCAGCTTGGTCAGCAAGGTCGCCATTCTGGTTCAAGCCTCTCTGCGCACCCGCAGCAAGCAGGTCGTAAGCCTCACTAGCATCTATCCCGAATTGCTTCATCATTGCGTCAGCACCACGTATGCTTTCCTGCGCATCAATGCCGAAAGCTTCCTGCAAAATCAATGCTCCATTTGCAACTTCCAACATTTCTTCCGCTGAAATATCCCCCATCTGCTGCCCAACCTTTGCAACAACCTCCGCCGCTTCCTCCATGCTCTCGGCAAATCCTTTTGCGTAAACGGCTGTTACAATCTTTTCGTAACTTTCTGCTTCTTCCTCCGTCAGCCCAAGCTGCGCCTGCACCATAGAAAGCGCCTTATCCGCTTCGGCAGAAAATTCCGCAATTTTCTTTGTTGCGTCAACTGCCGCCGATGCCACGACTTCCAGCCCTTTTGCCGCAAGACTGCCGCCCAGAACCGACGCGAATACATCTGCCTGTCGGGAGCCGCCTTCCATCTCTCCATCCAGATTATCCAGCCCGTCACCTGCGTCCTCTGCGCTGTTGCCCATCTGTTCCAAAGCGTTTTCATTCTGCCGCAGGGCGCGGTTCATATTGTTCAAATCTGCAACCGCGCGGTTCATCTGCTGTGCATACCTTTGCACTACAATGCTGTTTTCGTCATATGCCGCCCGCGCCTCATCCAAAAGCCGCCGCTGTGCTTCTACCCTCTGCTCCTGTAATGCAATCTGGCGGGTCAGAACCCTGCTTTGTGCAATCAGCTTTTCCTGGCTCTGGTCCTCCCTGTCAAATGCAGATGTCACTGCCTGCATTTCCGTCTGAAGTGTACGAAGCTGTGCATTCATCTGTTTCACTGCGTTCATGAACTCGGTTTCGCCCTCGAATCCGATTTTGTAGCCCATTCCTCTTGCCATAGTTTTCCTCCTATTTCAAATCTGCCGGTATCATTTCATCGAAATCGTCCAAAATGATTTTTTCCTCTGCCCCATGCAAAATCTGATAGCACGCAATCATATCCCGCAATTCACCGAACGGCATACACTTCAGCTCTTTTTCAGGAACTGCAAGAAGGCGTCCATAAAACCAAAACCACGCAAAGCTGCAATGCCCTGCGTGGTTCCTGCGTTTTTTGGCGGCTTTACTTCCACCGTTTCCGTCATGCTTTTTGAAATAGCTTCAAATATACTTGCCCGCACTTCATTAAATTCACGAATCCCCAGCAGCGTCCGCAGGATATCCGTACACAAAAACAGCTGTTCCCCGTCTTCGTGCAGTTTTACATATTCCGCCCCCTGCTGTGCCAAAATATCCAGAACCCAGAGCGTTTCCGCAATGCTTTTTTCTGTGTATCCATCCATAATACATTCCTGCATTCCGGCGGTATCCCCGTACCTCTCATAGATTTCTGAAGCTGCCTGTACGGAAAAATTCAACAGGTATTTTATTCCGCCGATTTCAATTTCAGATAACCTGTTCATTTTGCAGCCTCCTTTGCCAGCCTTGCAGGTGTTGTTGTCATTCCAAGTTTCCCCCGAATATACGCCACTGCCTCCGCCTCTGTGCCGAATGTCGCTTCCATCTTCCAGCGGTGTTTTTCGCTGTCGTCCCGCAGTATGGTCGCGGTCAGCTCCGGCGTTTGCCATTCGATGCTTTCCCCCTGTGTATCTGCCGCGTCTGGCGGAATGTCAAACATAATTTTCGGGAATAC
>CASTST010000203.1 GCA_949451655.1 uncultured Eubacteriales bacterium | reverse complement strand
TGGACGAAAGGAACAGCATTTTGAGAAAGCTTCCTGCGGGCAATGTTTAAAATATCCCCATCTTCCGCAGTAACAGGAACCCGTATATTTTCAACAACGATTTTACTTTTCATTTAATCAACACCTGAACATTGTATTCACCCAGCTCATATACCGTCCCGGACGAATCGTTGATTGAAACGACGCCTTCGGCATATACAAGTCCCATATTGCTGTGGGTATATCCGGTCAAATCTGCGGATACGGTAATGTCATCCGCACTCAGCGCGTCTATGGCTTCACGGTCCCCGCGCACTGTAACAGGTACCATTGAAGTCAGCACTTCATATTCCAGCCCGCTGTCCACAGTAACTTTGATATTCTTTACATTGAACGTCTTGCTTTTCGTGCCTATATGCCGCACAGCAACCGTTGCTGTCGCAGAATCCTCATCTAAAGTAACCGTATCCGGCACATTGATCCGCACAATCATGCTGGAATCTTCCGCAATGGATTTTTCATCCAAGGTGGTGACTACGAGTTCATCCATATTTGCCAAAACTGCCGGATCCCCCTTCACTGTCACCGTTTCCGGATCAATGGTAATCCGGGAATTCTCTTCTGTATAATATCCGTATTTTGTAGCCGCCGTAAGTGTTAATTCCTTATAACAGTACACCGGTATATTCACCTTCACCTCTGTTTTGGATAGCCGCACATACGGGTTGCTGATTACCTCGCCGGACAAGCCGATCAGATCCAGAGAACCTACCATGGAAACGGAAGACTCAATGTTTCCCGCATCCAAACTTACCTGCGCAAAATCTATATTGTCCAGAAATGTTTTCGGTCCGCTTACAGTAACCGTATCTGTATCCGCTGCAAGCTCGCCCAGTTCATAACTCTCCGGTATCGCAATCGAAGAAATCCGCGCCTTTACATCCACTACGGCAGAAGCGCGCTCGTCAATATAGAGAGGGAGCGTGGATATGGAAGACTCAACCAAAGTAAGTCCGGATGGAAGATTGATAAACAACGCAATCTCATGATTCCCTGCCTGCGTAATTCCTGAAACATCCGCAGTTACGTTAATATCATCAACGGTGTACCGCCCAATGATGCTTTTGGATCCCTTCACCTGCAAATCCACCACTGCATCATATCCGCCAAACACGGATAAATTATGCTCACCCTCCAGTGTTGACACTCCGGTAAGGGTTACCGGCACACCTAAAAATTCAGACTCATAATCCGGGCTGTCCACTTCCATAACATACAGCCAAATGATAAAGGCGCAGACAAAGCAAAGAAGCTTGGTGCCAATGTGCCAGTTTTTCTTTTCCCGCGCAGCAGCTTTTTCGCTTTTCATATCCATGACCATGCCTTTCCTTGGATTTGTGCCGGTTTTGCCCCCGGCGAAATGTGCCCCCACGTAGGGCGCAAGGTGCAAATCAGATCTGAAAGAAACCGACTTTGTATTTCATATTTTTTCATCTTTCAGACTCGCCGCCCCTCTCTGCATTTTTATCCGAGCCCTTACGCATAAAACGGAAAATCTTTTTGCCCTCTTTCACTTGGGAAGTAGGTCCAACCAGTTCGGTAAGTCGGCTGCGCAAGGTATCCGCATTATACCCTCGGGTCAGATACCCGTCTACCGCAACGGAAATCACACCTGTTTCTTCCGATACTACAACCACAGCCGCATCGCTGTTCTCACTCAGTCCAATTGCGGCACGGTGACGCGTTCCAAGATCCCGGTTAATATCCTGCTGCGTCAGCGGCAAAAGACATCCTGCCGCATGCACTCTCCCATTTCGCAAAAGTACCGCGCCGTCGTGAAGAGGTGCTTTATTAAAAAACATATTCCGCAGTAAATATGCGCTGACTTGGGCATCGCAAACTGTCCCCGTGGCAGCAATTTCTCCCAGCCGCGTTCCGCGTTCAAACACAATCAGCGCGCCGGTTTTCTCCGCCGCCATCTGAGCAGCAGCTGTTGACACCTCGCGAATCGCCAACATCCAGACAGAGTTATCTTTGGATTCGCTGATGTTTTTCAATCCTTTCAATGAACTGCCGCCCATCTTTTCCAGCGCACTGCGCATTTCCGGCTGAAAAAGCACCACCAGCGCCAGCACGCCTACCTGAAACAAATTCTGAAAAATATATTTCAGCGCATGCATGCCCAACAAGTCCACAATAGATATGGATTGAATTGTTCGTAATATTCCGCTGAAAAAACCGGCGAACCACTCTGCAATTTTCATGCTGTCACCCTGTCCCTATTTTGCAAAAGTTGAAAATACTGCCCTCCATGGCAATCTTTGTTATAAGTATACCATAAATCACGCCGCATTTCAAACATTTATCAAATTATTTACATAAATAAGATACCCTGTTATAAAAAAATTGGATAGATTAATCATCGAATATGTCTTTTTTTCTGATAAAAAGTGTGTTATACTAAGAAAGTACATAACCAGCAAGGAGGAATCATATGCAAAATACCGCCGACAGTAAAATAACGATTGTATGCGGACACTATGGCAGCGGAAAAACAAATGTTGCCGTCAACCTTGCCCTTCAGTACAAAAATATGCATCCCGATGCAGATGTTGCACTTGCAGATATAGACATTGTCAATCCGTATTTCCGTGCCGCAGATGCCCGGGATGAAATGATCGCCTCTGGCGTGCGACCCATTATTCCTGCGTTTGCCAATTCCAATGTAGATATTCCAAGTCTGCCCCCGGAGCTGTATTCCCTGTTTCGAAATGATACAAACACAGTTTCCTTTTTAGATGTGGGCGGAGACGACGGCTCCATCGTTCTTGGTATGTATGCAGATCAGATCCGCAAAGTCGGTTAT
>CASTST010000202.1 GCA_949451655.1 uncultured Eubacteriales bacterium | reverse complement strand
AATACAGTGGATGAATATATAACATTATAATTGTACTAAGAAATGATTTTGACGTGCGGTGATATTAAATGAATCATTTGATTGAAAACATTGATAAACTTCATACAACAGAAATGGGCACAGAGCGAATAAAAAGGAATTGCCAACTCGAAACGGATGATGTTGTCCAATGGAGCAGGGTTCAGATTTTGGACGAAACTGCTAAAATTGAGATGGCTGGGAAAAATTGGTATGTAACTGTAGGTGGTTATAAAATAACTGTGAACGCCCATAGCTATACAATTATCACTGCGCATAAGGCTAAGGCATAATCTGCACAATTAGATCCATAGTGTATTATACACTGAAAATGAGAGCTAAGGCGGTGAGAACACAAAAGAAAATTGGGAGGATCTGAAAAGTTCGTTATATCTGAAAAAAGCTCGCCGATTGGCGGGCTTTTTTAGGTTAGATGTACGACTGCCTCTGCATGAAATTCGAGAGAATTTATGAATTTTAGGATAATTTGTAATTGCCCCCTTGACAGCTCCAAAATGAAGTGGTATATTTATAACGCACAGTGCGAAACACATCACATACAGGAGGCGTTATATTATGATTAACAAATTGGGCTTTTTGGGTTTCCTTGGAGCGCTTGGGCTGCTAGGATTTTTCACAGGGGAGAGTGGATATTATGGATTTTTTGGGTTCTTTGCGTATTTTTATTATTTTACGGTCATTCCAGATGAAATGTTCTGTGCAATGGTGCGCCGGGCGGCAAGTACAGGCTTTTTCACTTTGATTGCAGCGGTTGCCCTCGGAGTCTGCACGACCGTGCTCGCCGGACAGAGAGAATGGGTGCCTGCCGTTTTTGCACTTAGCTTTGCAGCCTCTGTTATTGCATTTTCCGGAATCATGGCGGTGAATGAACTTCGGGATGAGCGGGGGGCACGCTGATGGGATTACAGACCAAGATGAAAGAATACCGTGCCAAAACCGGGATGCGTCAGGAAGAGCTGGCAAAACTTGTCGGCGTCCGACGGGAAACGATTGGAAATCTTGAAAACGGGAAATATAATCCTTCTCTGCGTCTGGCAATGGATATTGCGGCCGTTTTTGAGTGCACTGTGGAGGAACTTTTCCGTTTTACCGATTAGTTTTCAAAAAGAGAGAGGTCTCATTATAAAGAACCTGTATTGTATCTGTCAAAATACTGAAAAATAACTGCTGCGCATCGTTTGGAGAGAAACAAAACAGGTTCTGAGAGACGATTCCAAAAAAGAAAGACCAGCCCTGGAAAAAGGTTGGTCTTTGTTCTATAATTGAAGCAGCAGCAAAAATCACATAAAAAGTTCAGCAGAATTAAAAAACTGATACCCGCTGTGATTATCAATAAATAAACAGATCATAATAGGGGAGAGTTTGCTGCAATGTGCGTTTCTATTCAAAATAAATTTGGAATGCGACAGCTATATGTCATATTAAATGTGATATTATTTTATTGCAGCATAAGGGGTGTCTATTACATGCAAATTGAGCGTTTGGTCCAACTGGTTTTTTACATTGTCAATCACGGGCACGTAACAGCCAAAGAATTGTCCCGTGTTTTTCAGGTATCGACAAGGACGATATATCGGGATATCAACACGCTGACAATCGCCGGAATACCTATATTGTCTACAAAAGGGACCGGCGGAGGAATTTCTCTAATAGATGGGTATACGATAGATAAATCCTTATTGTCCCGGGAGGAACAGCAAAACGTTTTTCAGGGGCTGCAAATACTGCAAGCCGCTAGCTATCCAAATGCTGAAATGACATTGAGCAAAATCGGTGCTGTTTTCAGAAATGCAATGGAACCCAAATGGCTTGAAGTGGATTTTTCATATTGGGGGAGTGATGACAAAGAAAAAATAAAGATTACAGATCTGCAATATGCAATTCTTAACCGGCACGTGATAACATTTCACTACTTTAATTCCGAATTAAAAAAATCAAGCCGTATGATTGAGCCATTGCGTTTGGTTTTCAAATCCCATGCCTGGTATATCGTTGGATATTGCAGATGTAAAAGGGAAATCCGGATTTTCCGCCTGTCCAGGATAAAGCACCTGCAAATTTTACCCGAGGTTTTTGACCGTGTCCTTCCTTCGGATTATTCATTGACAGACGGATGCAGAGAGGAATGTCATATTCCGCTTCTGAAGTTGAGGTTTTCACCGGAAATTGCACACAGGCTGTTTGATGAATTTCAAGAAGAGCAGATTTTCCAGCGTGACGACGGCAATTATTATGTTTCCGTTCCATATGAATTAAATAACTGGACTTTTCACTATCTTTTATCCTTTGGTAAATATGTTGAAATTCTTGAACCGGAAGCAGCCAGAATTATGATGAGAGAACGTGTTTCTGAAATTGCTAAAATATATGATTAAAAATAATATATTTTGCACTCTGATAAGCACCAAAAAATGCGGATAAAAAAACAGGAGATGAGAACATGGAAAAGTGTTTGTATGTGATGATGATAAAAAAGGGAAAGTCATATAACAAAGTAACGAAAGCAGTGATTGAAAGGCATGTAGAAAATCTGAGAAAACTGGATGCTGAGCAGAAAATCGAGCTTTGTGGACCGTTTAATGGATATCCGGGTATGGCAGGCATGGTTATATTCAAAACAAACAATTACGAGGAGGCCGAAGCACTGTGCCAGTTAGAGCCGCTTGTCGCAGAGGGATACGCAACGTATACGCTGGCAACTTTGCACGTAGCCGATCAGGATAATAACTACCTGCTTTAACCATAAAATCTATTCGCTTAAAAATCCCAAATATGAGCAGATAACTGACCGGCCCGCTGTCCTTATGGCGGGCCGGTCATTGCCATATGCAATAAATTTTCCAAAT
>CASTST010000201.1 GCA_949451655.1 uncultured Eubacteriales bacterium | reverse complement strand
TCAAGTCCAAGACGGTTGGCGACGGCCAGCATGGAACCGCGCGCTGGGCCAACAAAAAGGAGATCCAGCAGACCTACCGGCACATCCCCTTCCATGTGAGCGAGTGGCGCTCCGGCAAGAATCTGCCTAAAGCACAGGGGCTGGTGCTGGGCTGTGTCGGGAAGAAGAACGCCGTCACCGCCCTGGTGGACACGGATGACATCCACTGCGTGCGCTTCGTTTCTTGACAATCTGCGTAGAAATACGCAATAAAACAAGACAGATTTCGCAAGGAATCTGAACTCTATGCTTGATTGGGCAGGGGAAGTGCCTGCTAACCCCGGTGTGACGGGTAATCAAAACTCTAATACTCCGACGTGCGCCTATAGTGTCATATGGGACGTACGGAGCTCGGTGAAGAGCGGATACGTGGTCTGAGACGGCCATGCCCGCAGGAGGCTATAAATCGGTCATGTCCAGTATGTTTTGTTGCAACCGACATATGTCCTGAGTGTACGGCTCGTAAATGTCAGGATGGTAATACAGCCATCCGCCCCCATGCGGGGTACTGCCGCCGTTGAAATTTGCAATGGTGGAAAACGGCAGAAAACCGAAAAGGTCGAATGTCTTTGGCAGAAGCTCACACCAGCCAAAGATGGCAGTCGGGCTAAAGGGACGGGCTAAAACCGATATGAAAAGCTAAAGCATAGGGAACAAAGGAACCATGGACGGCACTTCATTCTGTTGAAGTAAGTAAAGTGGCACCTTTGCCGCGCAGGCAGGAAATGGCCTGCTAATCCATGGGGCAGCAGCCCGTAGTAGCGATGATGTCCGCAATAATAAGGCGGACGGAGCGAAGGGGCATAGTCAGTGTAGATTGTATGTGAACAGAAAGTCGAGGAAGCCGTAGGCATACCTGACTAAAACCAGAAACACCAATTCCGGAAAGGAGGCGGTGCGTATGGCACAACAATTCGACTACCCGAAAACCGAAACCCAACTACGCGAAATCCAGGATAAGCTGTATCAGCACAGCAAGGAGGCTCGTGACGCAGGTGACCGCCCAGCGTTTAAGGGGCTTCTGGAAATCATGTCAGCAGAAGTAACCATTATCACAGCAATCCACAACATTAAAAGCAACCACGGCAGTGAAACTCCCGGTGTGGACTCCAAAACTATGCGCAATGATTATCTGCATAATCCTTTTTCCTGGGTAGTTAACGATATTCAGAGCGCATTCAGACACTATGAACCACAGAAAATACGCCGGGTGTACATCGACAAACCAGGAAAATCCGAAAAGCGTCCGCTGGGTATTCCCACTATACGGGATAGAATCGTACAGGAATGCATGAGAATCGTGCTGGAACCTATTTTTGAAGCACAGTTCTTTGCCCATTCCTACGGTTTTCGGCCCATGCGGGACGCACCTATGGCATTAGAACGAACAAAAGAACTTGTATTCAACACAGGCTATTACTGGATTGTCGAGGGAGACATCAGCAAATGCTTTGACCGCATAGATCACTCTATTCTGCTAAAACGCCTATACCACATGGGCGTGAAGGACAGGCGGGTACTGCAAATCATCAAAGCTATGCTGAAAGCCGGGGTCATGGACGAATGCGAGGTAAATGCGGAAGGAACACCTCAGGGCGGATTGATTAGCCCATTGTTGGCAAATGTCTATTTGGATATCATGGATGAATGGATTACCAAACAATGGGAATTAAAACACACCCAATATCAATACGCACAGGTACAAAGCCGATACGCCGCTATGCGGAAGAGAACGCATCTGATACCAGGCTGTCTTGTCAGATACGCAGACGACTTTGTTATCATCACTGATACCCGCGCCCACGCCGAGAATTGGAAGATACGGTTACAAACTTTTCTCCAAAACAAAATGAAACTGACATTATCCCAAGAAAAAACGCTGATAACAGATATCCGAAAGAAACACATCAAATTTTTAGGTTATGAGTTCAAAATGGTTCGGGGGAAGTCCCGCCGGGGTTACATTCCACGGACGATTCCGGACCGGGACCGACTAAAGCGGAAAGCTGATAAAATCGCGGAGGACATCAAGAAAATCCCGCGCAATTACAGCCGGGAACAGATGATTGGCGCAATGAACCGCATCAACAGCCAGATTAGAGGGATTATCCAATACTACCAGTGTTGCACATGGGTAAATATATCCATGCAGAAACACAGCAGGCGGCTGCAACTCACAGCAATGCGTCGACTGAGGCAGTATAAAGGGGAATGGATTCCGGCAAATGAAGTACAAAATCTTCCCCGTGTCCACCAGAAATATAAGCAAAAGATTCCCTCAATCAAATACCGCGATATTTATGTAGGCTTCACCGCGCTTACCTTTTGCAGATGGGAACGCACTCCAGGTAAAAATCAAGCCGAAACACCTTATACTGAAGAAGGCAGACAGATACACTTTGAACGAACGAAGAAAAAGAAAATCCAGGCTCGGCTTGACGAAATGTATTCGGAGAAAACAGCTCAAATCATTCTCCACGGGAAATGGAACAAGCTCAATAATTTTGAGTTTATCATGAACAGGGCTTATGCCCTCAACCGCGACAAGCTTAAATGCCGTGTCTGCGGAGGGTGGCTCATTTCTGGTACTCCATATGCCCATCGCATTAACCCTAATCTCCCATTGAACAAGGTAAACAGGGTCAACAATCTGGTTTCGCTCCATAAGAAATGCTTTATGGCGGTAAATGACCCCAACTATGATATTAACCAATTTGATGTAAAAGCTCAAAATAAAATCATCGGTTATAGGGAAAAACTGGTTATTTCACATACACGCAACAATCAATCTGCATTGATGGAGCGCCGTGTGCGGTGAAAGTCGCATGCACGGTGCGAAGCGGGGGAAAATCCGCTCTGACTGCTGTTCTCTTATGAGTACAGTAAAAGCGGC
>CASTST010000200.1 GCA_949451655.1 uncultured Eubacteriales bacterium | reverse complement strand
CGGCATCGCTGCGCTTGGCCGCCACCCCCCTTTGCACAAGGGGGGCTTTATTATATGGTGACGCATAGGGTGTGCCATCTCACCTTGCACAGGGGGCTTTATATGGCGCGCCTACGGCGCGCCATTTTCTCCTTGCACAGGTGACTTTATATGGTGATGCATGGGTGTGCCGCCTTTTGCACATATGCTGCATGGGAACCCTCCCTTTGCTGGGAGAGCCTTAATAAGGTTGAACTGCGCACGGCTCCTGCACAAGGAGGTGCTTTTTTTATGTGCGCAAATAAAAAGGCTCCGAAAAGGAGCCTTTTTGTGTTTTTTATGCCAGATTCAGTTTCTTCTTCAAGAAATGATTGCACAAAGCGAATCCGCTGGCGGAAAGCGCCAAATAAAATACAGTGGAAAAAATCAGAGTGAAATGTACAAGAGATTCCGGTTGATTGTAAATCACACCAGCCATGATGGCATTGCTTCCTACCGAGGCAAATACGATCATATAAATCAGTACAGTTATAATAGAAACTGCTGTATTGATCAGATAATAAAATCCGATAGCCGCTAAAATTTTGTGCTTTTTTGCAACGACTGCGCCAATTGTAATTGCAGTGAAAATCATAAAGGTAGCAAAAACAATGGATACAAGAATTCCCAGAATACTTTCCAAAGCGATCAACCAATAGGACGCAGTCATTTCGGGAATAAGGTAGTGGAAGAATTCACCGATTTCACTGAACACGGCAGTGTTCAGCAGAGCACCCCGGGGTGCTGATCCTATAAGAACATAAAGAAAGACAAAGAAAAGTACAGCCACTGTGGTAATAATCACCCACAAAAGGGTCGACCATGTTTTGGAAAACATATGGGTGGTGGTTTTCACCGGCAGTGTGTGAGTCAAGTATCCTTCATCAGAAAAGAAGTGCTTATAATAGCGAACAAAAACGATGATAGAGGATATAACTGCAAAGGCAACCAAAATCAGAATGGATCCAAAAATAATCAATCCCAGCACACCGCTAAGCAGTGTTGCTGCAAAGGAATTCTGATAGTCGGAGGCAGTGCTCATGAGCCGCATCGCTATACTGCCCATCAGGGTGGTGCCGAGGGTCAGCAGCATCAGGGGCAGCACCAGCTTGGCTGTATATTTCATATCGTAGCGAAATAATTTCCTTAGCATTTGAATACCTCCCGAAATAGTTCGTCAATTCCTTTGCCCAGTTCTTCCCGGACATTGTCTGCGGAGTTATACATTACCAATGCGCCGTTATGAATGAACATAAATTCGTCCAGCACTTTTTCCACATCAGCAATCAAGTGAGTGGAGATCAGTACAGTGGATTCCTGATTGTAGTTGGACACGATGGTGTTTAATATATAATCCCGTGTGGCGGGATCCACGCCACCGATTGGCTCATCCAAAAGATACAATTGCGCTTCTCTGGACATAACCAGCACCAGCTGCACTTTCTCTTTGGTTCCTTTGGAGAGTGCTTTCATTTTTTTATTTGTAGGAACGCCCAGATCCGCGAGCATTGCCCGTGCCTTGTCTGTGTTGAAATCCTCATAAAAATCTTCAAAATATTGGATTGTTTCTTCAACCCGCATACCGGGATCAAAATAAGTACGTTCCGGCAGATAGGATACAATACGCTTGGTTTCAATGCCTATTGGCATGCCGCCTACAAACAGTTCGCCGGAAGTGGGTGTGAGCAGTCCGGCAGTCAATTTAATCAATGTTGTTTTGCCGCTTCCGTTGGGTCCGAGCAGTCCAATGACTTTTCCTTTGGGCAGTGCAATACTGAAGTTGTTCAGGGCGAGATCACCCTGCCCGTAATTTTTGCACAAATTACGGCATTCAAGAATCGGCAGATTCATCCGATGGTGCCTCCTTTTTTAAAATGTTTATGTCTGATGCTTTGCTGTAACAGGATTTGACCAGCCCGGCAGCTTCCTCCGCAGAATACCCCAGTTCAGTCATTTTCCCGGCAAACACCTGCAAGAGCTGCTGCGCAATAGCGTCTCTTGCCCGGGTAATGACTCCATTGTCTGCTGTGACAAACCGACCGGCTGTGCCTTGGGTGACTACCAGCCCTTCCTCCTCTAAAATTCCAAATGCCCGCTGAATGGTATTGGGATTGATGGACGCAGTCAGGGCAAATTCCCGCACGGAGGGAAGTTTTTCATTTTTGCTGTACCGTCCGCATACAATATCTGAACGGATGCGGTGGGCAGCTTGCAAATATATAGGAATCGTTTGATCGAAAGCCCATGCCATGATACGGCTCCTTTCATGTATTATTGTACTAACACAATAATACAACGAGGAAGCGTATTTGTCAAGAGTTTTTCGGGCAAATTTTTAATATTTTTGCAGTTTAGAATATATATTTAAAAAGACTCCCTTGGATGGGGAGTCTTTTAACGTAGTGAATTGTTAAATTGCTATGATATATACCAAAAATGAATTGATATTACTTGCAGGTGCAAGTTCCATAAGAATCGAGCCACTCGTCCGCACCGCACGCGTAAACTCTGTATCTGCGATGCGGGTGCGTCTCGCTGGTATAAATCGCTACTTGCTTACATTCCATATACGAATCCAGATACTCGTTCGCACCGCATGCATATTTCCTGTATCGACGATGGGGGTGATCTCCGTCAGCGTAGATTGCCACCTGATTGCATTCGCCGTAGGAATCCAGCCACTCATCTGCACCACACTCGTATACTCTATATCTGCGATGCGGGTGCGTCTCGCTGGTATAGATTGCTGCCTGTTTGCACTCACCAAACGAGTCCAGCCATTCTGTAGCACCGCACGCATACACTCTGTATCGCCGGTGCGGGTGGTTGTCGCCGGGGTAAATTGCCACCTGATTGCATTCACCGAACGAGTCCAACCATTCTGTTGCGCCGCACGCGTATACCCTATATCTGCGGTGCGGGTGATCTTCACTGACATAAATCG
>CASTST010000199.1 GCA_949451655.1 uncultured Eubacteriales bacterium | reverse complement strand
GCTGCGGCGGGACGGGGACTTGGTACAGTACTAACAGCTGCTGCACTGCTGACCGGCCTGCATAAAGGATTGCAGGCCGGTCGTTTTACTGCGGCATTCAAAAATACTTCCGGCATACACATTTACTCTTTGTTCTTTTTCCTGATATCAATACATACATTTTATAAAAGAACGAACCGGAGGTACCTTACCATGTTTTTATCCCTTTTACCGCTTCTTTTAATGCACGCCTCCTATTTTATTCTGCGGGTACAAGGCAGTGGCGGTGCATTCCCCAAGCCACTTTCCGCACAGGAAGAGGCTGAATATCTTGAAAAATACCACACAGGCGACCAAAACGCCCGCAATCTTTTAGTCGAACATAATCTGCGTCTTGTTGCACACATTGTAAAAAAATACTATTCCGACCCAGCCGACCAAGATGATTTAATTTCTATTGGGACGATTGGCCTAATCAAAGCGGTCAGTACCTTCAAGCCAGAGAAAAACGCCCGGCTTGCTACATATGCGGCAAGGTGCATTGAGAATGAAATATTGATGTATTTCCGCTCCATGCGCAAATCTGCCAGCGACATCTCCCTCAATGAAACATTGGACAGTGACGGCGAAGGCGGCTCCCTTGCCCTGCTCGACACCATCAGCTGTGAAGACCGAGACTTGGAGCGCATTGATGACAATGACCATTATAAGAGGGTTTATGAAAGTATAGACCGTCTTTTAGACGATCGTGAAAAGGAAATTATTATTGCCCGTTATGGACTGTACGGCGGCGAAGCCATCACCCAGCGGGAAATCGCAAAAAGACTAGGTATCTCCCGTTCCTATATTTCACGTATTGAAAAAAAAGCCCTTGCAAAGCTCGCCGGAGAACTCCGGGAAGACCTTTAGACATTCTACCAGCCAGACTGCTGCCTGCATTTTTTCTAAAACGCCTGTAAATCCGTATTTTTTTCGTTATTGGCTGTATAATATTCACAATTTTGCTGTATTGACATAAATTTATGAATTTTTGCTTTTTTTCTTCCGGTCCATATGGTATAATAGACCGGTGAGTAAGCCAGGCGATCGCGTGCCGGGAATACCGGCATGAGGAAAGTCCGCGCTGCACAGGGCAAGGATAACAGATAACGTCTGCCGGGGGCGACCCTAGGAATAGTGCAACAGAGATATACCGCCTGCATGAAAATGCATGGTAAGGGTGGAAAGGCGAGGTAAGAGCTCACCACGCCCCGTGGTAACACGGGGGGTCTGTAAACTCTATCCGCTGCAACATCAACAGGGGCAATGGCCGGCCCGGCCGCTCCGAAAGATGGCTAGAGGCGTGTGGTGACGCACGTCCCAGATAGATGATCGTCAAATACAGAACGCGGCTTACAGACTTGCTCACACCATGGCTTCCCTTTTCGGGGAAGCCTTTTTATTATCGTTTCACAATTGCTCCAAAGCAAAGATTTTGACAAACCCTTCCGCAGGAAAATTTTTAGAATCTGTCCGCTGTATCGGTGTATAAATCTGCAATCACTGGTGATACTATCCTCACAAGGGGCGCAGATGCCCCTACAAAAAACAGGAGGTATCAACATGCGAAAATACGGCAAGTCAAATGCTGCCGCGCAGATGGATGATAAGGGATTTTACATAATCCTGACCATCTGCGCATTGGCGATTGTGGTTTCGGGTTATGTATTATTTTTTGTACCTTCCAGCAAAGAGCCTGTGCTGGAGGATACGCCGTCCCTCCCTGTGACGGTACCGGTCACCTCTCCCCCGCTTGATCTGACAGAAGATGAACCGATTGAAAAGACTGCAAAAGAAGATGACACTGCAGAAGACGAAAAGGTCCGGGAAGAAGAAAAGATCCCAGAGGAAAGCAAGCCCACAGCCGTGGAAACAGAGCCTGAAGAAGCTGTCCCCACTGCGGCCCCTGCTGTGCCGCAGCCGCCGGTCTGGGTACGTCCGGTAGAAGGTGCAGTTACAATCCCCTTTTCAGGGGAAGAGTTGGTTTTCCAGCCCACCTTTGGCGACTGGCGTGTCCACACGGGCACCGATTATGCCGGTAATGAAGGTGACCGCGTCTATGCCGTAACGGACGGCACTGTAGAACGCGTATGGATGGACAGCCTTTATGGTCAATGCATTGAGCTTGCACATGCCGATGGACTGGCAACTATTTATATGGGACTCAAAGAAGGCCCCAAAGTCAAAGAAGGCGGCACCGTAAAAGCCGGAGATGTCATCGGCTCGCTTGGTGCAACCAATACCGCTGAAAGCGCACAAGGCGCACACCTCCACCTGGAAGCACGCGTCGGCGACCGTGCAGTTGATGTAGAAACCTTTCTGACTGGAACAGAAGGAGAATAAGCCAGCTAAAGGAGAACAAGCCAGCTATCAGAACAACTATTTTATGAATTAAAAAGGATGCCTTCCCCAAGGCATCCTTTTTCGCCGCCAATAACAGGATTTGGGAGGACGGTTCATTCCCCGGCTCCGCCTGCCCCTGTCTGCTTTTCCCGCTCCGTCCAAACCTTTGCCAGAATATCCTTGAGCACCAGAAATGCGTCAAGATCCTGATAGCCATACCCACTTTTCAGCTGCTCCAGCATCGCCTCTAACTGCGCGGCATAAGGTTTTACATCAACCTCTTTCTGGTACTCCAGCAGAATCGGATATTTTTTCGCCCATGCCTGTGACCAATCCACTTTCTTTTCCGTCTCCGGGCTTGTCCGTTCAATCGCCTGCTCAATTTCCTTTACATCAATATCAAACACAGTCAGCTCATCCAGAGAAAGATGGTATAACGCCGCCAGCTTTTGCGACTGGCAGATATCGGGAAGCGTTTCATCCGTCTCCCATTTGGAAATTGTCTGACGGCTTACCCCAAGCGCCTCAGCAGCCTCCTCCTGTGAAAGCCCGCACTTCTTCCTGGCCTGAAATATATAGAAAACGATTAATCATTGTCAAAGAGGGAGATATGATGTAAAATATA
>CASTST010000198.1 GCA_949451655.1 uncultured Eubacteriales bacterium | reverse complement strand
TTTATTTATGCTCTACGAGCAGGTTGAGAATTTTATATTGTTTAACCTTTTGCCTATCCGTTTACAATTTTTTTACAGAATTGATGTTGGGTTCATATTGGGTTGACGTAAAATTGATTTTGCAGGTCTATACTATATAAAAATAAACGGCAGGGAAGGAACAGGCGATATGGCAAAGCTGATTGGAATTGACCTTGGAACAACCAATTCATGTGCGGCAGTTATGGAGGGCGGAGAATGTGTGATTATTCCCAATGCCCAGGGAGAGCGTACAACGCCTTCTGTAGTTGCGTTTACAAAAGACGGGGAACGGTTGGTGGGTCAGGCGGCGCTGCGGCAGGCTGCTGCCAATCGGGAGCGCACGGTTTTTTCCATCAAACGGGAGATGGGCAGTGACTATAGAGTGAAAATTGACGGAAAAGCATATTCTCCCCAGGAGATTTCTGCAATGATCCTGCAAAAGCTGAAAGCAGATGCACAGGATTATCTTGGCGAGGCGGTGACGGACGCAGTAATCACTGTTCCTGCCTATTTTACCGATGCCCAGCGGCAGGCTACCAAGGACGCAGGAAAGATCGCCGGACTCACAGTGCATAGAATTGTAAATGAGCCGACAGCCGCTGCATTGGCATATGGCGTTGACAAAGAAGAAGCAAAAAAGGTAATGGTTTACGATTTGGGCGGCGGAACGTTTGACGTGTCCATTTTGTCTATTTCAGAGGGTATAATTGAGGTGCAGGCCACTGCCGGCAACAACCGCCTTGGCGGAGATGATTTTGACGCGTGCCTTGTAGATTATATTGTAAAAGAGTTCAAAAAGCAGCAGAAAGTAGATTTGCGTCGGGACAGCGCTGCTATG
Organism: uncultured Eubacteriales bacterium; assembly: GCA_949451655.1. Taxonomy (GTDB): domain Bacteria; phylum Bacillota; class Clostridia; order Oscillospirales; family CAG-272; genus Avispirillum. The sequence goes on along the minus strand of CASTST010000198.1, from coordinate 2,184 downwards.
CAGCGGGTGCAGGAAGCGGCGGAAAAAGCGAAAAAAGAACTGTCTGTGATGACAGCCGCTACAGTGCTTCTCCCTTTTATTTCCAGTGGCAAAAGCGGACCGCTGAATCTGGAAATGACGATTACCCGTCAGCTTTTCAATGAACTGACCCGCCATCTGGTAGAAGCAACCGGCGGACCTGTCCGGCAGGCAATGGAGGACGCAGGGCTTTCCCGGGATGATATTGGAAAGGTAATTTTAGTAGGCGGATCTACCAGAATCCCTGCGGTGCAGGATTATATACGCTCTCTTACCGGCAGGGAGCCATTTAAGGGAATCAATCCGGATGAGTGTGTGGCAATGGGTGCTGCAATCCAAAGCGGCGTGCTCAGCGGCGCGGTGAAGGGACTGCTTCTTTTAGATGTAACGCCGCTGTCTTTGGGCATTGAAACAATGGGCGGTGTGTTTTCCAAAATTATTGACCGGAATACTACGATTCCGATTAAGAAAAGTCAGATTTTTACAACGGCGGCAAACTTTCAGACTAGCGTGGATGTGCACGTGCTTCAAGGTGAGCGGGAGATGGCAAGCGGCAACAAATCTCTGGGACGGTTTCGCCTTAGTGGTATCCGGCGCGAGCCGAGAGGGGTACCGCAGATTGAAGTGACCTTTGCGATTGACGCAAATGGAATTGTAAATGTGTCTGCAAGGGACCTTGGAACAGGCAATGAGCAGCAGATTGTGATTGAAGCTTCCTCCAATTTAAGTCAGGATGAGATCGCAAGAGCCATGCGGGATGCGGCGATGTATGCATCGGAAGATCATTTGAAAAAAGAGCAGGGCGACAGCAGAATCCGTGCGGAAGAATTGCTTGCTGCTGCATCCCGGCTAAAAAAGCTTCCGAAGGAACAGAAGGTACAACTGCGGGAAGCTGAAAAGCGCGTGCGCGCAGCAATGCGGGGTAAGGACCTTCAGGAACTTGGAAGTGCATGCGATGTTTTGGAGGGTGTGATCCGGCAAAACGGCGGCGCACAGTAAAGGCAGAAAGGGAGAAAAGACATGTTTGGATATGTCATTGCAAATCCGGAGCGCCTCAGTGAAACAGACCGTCAGTTGTATCAGGGTGTTTATTGCGGGATTTGTCATTCTCTCGGAGAAGAACATGGGCTGCGGGGAAGGATCACTTTAAATTATGATATGGTATTTCTGGCGTTGGTTCTTTCCTCTGTATATACGCTGGACTTTGAACGCTCCTGGTGCACGTGCCCGGCGCATCCTATGAAAAAACAGATTTTGTTTTCCAATGAAATCACCCGGTATGCGGCGGAGATGAACATCGCTCTTGCAATGAAAAGTGCACGGGATAATTGGGTTGATGACAAAAATTTGATTGGATGGTGCACATGGCGGCTGCTGCAGAAGGAATACCGAAAAATTTATGCAAAGCATCCCCGGCAATGTGACGCGATCGAAGCGGGGCTTGCCGCACTTTCTGATATTGAGCGGGAAGGAAATCCGAATCCGGATGCCGCGGCAGCGGCGTTCGGACACATTTTGTCCGAACTGTTTATATGGCAGGAGGATAAAATGAGCGCAAAGCTGCGTATGTTTGGGGACGCGCTTGGCAGGGTAATTTACATGATGGATGCAGCAGTGGACTTACGCATGGATTTGAAGCGGAAGCGATATAATCCGCTCAGTTTTTTGCCGGATGCAGACCGGCGCTCCATTTTGGAAGCAATGATGCATCAGTGCGCATCGTCTTACCGGGAATTGGAACTTGACTTTTTCCGTGAAATATTGGATAATATAATTTATTCGGGTATATGGACAAAATTCGAAATGTCTGTGCGCAGAGAGGAGAAGCACCGTGGCAGAAGATCCGTACAAGGTTCTGGGCATATCTCCGGGAGCCGGTGAAGAGGAAGTTACAAAAGCATATCGCCGGCTTGCCAAAAAGTATCATCCGGATTTGAATCCGGGAGATCCGGAGGCGGCGCGCAAAATGTCCGCAATCAACGATGCGTATGAACAGATCAAAAGCGGTGCCGCCGGCGGGAGCAACCGTTCCGGCAGTACTGGGACTTCAGAGACGTATGGGCAGTACGGCGGATACAGCGAATACGGCGGTTATGGTAACGGTGCATATAACGGATATGGTGAAAGTGCACGCGGCGCGGGCTTTTCCTATACGGATATTGCCCA
>CASTST010000197.1 GCA_949451655.1 uncultured Eubacteriales bacterium | reverse complement strand
ATTTTAGCCGCGGCATTTCTTTATGGTGGGAATATGTGTGAAAAAACAAAGAAAAAGCTTGCACTGACAGAAGCGCTGGGGGATTTCATTTCTTACATCGGCGAAAGTATTGAAACATTTCGTCTGCCTCTTGGAAGAATTTTTGAAGATTATCAGAATGGATTTTTGCAGGAAATCGGGTTTCTGGATATCTTGCGGCGAGACGGATTTGCCGCGGCAATTTGCAGTGTGGAAAAAGATTTACCGCCGGAGATGTTTGATCAGTTGTGCTCCTTTGCAGGTGCAATCGGCGGCGGATATGCATCGGAGCAGGCAAAGCTGTGTGCTTTTACAAAAGAACGTTTGTGCGGAGCATGTGCCAATCTGCGCACGCAGCTTCCCGGACGGCTGAAAATGTACAGGCTTTTGCCGCTGCTTGCAGCGGCGTCGGTGCTCTTACTAATTATATAACAGCGGGTAGATTATGGATGTTTCATTGATACTCAAAACGGTTGGTGTTGGTATTCTGGTTGCGGTGGCGAATCAAATTCTCCAGCGCGCCGGACGGGACGAACAGGCGATGCTTGTAACAGTAGTCGGCATTGTTGTGGTGCTTTTAATGCTTGTCGGCGAGATCGGCACCTTGTTTGAAACAGTGCAGGCGGTATTTGGACTGTAATGGCGGATATATTACGATTATGCGGGATTGCGGTGCTGGGTTTGTGCGCCGTATTGATTCTGCGGGAGAAAAATGCTGTTTTTGCAACGTTGTGCGGTGCGGCGGCTGTCCTTGTCATTGCCCTATATATTTTGGAGGGCGGCGCTTTATCCGCAGTGCAAACCATTGCGCAATCGGCAAAGGAATCGGCATTTTCCGGTTATGCGGAGATTTTACTGAAAGCGCTTGGAATTGCATACATATCTGCTTTTACAGCGGAACTGTGCAGAAGCGCGGGAGAGGGAATGCTTGCCACAGCAGCAGTACTTGCGGGAAAAGGGGAGTTGATTCTTCTCAGCTTGCCGCTGATTTCCAGACTGCTGCAGGTGGCAGCGGAACTGCTGTAAGGTTTTCGGGAACAAAGGAATAGGACGCATGAAAAAGAAAAGATGGAAATGGTTGTTTGCAGGTTTGATTCTGCCGCTGCTGCTGTTATTATGTATAATAAGCGCAGCGGCGGAGGACATGCCATATCAGTTTCAGTTTGAAGAAGAACCGGAGGAAGCAGCCGACAGTGCATATGACAGTTATTTTCAGCAGCTTCCGCCGGAAATCCGTCAGCAGGTGGAAGGGGCGGGAGATACCCAGGGAGCAATCGAAACATACAGTGTCTCATATTTTCTTACTTTGGCAAAGAACGCCCTTGGAGGCGCCCTTCTGCCGGGCTTGAAAACCCTCTCTGTTTTATTGGGTATGGTCATTCTGGCATCTGTTTTCCGTATGCTTTCAAAGACGGTGAAAAGCAGTTCTTTGGAAACGATGTATTCCCTGTGCTGCATTTTATGTATGGCACTGACTTTGTATGAAGTACAAAAATCAGTATTCGCATTGGTGCAGTCTCTGCTGGATTTATTGAGCGAAACAATGCTGATGATGGTTCCGGTAATGGAGGCAGTGTATCTTACCGGCGGAAACGTAACCGGCGCGGCGGTCTCCGGTACGGGAATCAATCTGATGATAACATTTGTTCAGACGTTATATGCGGATGTACTTGCGCCTTGTGTCAGCGTATGTTTCCTTCTTTCCATAACAGCTGCCGTTTCGGAAAATCGGGGTGTATCTTTTATGGCGGGCGCCTTGCGTGGCATTGTAACAGGTGCGCTGGTGCTGATTATGACGCTGATGACCTTTGTATTATCCATGCAAAATGGAATTGCTGGTGCGGCAGACACATTTGCGGCAAAGACAATTAAATTTGCATTGGGCAGTTATCTTCCTATTGTTGGCGGTGCAGTGGCGGATTCATTTTCTATGGTGTCCGGCAGTGTGGGTGTGATCAAACAGCTTGCCGGTATCACAGGCATCGTTGTTGTTATAATTGTAATGCTCGCCCCCGTTGCATCGCTGCTTGTCAACCGGGTAGCACTTGGTATATCCGGCGCTATGGCGGGGGTATTGGGATGCGACAAGGAACAAACGCTTCTGAAGGAAACAGGCAGTCTTTGCACATTGCTTTTGGCTGTTGCAGTTGCGGCAGGTGTAATGTATATACTTGCATTGTCTTTGTTTTGTAAAACCGCTTTGGCGTATGGATCATGAAAATGGGTGCAATGCGAAAGGAAAGGCTATTGGCATGGCGAGTTATCTGTTTTCAATAGTTGCAGCTTCTGTGTTTGTTGCAGTGCTTTGTGCCGCTGCTCCGGATGGGGAAGGAGTGGGTAAGTTTGTTGCATTTGCCGGTGCGTTGACTGTTGCGTTGGTTGCCCTGTCTCCTCTTGCCGGTGGTGTGGATGCGTGGGTGGATGGCATCCGGTCGGAATGGGGATCTGAATTGCAGGATACAAGTATCCGGGATGAAGAACAAAGTGCAAAGTATCTTGCCTATAACATTGCTTTGACAGCATCGGAAATTTATGGCTTGGAATTACAGGATGTATCCGTTTCCGTATGCCCTGCCAAAGATGTGCAAATCTTTACACCGGAGGCGGTACAAATTGCATTGCCGGCAGGGACGTCATTAGATACCGATGAGGCATCTCAAACGCTGTCGAAGCTGTTTTCCTGTGCTATATCCGTTGAAATAAAGGAGAGGGGGACTTCATGAAAGGGATAGAATTCGCAAAAAAGTGGTGGTTGATCGGTGCGTCAGTGCTTGGCGTGGTGCTGATTTTGCTTCCGCGCTTTCTGCCGGATGGAAAAAAGGAAGCGGAAGCTGCAGGAATCGGGACTTCTGATCCGTCATATTACAGTACGATACTGGAGGAGAAGATTCGAGGACTGATTTTACATGTAGAGGGAATTGAAGAAGCCGCCATACTGCTGACGCTGGACGGAAGCAGCGAATTGGTATACGCACAAAATACGTCTGTATCCGGAGAGGGGAGAACGGGAGATTATTTGGTTGTGCA
>CASTST010000196.1 GCA_949451655.1 uncultured Eubacteriales bacterium | reverse complement strand
GGAGATGTAATAATCGCAGAGCCCGGCGCACTGATCGGATTTGCGGGTCCCCGGGTTATAGAACAGACAATCCGGCAAAATCTGCCGAAAGGATTCCAACGCTCCGACTTTTTGTTGTCCCATGGATTTCTGGATGCAGTTGTACCCCGTCAGGAACTGAAAGATTTTATCATTAAAATGCTGCGTATACACGCATGAATTTGTACCACGGGAGAGGGACATGACAATTTTTGAAAAAATACAATATACACGCAGCGGCAAACGCCCCACTGCGTCAGCATATATAAATGCACTGTTTACCGATTTCATTGAATTACATGGAGATCGCCGGTTTGGTGACGACAGCGCTGTAATTGGCGGAATCGCAATGCTTGGCGGTACTCCGGTAACTGTAATCGGAATAGAAAAAGGTACCGATACCAATGATAAGATCCAGCACAACTTCGGTCAGGCAAATCCGGAAGGCTACCGCAAAGCACTGCGGCTGATGAAGCAGGCAGAAAAATTTCACCGTCCTGTCATCACATTTGTAGATACGGCAGGTGCATACTGCGGTATTGGTGCGGAAGAGCGGGGACAAGGATCTGCAATTGCAGAAAACCTGTATGAAATGATTACCTTAGCGACGCCTGTTTTATCTATGGTTATTGGCGAAGGCGGAAGCGGCGGAGCGCTGGCGCTTGCCGTTGCCGATACAGTCTGGATGCTGGAAAACGCATACTATTCCGTTGTGTCTCCGGAAGGATGTGCCAGTATTCTTTGGAAAGATTCTGCAAAGGCAGATCAAGCCGCAGCAGCCTTGAAGCCAGACGCACAAAGCCTGCTTGATCTGGGTGTTATCGAAAAAATCATCCCGGAACCGGAAAATTTTTCTGTAGATACAGAAAAAGATCAGTTCTTCTCTTCTCTGGAAAAAGAACTGACCGCGGAAATGCAGCGTCTGCAAAACATGCCTTCCGATACACTTCTTGCAAACCGTTATGAAAAGTTCAGAAAGGTAGGCACATATGATCGGAATCATCACTGAATCGATCTCCTGCATGAACCGTCAGGACTGTGAAAAGCTGATGGTTCGGCTGATGCCCCTATCTTATGTGGTTTCCGGAAAAAGCTTTCCGGATGGGATCGCAGAAGAACGACGCTGCCCGCCAAACACATTTTCCATGGCGCCTACAGCAGCACAGTATTATAAAGTATTCGGAGAATATGTAGCAAGAGGATATCATGTAATCTGCCTTACCTCATCCCCTAAAATCTCCACGTCCTATGAAAATGCCGTTGTTGCATCTAAAGCATATCCTGCCGGACGAATTGCCGTTGTGGATTCCAAAGGCGTTGCCGGTGCACTGCATCTGCTTGCCCAACGCGCCCGGGAACTGGAACGCAGTGGAGCAGGATTTACCGATATCGTGCAGATCCTGCTAAGCGTGCGGGATAAGCTTGCAACCTCATTTTCCATGGAAACAATCACTACCCTGCGGGATGCAAAGCGCCTGAGTCGCGTGATGCACACCAGCGCGGCGCCGATTTTGAATCAAAAACCCGTTTGTATTATTGACAAAGGTGCAATCGTATTTAAAAAAAGCGTGTCCGGCGGATTCGGAGAAATCCGGGAACTCTGCGCCAACCATATATCCCCCCGTCGGCTGATTGTACACTATGGTATGAAAGATTATATGACTGGTGAACTCATTCGAACGCTGCGCAGACAGCATCCGAATGCTGAAATTTTGCAGCGTCCCGTAACAATGGCTTTGCAAGCCAATCTCGGCGACGGCATTCTTGGAATCGTCAGCGAAACGATATAACAAGTCGGCTGTCTCCCCCCAGCAAAGGAAGGTGGCTTTTGCGCAGCAAAACTCGGAGGGATTGTCTGCAATACTGCCGATTTACAGATTATCAAAAGATCGTATAACAATCCCTCACCCGCTTCGCGGGAGCTCCCTAGGATCCGCTCCGCGGCTCCAGCACAAGGGAGCCTTTTTCGTTTGTGCCGTGCAGGAGCTCCCTTTGCTGGGGGAGAGTTCCCACCTCTCCAAGCCTCCTGTGTGAGGATCCGCTGCGCGGCTCCAAAAGGAGGTGGCGCGGCGTTAGCCGTGACGGAGGAATTGTCTGTACATACTGTCGATTTATCGATTATTCAAAATGATTACAAGGGACAATCCCTCAGTCTCCGCTACGCGGAGCCAGCTCCCTTTGCACAAGGGAGCCTTCTTCGTTTGGTTGGAGCCACGCAGTAGTTCACCACAAGAAAGCCTTTTTTGCGTTTGTGCTTCGCTACAGCTCCTGAGAGCCTTTTTCGGTTACCAAGTGTTGACAAAAATCTGCACACATGATAAAATTGATTCAATATGTGGAAAGGCTTTCAATGATTCATGAAAACAAAAACTGTTAAAGGTACAAATGATTATTTGCCAGCGGATGCGGAAATCCGGGACTATCTTCAGTCTGTTATACTGGACACCTACAAAAATGCCGGATTTGAACATATCATCACACCTATATTAGAAGACGCGGAAAATCTGGACAAAAGCGACGGCGGAGAAAATCTAAATCTGATTTTCAAAGTCCTTAAACGGGGAGACAAGCTCCAGCGTGCTCTGGAAACCGGAGATGAAGCCCAGCTTTCCGATATGGGATTGCGGTATGACCTCACCCTTCCTCTTTGCAGATACTTTGCAAACAATCGTGCCAATCTGATGCTGCCTTTTAAAGCCATCCAAATAGACCGGGTATACCGGGCAGAGCGGGCACAGCGGGGACGGCTGCGGGAATTTATCCAGTGCGATATCGACATTATCGGAAGCACTGCACCAGAATGTGAAATTGAATTGATCCTTACCACTGCAAGAGCGCTCCAGAAAACAGGCATCGGCGCTTTCAAAATCCGACTTAACGACAGAAGTCTGCTGCGCAGCGCGCTTCTGGCAGTGGGATTTCCGGAAGATGCACTGGACAGCGTGTGCATCACGTTTGACAAGTTAGATAAAATTGGCATTTCCGGCGTATGCGAGGAATTGATCGAAAAGGGCTATTCTTCCGCCACCGTTGAACGTTTTTG
>CASTST010000195.1 GCA_949451655.1 uncultured Eubacteriales bacterium | reverse complement strand
CAGACTGAAATGCCGAAATAATCAGCAGAAGTAAACAGCGTGCTCCCCGCAGCGGGTGCGGAAAGGTGTGAATGCAAAATGAAGAAGCGTATTATTGCAGGAATTTTGGTGATCTTGGCGATCCTTTCTCTGGTTTCATGCAGTAAGGTAAAGGATTCGGAAAAGGATAACGGAGACGATCCGAAAGAAGATGTGCCGCCGGATAGCGGCGAAACCAAATATAATTTTCTGGTGCTGGGACATGACCGTGCAGCCAACCTTGCCGATGTGATTTTGCTTATCAGCTTTGACACGGAAAATGGCGGTCTGACATTGATGCAGATCCCCCGGGATACCTTTTTGGATTACGGCGGGAGCCATTATAAAATCAATTCCATGTTTTCTTCTGCTTATAATCAGACGGATAAAGAAAGCAAAAACAGAGATCTCGATGCGGTGCGCGCTTTTGCAACTACTCTTGAAGAAACCTTGTGCGTGAAGATTCACTATGCAACTGTAATGGATCTGGACGGATTCGGCGCAATTGTCGATGCAATCGGCGGTGTACAGATGGATGTGCCCTTTGATATGTATTATCCGGATAAGGATCAGGGACTTTTGATCAATCTAAAAAAAGGTCCGCAAACCTTGAACGGCGACCAGGCGGAACAGTTTGTACGTTTCCGCAGTGCTTATGTCCAGGGAGATGTCGGACGGACTGACGCACAGAAGCTGTTTATGACCGCATTTATTCAGTCGCTCAAAAATAACTTAAGCATTGGAACGGTAAGCGAAATCGTAAATGCTGTATATGAGCATGTAGATACGGAGCTATCTGTTACCGATATGATTTATTTTGGTAAAAAGGCGCTTGGCTTGGAATTGTCCAATGTAACAATGCTGACGCTTCCGGGTGAATCTAAAACCAGCGCAAATTCCGGCGCGTCTTATTATGTGCTGAACCGTGCCGCTACAATTGATGTGATTGACAAAAACTATAATATATACGATTTTGCAATAACGGATGATATTTTTGACCGGAATCAGAGCTTCTGCAACACAACAGATGCAGAAATGAAAAAAGCATATTTGGCAGCAGCGGAAGACTGTATTTCCAAAATGTATAACGGACAGGATATATCAGATAATTCCATTGATATCGGTCTGATAAAATAAATTTACGAAGGGATATATTTTATGTCTGAAATGGATCAGAAACTGCCGGCAGAGCAGATTTGCTTGTGCGAAAATCCCACACCTGAGGATATTGCCGCATTTATGGTGCGTGTTCTGGACGCGAAACGCGGACGGGATTTGAAGCTTTTGCATGTGGAAGACAGAACAATTATTGCAGATTATTTTGTTTTGTGTACAGGTTCATCCACTACCCAGGTGAGTTCTCTTTCGGATGAAGTGGAATACCGATTGTCCCAGTACGACATTCGCCCGCTTCATACGGAAGGCAAACGGGGGGACACATGGATTCTTACAGATTACGGTTCCGTAATTCTACATGTGTTCAATGCGGAACAGCGGGATTTCTATAAGCTGGAAAAGCTGTATGACGAAGGCAGTGCGGTGGATATCGGCAATTTGCTTTCCAAAGACTGATTTGTATATCATAATCGACTGATGAAGGGGCGAGACTGCTACAATGAAGTATGATTTCGAACAAATAGAAAAAAAATGGCAGCAAAAATGGGAACAGGCCGGTGCATTTCATGCGCAGGATTTCAGTGAAAAGCCTAAGTTTTATGCTTTGGTAGAATTTCCGTATCCCAGCGGAGCCGGCATGCATGTGGGGCATATCAAGGCGTATATCGGGCTTGAAGTGGTTTCCCGCAAACGGCGGATGCAAGGCTATAATGTGCTGTTTCCGATAGGATTTGACGCATTCGGATTGCCTACGGAAAACTACGCCGTGAAAACCAAAATACATCCCAGAAAGGTTACCGACGCCAACATCAAAAAGTTTAAGCAGCAGCTGAGCCGCGTAGGCTTTTCGCTGGACTGGAGCCGTGTAATTGATACAACGGAAGAGGAGTACTATAAGTGGACTCAGTGGATTTTCCTGAAAATGCTGGATCACGGTCTGGTGTTCCGGGATAAGGCGTTGGTAAATTACTGCCCCAGTTGTAAGGTGGTATTGTCCAACGAAGATTCTCAGGGCGGAAAATGCGATATCTGCCACAGTGAAGTTGTGCAGAAGTCCAAAGACGTCTGGTACTTACGAATTACAGAATACGCAGATAAACTGCTGGAAGGATTGGAAGAGGTAGATTACCTTCCCAATGTAAAACAGCAGCAAATCAACTGGATCGGCAAATCTACCGGTGCATTTGTAGACTTCTCTGTCGCGGAGATTGACGAAACCCTCACCGTGTATACAACCCGTCCGGATACCCTGTTTGGCGTTACCTTTATGGTTATGGCGCCGGAGCATCCTGTGATTGATGCTAATGCGGATAAAATATCCAATATGGCAGATATTGAAGCATACCGTGCAGAGTGCGCTAAGAAAACAGAATTTGAACGCACGCAACTAAATAAAGATAAAACAGGTGTGCGTATTGAAGGGCTGTCTGCGGTAAATCCCGTAAACGGCAAAAAAATTCCGATTTACATTTCCGATTATGTTATGATGGGATATGGCACCGGCGCCATTATGGCTGTGCCGGCGCATGACCAGCGCGACTATGACTTCGCCAAAAAGTTTGATATAGATATCATTGAAGTAATTAAAGGCGGAGACGTTTCCAAGGAAGCATATACCGGCGAAGGCGAAATGGTCAATTCCGGATTTTTAAACGGATATACCAATAAAAAAGAATCTATCGAAAAAGCAATTGCCGAACTGGAAAAAATGGGCAAGGGCAAAGCAGGTGTACAGTATAAAATGAAGGACTGGGCATTCAACCGCCAGCGTTACTGGGGCGAACCGATTCCTGTCATTCACTGTGACAAATGCGGAATGGTGGGTGTTCCTTATGAAGAACTGCCGCTCCGTCTGCCTGAGATGGAAAACTTTGAACCGGGTACAGAGGGTGAAAGTCCTCTTGCAAAGATAGATTCCTTTGTTCACTGCAA
>CASTST010000194.1 GCA_949451655.1 uncultured Eubacteriales bacterium | reverse complement strand
CCCGGAATCCCTTTTTATATCAAACAGCATCAAAATCAATCTTTCTGTCTTTGAAATAATATTCCCTGTCGTGTTCATTCACCGGGCGAAGCACCCTGCATGGATTTCCCACAGCCACTACATTTGACGGAATATCCTTTGTGACAACGCTCCCGGCTCCGATCACAACATTATCCCCGATCGTTACCCCGGGAAGCACGATCGCACCAGCCCCAAGCCAGCAGTTTTTTCCGATATGTACAGATGCATTATACTGATACGCCTGCTCTCGAAGCTGCGGCAATATAGGATGCCCTGCCGTGGCAACAATCACATTCGGACCAAACATCGTAAAATCACCCACATATATATGGGTATCATCCACCATTGTCAAATTGAAATTCGCATAAATATGGGAGCCCCAGTGACAGTGCGCACCGCCGAAATTCGCATGAAACGGCGGTTCAATATAACACCCTTCCCCGATTTCTGCAAACATCTCCTGCATCAGTGCCTGTCGTTTGTCCTGCTCAGTCGGGCGCGTATTATTAAAATCATACAGCCGATCCAGACACTGCATCTGCAGCTTTGCTATTTCCTCATCCACCGGCAGATACAACTCGCCGGTATGCATTTTATCTTTCATGCTCATTTTGTTTGTACTCCTTTATGAAAAAAACGGTATAATCAGTTCAACGATCAAAACGATTCCGCAGCAGGACAGTGCCACCTGAAACAGGTTTGCACCCAGCCAGGCAGCAAGGATCCCAATCAGCAACGCACACAACCCGGATACAGGGCTTTGCGTTGCATGGAGAATTGCTGGGAAAGTCATAACTGCTAAAGTTACGTACGGTACATAATATAAAAAAGATTGCAGAAACCGATTTTTGATTTGCTTTTGAATCAGCGTAAGTGGCAGTGCACGAACTGCAAAGGTCACCACTGCCATAATCAGAATATATATGTATGTATTACGGCTCATTTCCATTATCCTCCGACTGACTTACAGGAAACAGTACGGCTGCTGCCGCTGCAATAATCACAGTAAGCAAAATGGTTCGCATTCCCTCCGATATTTCGGATACAATCGGAAGATACGCTGCTGCAAAGCTTGCCGCAAAGCATACTATAATCATCCCCGCTATCCGTTTATTTTTTCTTGCAGGCGGGATAATGACTGCAAGGAACATTCCATATAAAGCCACACTGAAAGCACTCACCAAACGAAGCGGCAATATATTACCCGCAATTGTTCCCAGTGCAGTTCCCAGTGCCCAGCAGGGTGCCGCCGACAATACCGCGCCGTAAGAATAAAACGGATTCAAATATCCCGGACGGGCAATCGCAATTGCAAACAGCTCGTCCGTTACATGAAAACTCATCAGCAGCCGATGATGCAGCTTTGTGTCCGGATTCATGCGCTGGCTCATTGCACAGCTCATCAGAAGATACCGGGCATTGACAATCAGCGTCATTACAGCAACTTCGATATAAGAAGCGCCGGCGGCGATCAATGTAAATCCGGCATATTCGCCGGCAGACGCATTGCACAGCAGGCTGGTCAGAAACGACTGGACTGCATTCAGTCCGGCGTTTTTTGCTGCGATGCCAAGAGAAAAAGAAACTGCCAAATATCCCAGTCCTATGGGGATTCCGTTACGCAATCCCTGTAGGAAACATTTTTTATTTACATTGCGTGTATTATATAAATCCATGTTTGCTCCATAGAGAAAAACTTTTAAATCAATTTGTATAATCTGCATCGAAAGGATCACACTCAAGCAGTCTTTGTGAAGTATGGTGAGCAGCAAGCGTAGCGACCCTGACGGAGGGGACTCCACCTCATTTTAGCCTCCCCTGTGCAAGGGGAGGTGGCACGGCGCAAGCCGTGACGGAGGGGTTGGCTGCACGTACTGCCGATTTTCAAATCATCCAAAATGATCGCACATACAATCCCCCAGTCTCCGCTATGCGGAGCCAGCCCCCTTTGCACAAGGGGGCCTACAATTATTCCTAACCCTTCCCTGTGAAGAAGGATGCATAGCAAGTCGCATCCCTTGACTCAAGCCACTCTCAAGCCACTCTTGAGTAAAGGGAAGGTAACACGGTGCAAGCCACGTCGGAGCACACATTTTAACGCAAGCCTCCCCAGTGGAGGAGATTCGCTGCGCGAACTCCCGGGGAGGTGGCACGGTCAAGCGTAGCGATCGTGCCGGAGGGGTTGTTTTTCTGTGTTCACCTTTGCCGCGTTTATAATAGCACAGTTCCTCACCCTTTGCAATACTGGTCCTGCAAAAAAGTCGGCGATAAATTTTAAAATTCCTCTTGACAAAGGAAACATCACGGCGTATAATAAAGCCAATCAAATAAAAGGCTATGACGAAGACAGCAACAAATTCCCTCATTTCAGAGAGTCTGCGGATGGTGCGAGCAGGCATGAGCGTTTGAAGCAATCCCTTCTGAGCCGGAGATCCGAACCTGCGATTATACCGCACAAGTAGATGTCTCCCGCGATTGCGGCGTAACGGCAAGGGGCTTGATGGAGTCCGTAAAGTGGCACGTATTGTGCAATTTGAGTGGTACCGCGGGTTTATAAAACTCGTCTCAAAATGAGACGGGTTTCTTTTTTTGCCCGCCTCCCTTCCATCGCAAAATATTTTCTCTTTTTGAAAGGATTACGTTATGGAAAACAACATGAACACTGCAATCCGCGATGTTGCAGGGCGCATCCGTGCGCTGCGGGAAAGCTGCGAGGTTACAGAAGAAGAAATGGCAGCCTGCACCGACACCACTCTGGAAACCTACCGCGCACTGGAAGCGGGAGAATCCGATTTCACCTTCACTTTCATCTATAAATGTGCACAGCGTCTGGGCGCAGATCCCACCGATATCCTGAAAGGCACCAGTCCCACCTTGTCCGAATATTATGTAAACCGCGCCGGCGACGGACTCCCCATTGCACGCCGGAAAGGATTCCACTATAATAATCTGGCGCCTATGTTCAAGGATAAAATTGCTGAACCGTTCTATGTAACGGCAAAATACAGCGAAGAAGAACAATCTGCAAAAATCCGTACCAGCCGCCATGCAGGACAGGAATTTGACCTGGTGCTGAGAGGCACGCTGAAAGTGGAAGTAGACGGCAAAACAGAAATTCTCCATGAAGGCGATTCC
>CASTST010000193.1 GCA_949451655.1 uncultured Eubacteriales bacterium | reverse complement strand
CAAAGTTTGCCTGTGTTGACGGGCCTGACTTTGACGGACACCTGATTGATTTTGACGAATCCATGCGCCGTTCTGCGATGTATAAGGAACAGGAAAAGGCTGCAATGGAACGGCATACATGCAATCTGCATAAAATGGAGGTCAAGTGAAATGGCGAATATGAGAGCGGACAAAGTGGCGATGCCGGAGCAGGCGCCAGATATCCGGAATAAAAACTTTGAAGAGGTTGCGCTTGGCTATACGCCGGAGATGGCGGTCGAGGAAGCAAAGCGCTGCCTGAACTGCAAAAACCGCCCTTGTGTGCAGGGTTGCCCGGTAGCGGTGCAGATACCCGACTTTATTGCACTGGTTGCCGAAGGGAAATTTGCCGAGGCAGCAGAAAAGATAAAGGAAACCTCTGCACTTCCGGCAGTATGCGGACGTGTTTGCCCGCAGGAGAGCCAGTGTGAAAAATACTGTGTACGTGGTATTAAGGGGGAACCGGTTGCCATTGGACGTCTGGAGCGTTTTGCAGCTGACTGGGCGCGCAGCCATGCCGAAAAGAAATCGTTTGAAATCAAAAAGAACGGTCATAAGTGTGCTGTCGTTGGCGCAGGCCCTGCGGGCCTGACCTGTGCGGGCGATCTTGCGCGGATGGGTTATGATGTGACGGTGTTTGAGATCCTGCATACGGCGGGCGGCGTACTGATGTACGGTATCCCGGAATTTCGTCTGCCCAAGGCAATCGTGCAGAGTGAAATCGACAGCCTGAAGGATATGGGCGTTGAATTTGTGCTGAACTTTGTTGTGGGCCGTTCTGAAACGATTGACGATCTGTTTGCAGATGGTTATGAAGCAGTTTTTGTAGGCTCGGGCGCAGGCTTGCCCACCTTTATGCACGTACCGGGTGAAAACTATAATGGTGTATATTCGGCAAATGAATATCTCACCCGTGTAAACCTGATGAAAGCCTATCGGGAAGACGCACCGACTCCGATTATGCGTGCAAAGAAGGTTGCAGTTGTCGGTGGCGGCAATGTTGCGATGGATGCGGCACGTTGCGCGAAGCGGATGGGCGCGGAAGAGGTTTACATTGTTTACCGCCGCGGCGAGGCGGAGCTGCCCGCACGTCTTGAGGAAATCCACCATGCGAAGGAAGAAGGGATTATTTTCAAATTCCTGACTGCTCCGGTGGAAGTGCTGGGCGATCCGGATACTTACCTGGTCAAAGGGATGGTCTGCCAGCAGATGGAGCTGGGCGAACCGGATGATTCCGGACGCCGACGCCCGGTACCGGTTGAGGGGAGCGAATTTACGCTGGAGCTGGATGCGGTCATTGTCGCGATTGGCACCAGCCCGAACCCGCTGATCCGTTCGACCACACCCGGCCTTGAAACCAACCGGCGCGGCTGTATCGTGGCCGATGATGCAACGGGCCTTACCTCAAAGGATGGTGTTTTTGCAGGTGGTGACACGGTTACGGGCGCGGCAACCGTTATACTGGCGATGGGCGCAGGCAAACGCGCAGCCGCTGCAATGGATAAATATATTAAAAGCAAAAAGTAGTTGTTTTTGCATGGGTGCAGCTATAAGCGGCTGCACCCTTTTTCAAATCAGGAAAGTCTGTGAACAGCTGCCTTTTTCACCGTATATTGGCAGCTGCTGATTTCATTTAAGGGTTTGACAAATCACAGAAAAAACGATATACTATGAACATAGACAGCGGAAACATTTATGATGCCGTAGTTTCTCGTTTTTCTCCTGTTTTCCACACCCTCCATTTCTAAGATATTCATTTCTTTCACTTCCTTACCTGGCATCCGACAAGTTTCCATTGGCATTTGACAAGCGCATACATCGCCGCTTTTCGCGGCGCAGGGCTGCTGCCGTTTAGTAAAGGTAGCAGCCCTTTTAGTGCGCACGGCATGGGCAACAACTAGGTGGTGAAAGTCCACAATGCGCTCGACAGCAGGAAGTGTAGTGGTTAAGCTTTTTTGAAACATTTGTGACGGATATTCTGAAAAAATTGGATTGCTGAGTGGAGGATATCGGAGCTGTTGTCTTTTGTCAATGGTGCTTCGCACCGCTGTCAGGACAAACGCACGAGTTTCCAGATTGTTAACAAATTGTATCGAAAGGATGAACGCTACTTGTGAAATGGTGTTTTTTTTTGATAGCTATCGTTTCAATAAAACAATTTATCAGGAAACTGAAATTCAAAATTCAGAACATTTGTTAATACTTTGTTACAGATTGTTTACTAATGCGTTTGTCCTGGACTACAGCTCCGATATCCTCCATGCAGCAATCCAATCTTTTTTTAGCTACAGGTGTTGCAAAAAGCTTGACCACTACAGCGTGGCTACGGCGCTGATTCCGAATGTACATCTGGAAGCAATGGAAGAAGCCCAAAACAAAGGTGGCCAATTTGCGAAAGCTGGGAATACCAGCCGGCCAAGGCTTACCAATCTGGACTTGCCCCATTACAAACGAAAAGCTCGCACAGGCGGGATATTTTGACTTCCCAGCTTATTACGAGTTTGTTCGTAAAATGCACTTATGCGGTTGAACAGTCGTGTACCGGTCGGTACGCACGGTGGTGTGGTAGGTTGGCAGGCCTACTGTTCGCTTGCATCCTACCCGATTGCCGTGAAAATAACGGAATGGTGGCAGCGTATGATATCGGTATGAGGGATAGAAATAAAAAAATACCTTTTCCATTTTGGGAAAAGGTAAAAATAAAGAAATAATACTATAAAGTCCAATCATTTACGCATACAGCCGATGGCCATATGCGGTTGGAGCTGGTGGTGGGAATCGAACCCACGGCCTGCTCATTACGAGTGAGCTGCTCTACCTCTGAGCCACACCAGCATCTTTTCGTGTAAACCTCCACACTGTGGAACGAATATATTTTACCATATCCGAGTGGCAGAGTCAATCCTTTTTTCAAAAAAATTCACGAAATGTGAAGTGGTAGTTGAGTAGGAAGTTGGTGATTCGTTCGCCTGATGTCCGCGCACATCACCGTACATACCGTTCGGTACACAGCGGTTCCTCAGTTTACATCTTAGGCCTTGTTTGAAAAATTAAAGTTGCACAAAAATCAAGCGAATGCTATTATAAAAGTATGAATAACTATGACATTACAGATGAACAATGGAAACGACTTGAGCCACTGCTCCCAC
>CASTST010000192.1 GCA_949451655.1 uncultured Eubacteriales bacterium | reverse complement strand
CCGCCTACAACGGAAAGACAGGCGTATTCGATTCCGCGGGGGGCAATGATTACCAGTCCGGCGGATACCAGTGCAATTTGCACGAACTGCTCACAAATGGAAATTGCTGCATTTTTATATACCTTGCGCAGTCCTGTAAAATATCCTGCTATAGCCGAAGAAAGGGAAATGGGAGCAAGTCCTATACTGAGCAGGCGCAGAGAGGGAATGGTGCGGATATCTCCCAGCACATAGGTGCCCAAAACGCCGGATAGGGTAAAAAGCAGAATCCCTGCAAAAAGTCCGAAAAAGAGACCGTATCCGATACAGCCTGCCAGCTCTGTGCGCAGCGCGCGGCGCAGTGCCTTGCTGCCGATCCCGTCCTGCTCGCAGCGCGCTAGACGTTCCGACGTCATGCGTACTGCCGCCAGATTCACGCCGGACACTGCCAATGTAGTGGCGAGAGAATAAACGCTCATGACAAGAGTGAACAGTCCCAGCGCCTGGGTTCCGATTTTCTTTGCCACAAAAGCGTTGAAGCTTACGGCAATGGCGCGCAGCATCACGGTCACAGCGGACAGCAAAACAGCGTTTATAAAATATCTTTGGGATTTACTTTTTTGTCTCATGTATATATGAGCAGTCCGGATTTGCCGTGGCTGCTTTCCTCCGTCAGTTTACTATATTCAAACAGACAGAGAAAGAGAACCCCCGCAGAGCCTGCGGGGGTTCTCTTTTATAAGTTATACAGTTTTATTCCGCTTTCTTTTTACCAAGCATTACGTTTGTGAGAATGCCCAGAATCAATGCGCATGCAACCGGTGTCAGGACGACCTTGCCGAAACTGACAGTCAGCCCTCCGATTCCGGAAATGAGAATGACGGAAACCACGAACAGGTTTCTGTTTTCCTCCAGATCTACCTTTTGAATCATTTTCAGCCCGCTCACTGCGATAAATCCGTACAGTGCCATGCAGACGCCGCCCATTACGCAGGAGGGAATAGAATTTACGAATACGATAAAGGGATTGAGGAATGCAACGATAACAGCGCCCACAGCCGCACCGATAATGGTATAGATGGAAGCGTTTCTGGTGATTGCCACACAAGCTACGGATTCACCATAGGTGGTATTGGGACATCCGCCGAATACAGCGCCAACCAGGGAGCCAATGCCGTCGCCCAGGAGGGTTCTGTGCAGTCCCGGATCTTCCAGAAGATCTTTTTCAATAATAGAGGAGATGTTTTTATGATCTGCCAAGTGTTCAGCGAACACAACAAAGGCAACGGGAATATATGCCACGGCAATGGTTCCGATATATGTAGCATCGAGTTCACCAAAGCCTTTAAAAGCCGTGAGAAAAGTGAAGTCAGGCACAGCGAAGAAAGTGCCCAGTGCGATTTTTCCGTCTACGAGCAGGCGATTAAATACGGAGAAGTCAATTACTTTCAATGCGTCCAGATCAGCAGCGTTGCCGATTATAGTCAGGATCGCTGCAAATGCGTATCCGGACAGGATACCTATGATGAAGGGAATCATTTTTATGGTTTTTTTGCCGTAGGTGGAGCAGAGAATGGTGATTGCCAGGGTAACCAGACCGCAGAGAATTGCAATCAGGGGAGAGGCAACGGGAATACCTTCGGCAGATGTTACGTTCCCTTTCATCAGATCCCCTACAGCATTGCCTGCAAGGGAAAGTCCGATCAAGGCAACTGTGGGACCGATTACTGCAGCGGGCATCAGCTTGGAAACCCATTTTACGCCGGCGATTTTAACCACGATAGCAATCACAACGTAAACCAAACCTGCGAAGATTGCACCGATAATCAAGCCGAGGTATCCGAGGGACATGGATACACCGCCTGCGAACGCGGCTGTCATGGAGCCGATAAAGGCAAAGGAAGAGCCGAGGAATACGGGGCTTCTTTTCTTTGTGAAAAGAATATACACAAGGGTACCGATTCCCGCTCCGAACAATGCCGCGCCGGTGCTCATGTTGTTGCCCACAATGACGGGAACAACCAGTGTGGCTGTCATGATTGCCAGAAGCTGCTGCAGGGAGAAGATGATCAGCTGCCCGGCTTTGGGCTTGTCCTGAATGTTGTAGATCAGTTTCATAAAACACTCCGTTCTTGCCGCAGAAACCGCGGTGCGGTGGCTGAGGCACAAATTCTATTGAAAGCGGCTGCCGCCGCATATCAATCTGTTATGCTTTTGCAAGGCAAACCTGATAGGATCCATCAATTTCCTGCACCATTACCTGAATAATTTCATCATGTGCAGTGGGTACGTTTTTGCCGATGAAATCCGGCTTGATAGGCAATTCCCGATGACCCCGGTCAATAAGCACTGCAAGCTGAATGCTTTTGGGTCGTCCTGCGGAGAATATCGCCTCAATAGCGGCGCGCACTGTGCGTCCTGTATAAATTACATCGTCTACGAGGATTACATTTTTATCCGTCAGATCTATCGGAAAGAGATTATCTGCGGCGGTCTGCGTTGATTGCAGTTCCGTCAAGTCATCCCGATACCGGGTGATATCAATGTATCCGACAGGTACATCGGCTCCTTCGAATTTTTTTATATTTGCAGCGAGAATATTTGCAAGGGGAATTCCACGCCTGCGAATTCCGCAGAGGCACAGATCATCGCAGCCTTGATTTCGTTCGATGATTTCATGGGTGATTCTTGCCAGGCTGCGCATCATTGCTGATTCGTCCATGAGTATTGCTTTGAAAATCACTTTTCGACCATCCCTGTTTGTATTTTAAAGTTGAGCAATTTTCATAAAAAAAGTCTTGCGCGCGGCAAGACTGCAACACTGGGCTGTAAATCTTACCGGCTTCACGGAGCCGCTTAAAAATTTAACCTTTGCGTTCCTAAGACTCTATTTGTTCGTTTCTTCTATCATAGCAGAATTTGTCTGAAATGTAAATAGAAGATTGCAAAAAAATGAAATTTAGCGAAAAAAATAGTAAGATTGGCGGAGAGTGACAACCATAAAGGCTCCCTATAAAGCTGCATGAAGTCAAATATAAAACATTCCCCTATGTCAGAGAAACATTGCAAAGCCCAAACTTTACGGGCTCCAACAAAGGGAACTGTTGCAAAGCAAGCTTTATTAGGCTCCCCCCAGCAAAGGATGCTCCGTACAGCGCAAACAAAAAAAGGCTCCCTTGTGCAAAGGGAGCTCCCGCGAAGCGGGTGAGGGATTGTC
>CASTST010000191.1 GCA_949451655.1 uncultured Eubacteriales bacterium | reverse complement strand
GGCGGGTACATGCGTGTGACCATTCAGCAAAATAGATCCCCTTGAAAGAGGCGGCGGATTGTCCGGGTTGTATGCATGTCCATGGGTGGCATAGATTGTCCTGGTTCCTGCATATAGAATGGCATAGTCTGCTAAAATGGGAAAATCCAATACCATCTGATCCACTTCCGTGTCGCAGTTTCCGCGCACACAAAGCAGATCGTCCCGCAAGGGATTCAGCATGGCAAGCACTTCCTTGGGGCTATATGCGTCCGGCAAATCGTTTCGTGGTCCGTGATACAGAATATCACCCAGAAGAAGCAGTTTTGCAGCGCCCTCCGATTTCCATGCCTGTAGCAGCTTGTGGCACCAAAAAGCCGAGCCATGGATGTCTGATGCAATCATGATTTTCATATATATTTGCCCTTTCTTTGCTATGTAAAATCCTTCCGGGCAGTTGCACGGAAGGATTTTTTTATATTAAATCCAAATGTTCGCAGTGTAAAAATGCGTTGGCAGATAGAGTGCTTGTGACTGGAATAATCGCACTGGCGCCGCATTCCTTGCATTGTACTTTTACACCATTTCTGTATTCTGTTTTTCCCTTACAGCGGCAAATCCGTCATATCCAGATTCGCCAAGCAGTTCCATCAATTCATTGTCGGATTGCTTAATTGCTTCACTGACCGCTTGTTCCTTACCAAGAAAACAAATGTCAATTCCGGAATAGGCACAGGGCAGCGCAAACAAATCCTTATCAAAGAAAAGCTGAGAAGAAACTGTAAAGCTATGGGGCTGCGGGCAAAGGAAACAGGGAACCGTCAGGCGAATTTTTTTATCTTTCGCATAAAGCAGCGTCATCTCACTGCCTTTGCAGGGGCATTTCAGCCGCAGCATATCGGCAGTGAGAGAAAATACACCGACAATGCTGGTTACCCATGTCCCGCATTCGGGACAGCGATAGGAAACGGCGGTTCCTTTTTGATTTAATACCATGATTGCCTCCTGTAGCAGGGCCGTAACGAATACTCCCGGCAATTTTTGTGTCAATAGTATATAGTATGCAGTAAATTCAGGGGTGTTATTCCTTTCCTGGAGATTTTGCAGTCCAAGAAGTATTTCCGGTTAAAACCGTTTGGTTTTTTGCAGGACTGCTTCTTTTTGCAAGGTTTACACCACGCCGCTCCAGAGCAGCCATGGAGATTTCGATATCTTCCGCCGCTTCCCGTTCATTAAAACAGCCTACCGTGATCATATCGCAGTCACGGATCGTTGCCCATGCGAAATTCAGTCCTACAAATGGCGTGGTTCTCCCGGCAGCCATTGCTTTGATGATCATAACCGGCTTTTTTGCATTGCGGATAATTGCGTTGACCGATTCAATTTCCACCTGCATGAGAAATCCCATACAGTTGTATATCTGAATATATGTTTCCACATCATATTCGTTTTCATCGCTGTATACGACCAGCTCCGGCATGTGGGCGGACAGTCCGGGCACCATTCCGGCATCCCGGATCATTTTGGTATAGTCGTCCAGCCGGTGCATGCAACGCTTGTTTTTGTCAACAAGCTGTTCGGCGGAATAATGATGAATGAGGCATATTTTTGCGCCGCGCGCTGCGCATTCCTGAATGGTTTGCTGCGCTTCCCGGCGACCTTCAGCTGAATCGTCAACGTTGATAACCGGAGTGTCCACCAGAATCATCTCTTTGCCCCAACGTTCGCTGGTATCCATAACGGAACGGTATATATGGGGAAGCATACCGAAAGGCGCCATAACAGTGTCAATTCCATGCTCCATAAATGTATCAAACATGGGATACATTGTCTGCGGTGCACAGTGCCGTTCCTTGATCATTTGATCAGCAGCATCGCTGCGGTGGCTGTAGCCTGCCATCCAGTTGGAACCGATAATAAACCGGGATACGGATACGCCACCTACCTGGGTTCTGGGAAAAGGCGTTTTATTCATATATGTTTCCTCTTATTTACGTTCTGACAAGGGAATATACGTTTGACGTTCGCGAACGCACTTGTATGCCGGGCGAATGATTTTACCGGCGTTCTGCAATTCTTCCAGACGGTGCGCACTCCAGCCTGCAATACGGGATACTGCAAAGATAGGCGTGTACAATTCTTCGGGAAGTCCAAGCATGCGATAGATCATGCCGCTGTAGAAATCTACATTGGGGCTGACGCCTTTATAAATCTTTCTGGTTTCCATGATCAGTTCCGATGCATTGCGGGCGGTGCGCTTGTACAGATCGTATTCTTCTTCCATTCCTTTTTCAAAGGACAGTTTTTTTGCAAATGCTTTGAGGATATCCGCGCGCGGGTCAGACAAGGAATAGACTGCATGTCCGATTCCATACACCAAGCCGCTTTTGTCAAAAGCTTCCTTGCGCAGCACTTTGTAGAGATAGTCTCGGATGGAAGCGTCGCTTCTGTCGGGGATGTTCTGCTTCATATCATCGAACATATGCACAACTTTTATGTTGGCTCCGCCATGACGGGGACCCTTCAGAGAACCAAGAGAAGCGGCTACGGCAGAATAAGTATCTGTGCCGGATGAGGTTACCACATGGGTTGTGAAAGTGGAGTTGTTGCCGCCGCCGTGTTCTGCATGGAGCACCATAGCAAGGTCCAGCGTGCGTGCTTCGATTTCAGTAAAGTTTCCATCCGGACGGAGAATGTGCAGCAGATTTTCTGCAGCGGATAATTCTTCCTTAGGCGCATGGATAAACAGACTTTGATTGTCGTGATAATGGGAATAGGACTGATATCCGTATACTGATAGCATGGGGAACAAAGCGATCAGCTGCAGACATTGGCGCAGAACATTGGGCAGAGAGATATCGTCTGCATTATCATCATACGCATAAAGCGTAAGCACGCTGCGCGCCAGCGTGTTCATCATATCCCGGCTGGGGGCTTTCAGAATGATGTCCCGGACAAAGCTGGTGGGGAGACTGCGGTAGGCTGCTAACTGTGCGCTGAACTTTTCCAGTTCCTCTTTTGTGGGGAGGGATCCAAAAAGAAGCAAGTATACGCATTCTTCATAGCCGAAGCGATTTTCCTCCTGGAATCCTGCAACAAAATCTTTGACGTTTATGCCTCTGTAGCATAATTCACCCGGAACAGGAACACTTTCGCCGTCAACTGTTTTGCTGGAAACAACTTCTGAAATTTCTGTCAATCCAGTGAGCACACCCTTGCCCTGGAGATCTCT
>CASTST010000190.1 GCA_949451655.1 uncultured Eubacteriales bacterium | reverse complement strand
AAGCTGGATCAAGAAAGGAAGTTGAACTTTTTGCTGATGGATGTTTACCGCAGATGGATGAAAAGGCAGGAACCACTTTCTGAAGCATGGACAGATACATACAATGCATTACAGTACCAAATATATTTATGGGAAATATTAAACGATCCGGAGGAATGACATGGAAGCATTAAATAAACTGGATAAGCAAACAATCCTTGCGGATGACATATTTGAGGAAATTTTTGAGCAGGAGGATGAAATACTTAAAGCAAGGCTGATATTATCGCTGGAAGATAGGGCGGCAGAACTTGGGGTAAAGAGGAAATTTGAAACAATATTGAAAGCTTATTCAAAAGTCAACCGTGATACCAAAGTAAAAGAAAAGAAAAAAATATCTTCTGGAACAGATAACTATACTGATTTTGACGGGCCGTATGAACCTATGTATTGCGGCTCGTGGCTTGCCAATGAAAAGGGTATATATTCGCAAAATATGTCACAGGTGGAGCAAATAGCATGTTATCACCCTATCTTGCCAATAGAACGGTTAAAGAACCTTGAAACAAAAGAAGAGCAGATCAAGCTTGCTTATAAACGTAATGGGAAATGGGATGAAATCATTGTACCCAAAACCATGATAACCTCTGCAAGCAAAATAGTAGCATTATCAGGCCGTGGCGTGGCTGTAACGAGCGAAAACGCCAAGCTCTTAGTGAGATACCTATCAGACGTAGAAAACCGCAATACGAGCCAAATAGCGTTGCAATATTCCAGTTCTAAGTTAGGATGGACAAAAACGAAGAAAGAATTTCTGCCGTATGACACGGAAATCACTTTTGACGGAGATAGTCGGTTCCGGCAGTTGTTTGAGAATATAAGAGAGCATGGGAACCGGGATAAGTGGTATGAGCATGTCAAGAGTCTGCGGCAGTCCGGAAGAATGGAAATCAAGCTGATGTTGGCTGCTTCATTCGCAAGTATATTAATTCAACAAATAGGAGCGTTACCATTTTTCATTGACCTTTGGGGGGAAACGGAAGGAGGCAAGACTGTGACCCTCATGCTTGCGGCATCTGTCTGGGCGAATCCGGCAGAGAGTGCCTATATTGGGGATTTTAAGACAACTGATGTAGCTTTAGAAGCAAAGGCGAATATGTTGAATCATTTTCCCATGATTCTGGACGATACCAGCAAAAAGAACCGCCGAATTGAGGAAAACTTTGAGGGCGTTGTGTATGACCTCTGTTCCGGCAAGGGAAAGACACGCTCCAACCGGGATATCGGTATCAATACGGAAAGTCACTGGAACAACTGCATACTGACGAATGGCGAACGTCCTTTGACTTCCTACGTCAACCAGGGCGGTGCCATTAACCGTATTTTGGAGATTGAGTGCGGTGAAAAAGTGTATGCAGACCCACAGCATACCGCCGACACGCTGAAACAGAATTATGGTTTTGCAGGGAAAGATTTTGTGGAAATCATAAAAGCTATGGGCGCGGATCGGGTCAGGGAAATACAGAAAGATTTTCAGCAGAAGCTTTTTGATGATGAAAAAATGCAGAAGCAGAGCATTTCCCTTTCTATCATTCTGACAGCGGATAAAATTGCCACAGACGCACTTTTTAAGGATGAGCAGTATATTTCTATAGATGAGGCCAAAAAGGTACTTATTGACCGGAATGAGCTGTCTGACAATGAGCGGTGCTATCGGTACATATTGGACAAAGTATCTATGAACGGGGCAAGGTTTGATTCAGATACCAATTGTGAGAAATGGGGAATGATAGAAAATGGCTATGCTTTTTTTTACAATCAGGCATTTGAAGAGTTATGCAGGAGCGGAGGTTTTTCCAAAAGGTCATTCCTGTCCTGGGGCGTCAAGAAAAGAGTTGTGGAAACGGACAGCAGGGGAAATCCTACCAAACAGAAAAAGATTAACGGGAAAAATAATCGCTGTGTCTGGTTAAAGCTGGATGATGGGATATCGGTTGATGAAAATGGCTTTATAACAGTTGATGAAGTGATGCAGGAGGAACTTCCATTTACGTAAGGAGTGGTTTTGTGAAAGAAGAATGGAAAAAGATAGACGGTTATAATGGTGTCTATTCTATCAGTAACTATGGAGGTGTGTTAAACAACAAGACAGGGCGTGTTCTTGCCGTAAATTACGGTTGCAGGCTTCCAAGTGTAGGGCTGTCCGTAGATGGAACGCAAAAATGGGTTCCAGTGTGTTTGTTGGTTGCTAGATCATTTGTTGATAATCCGAACAATTATTATCATGTTCGGTTCATTGATGGGGATAAAATGCACCATAGAGCGGAAAATTTGGAGTGGGTTTTTGCGGCAGAATATTGAAATGGTAACAAAGTAACGCCTGTAACAGGAAAAATAGTGGATACGTAGTGGGTGTATAGGTATATAAATGATATTTGCATATCCGTTCCGATTATATGAAATCGTGTGTTACTTTGTTACCACAATGAAAAACACATTAAAAATGCAGTAAAATCAATTGTTTTAGCATTAACACACATTTTGTTACATGAATTTGTAAAAAGTTACCGTTGTTACATTAAGCAATATTTAGGAGAGTATCATGCAGAAAAAAATAGACAAGACCCATAAAGAGATCACGCATATACAAAACACAATATGGGCGATATATAAATCATTTTTGGAAGACCATGATATAAAAGAATATGACCGGAAGATGGGAGAACTTATGGAAGAATACCGTATTAAGAAGGATGAAGCGCTTTTTTCATTCTGTAAATGTCAATTCATATCTTGGGAACATATCATACGTGGCTTTGCAGAAATGTTTAGGCAGCATAGGGATTGATAGGCTATTGCTATTGAATTGATCACTAAAAAGGAAAATGTTATGAAACAAGTATTAAAATACCCCGGAAGCAAATGGGGAATTGCCAGGCAGCTTCTAGCATACCTACCGCCACATCACAGTTATGTAGAGCCATATTTTGGCAGCGGGGCCTTGTTATTTAACAAATCCCCTTCCCACATTGAGACGGTTAATGACCTAGATTGTGATGTAGTCAACCTGTTCCTTTGTATCCAGGAAGACCCAGAAAAGCTTGCGCGTCTGGTAATGACCACCCCATATAGCCGGGAAATGTACGATTCGGCTTTTGGCTTTGAAGATTTTATAACAGAGGTAATCGGCCCCGATCCCTACCGGCAAGCCCTGGTATTCCTCATCAAATGCTGGCAGGGGTATGGGTACAGGACCAATGGCTATAAAGTTGGCTGGAGGAATGATATAGCTGGCAGGGAAAGGGCGTATGCCTTAAGAGACTGGCTCCATCTTCCCGAGCAGATCATAGGGG
>CASTST010000189.1 GCA_949451655.1 uncultured Eubacteriales bacterium | reverse complement strand
ACAAATCCAAGTCCGTAAGGAATGCCGGAGCTGCGGGAATAGCCAAGCGCCGCATCCAATCCGGAATCGGGTACACCGATTACAATATCCGCGTCAACCGGACTTTCCTTTGCAAGAAATTCTCCGGCGCGCACTCTGGCACTGTGAACGCTATATCCGTCCACCACAGAATCCGGTCTGGAAAAATAAATATATTCAAACACGCACAAGCTGCGCGGTTTGGTTCCGCAGTGATCCCGGATTGTACGGATTCCGTTTTTATCGAATACAACGATCTCGCCCGGTTCAATATCCCGAACCAATGTTGCACCCACAGAATCCAGTGCGCAGGATTCGCTTGCAACGATGTAGCTGCCGTCATCCCGCTGACCGTAGCAGAGCGGGCGGAATCCACGAGGATCCCGTGCAGCAATCAATTTGGAAGGAGACATAATTACCAGAGAATATGCGCCTTGAATTTTATGCATAGTGCGGCTGACTGCTTCTTCAATAGAAGCGGAATTCAGCCGTTCTTTTGTAAGGATGTAAGAAATAACCTCTGTATCGCTGGTAGTATGGAATATGGAACCTTCCAGTTCCAGCGCGTTGCGCAGTTCAAACGAGTTGACAAGGTTTCCGTTATGTGCCAGCGCCATTCTTCCCTTAACGTGGTCTACTACAATAGGCTGCGCATTCAGACGCCCGTCTGTGCCGGTCGTACCGTAGCGCACATGCCCTACAGCGATGCTGCCTTTGCCAAGCCCTGATAAAATATCCGGTGTGAACACATCATTCACCAGTCCGACATCTTTATAAGAAGTAAAGATACCGTCGTCATTCACCACAATACCGCAGGATTCCTGTCCTCTGTGCTGCAATGCAAACAGCCCATAATATACAGAGTGGGCTAATTCCCCCGGCTGCGGCGCATAAATACCGAATACTCCGCACTCTTCATGTAGATTGCTCATGTAAGCTGATCCCTTTCCCCGCCGGCTCCATCCGGCGATCCAATTTTTGCGTTGTTTTACTCGCCCAGAAGTCTTTTACAAATTTCCTGATATGCGTCTTCCACGTTGCCCAGATCTCTGCGGAAACGGTCCTTATCCAGCTTTTCGCGGGTTTCCATATCCCAGAAGCGGCAGGTATCGGGAGAAATCTCATCCGCAAGAACAATTTTGCCGGCTGCGGTTTTACCGAATTCCAGCTTGAAGTCTACCAAAAGAATGCCAATTGCTGCAAAGTATTTTTTGAGATACTCGTTCACGCGGAACGTAAGATCCTTAATGGTTTCTACTTCTTCTTTGGTTGCCCATCCGCAGGCATATACATGATACTCGTTAACCATCGGGTCGCCCAGATCGTCATCCTTGAGGCAGAACTCTATTGTGGAGCATTTCAGATCTGTTCCTTCCGGCACACCAAACCGCTTGGAAAAGGAGCCTGCTGCAATATTACGCACAATCACTTCCAAAGGAACGATAGACACCCGACGCACCAAAGTATCCCGCTCGCTCAGTTCTTCTACAAAGTGTGTGGGGATCCCTTCCTGTTCCAGTTTACCCATCAGGTAATTCGTCACCCGGTTGTTGATCACGCCTTTGCCGGCAATCGTACCTTTTTTCAGACCGTTGAAAGCGGTAGCGTCATCCTTGTAGGATACGATACACAAATTCGGATCGTCTGTGGCAAAAACCTTTTTTGCTTTACCCTCGTACATCTGCTCTCTTTTTTCCATTTTCAAAATCCCCTTATATAAAATCAATTATGATATTTTGCGCAAATCTCGGCATCTTTTTTCAAAACTGCTTCTGTGTTCTTTGCTCTGAGCGCACCCAGCTTGTCCGCTATTTCCTTGTCCTCAACAGCAAGAATCTGCGCTGCCAGAAGCGCCGCATTTGCAGCGCCGTCAATCGCAACGGTAGCTACCGGCAATCCGGAAGGCATCTGCACAGTGGAAAGGAGTGCGTCCAGTCCGTCCAAAGTAGAGCTTTTTACAGGAATTCCAATGACCGGCAAGGTGGTATTTGCCGCAATCGCACCTGCCAGATGTGCAGCCTTTCCTGCTGCGGCAATAATCGCCCCGAATCCGTTATCACGTGCGGCTTTTGTAAAGGCAGCACACGCCTCGGGCGTTCTGTGCGCACTGAACACATGCACCTCTGTGGGAATCTCCAAATCCTTCAAAGTGTCAATTGCCTTGCCCACGACAGGCAAATCACTGTCGCTTCCCATAATCACAGCAACCTTTTTCATCAATCAGTAACCATACCCTTCCTAAAATCTATGGCGTTCCACTGCCATCAGTCAATCTCTTTTAGACGCAATTTTTCGCAAAATGACACACAAGAAACAAAAAAGGCAGTCTTATTCCATAGAATAAGACGTGCCCAGACGGACGGCCGGATTCACCTTCGTTCCATTGCGGTTCCCCGCCAGGCACTGCCGGCGGCAGCCCTTTTCCGTCAGTTGCGAAAGCGTTTTTTCTACATCTTTATTGTAACACAGGGCAAAAATCATGTCAATCAAATCTGCTCTGGCATTTTTCACAAATTATCAACATAGAATTTGCTTTTTCTGCACGTTTTTCCGGCACATTAAACACCGCGCAAAGAAGCAGAGGGAACGTATGGTAAAACAATGTCCCGCAAGCCTTCCATTTCCTCTTTTGTATATGCACAAACGCCGCTTCCCAAAAGATCTCCCGAATCAACAAATCCCTGAATAAAATACTGCTGTGCGCCTCGGATCCACTGTCCTATTTCTGCAAAATCTTCCGGCTCTACAAGTCCTTTTGCCGCTGTGGTACGAAATTCATATTCCACAGGCGCACTAAGCAGATAGTCCACACTTTCACAGATGCTTTCCAGATCCACAGCACATCCCGCGGTGCGGACATATCCCTTTTTGGAAGATTTTATATCCATTGCCACATAATCTACAAGATGATTTTCCACCAATTCCCGCAATTTTTGCGGAAAGCTGCCGTTGGTATCCAATTTTACCAAAAAACCCATTTCTTTTATTTGCTGTAAAAAGGTTGTAATTTCCGGCTGCAGCAAAGGCTCACCGCCGGTAACCGCGACGCCGTCTAAAATACCCTTGCGCAAGCGAAGAAATGAAAAGAAATCCTCTATTTCGATTCTATCACCATGTCCCAACACCAAAGAAGCATTGTGACAGAAAGGGCAGCGAAAATTACATCCGCTGAAAAACACCGTGCAGGCAGTTCTGCCGGGAAAGTCCAAAAGTGTTAGTTTTTGCAGTCCGCTGATAATCATGTTGCATCGTTCCTTTACTTCCAATTTGTGATCCTGCGTAACAATAGCAGGACAATCCCCCAGTCGACTCCGCCGACAGCCCCCTTTGCACAAGGGGG
>CASTST010000188.1 GCA_949451655.1 uncultured Eubacteriales bacterium | reverse complement strand
GAACAGAAAAATCTTCAAAAGCCTCCCATACAGCAGCACCGAATTCATCAGAAGATCCCCCGAAATGCAACAGCCCATCCGTAATCAGCTTATTGTGATAGAAAAACTGCTGCCGGTCGATAATCTGCAGCGCCTTGATTACGCAGGAAGCGTCTCCAATTGTATAAATTGCCTGCATTGCATTTTCACGGCAATAAATGCTTGGCTCATGCAAAAGCATATACATCATATCAAGCATTTCATTAAAAACATATCCGTTCAGAATTTTGTATTTTTTTATAATGTACGGAAAATAAGCCGCCTCTATCACATCCCTTTTGCAGTATGTATTCACAACAGAAGCGAAAACCCCACCAATTTCAAGCAGATATTTTTGACCAAGTTCCGCATTATCGCTATAAATTCTTTCCAAAGCCATATCAAACGCGCGCATGTTACCAATACGTTTGAGTTGTTTGGTCAGATATTTTTTGTGCCCATCACGAACATAACCGTTTTCCTCAACCCAGCGCAGCTCACAAAGGATCCTGTTCTCAAAGCCTTGACTGATATGAAATAATTTTTTATCCCTGCGCCGTGATATAAGTACGCTTATAATATTAAACACAATCATTGCAACACAGATAGCAAAATAAATATAAATGATCCCTTCAATTTTCATAAAATCTCACTCTCCATGCGCCCAAATACCCTGCATAATATAGTACGAACTTTTCAGCCGTTCGTGATAAGTAACACTATTTCCCCACCCTTTAAGGGCGAATGATGAAAAAGGCACACGATAATCCGAAATTCCGTCCGACACACCCAAAAATATTTCATCAATATGAAGATATTCAACACCGTAATTGCCGTCAAAATAATCATCATGTATCATCATGCGCGAAGGATCGGCAAAATTCAGCAGTTGCCATGGCAATTTCATTTCAATGTAATCACCACATCCCATATAATCCGCAAGTGAATCAAAATCCACATCCTTAGGATTGGCATTTCCATATCGCAGCCTGCCTGTCTCAAAAGCCTCCGATGTTGCCTGATTATCGTTGTAAATCAGCGCCGTAGCTGTTTGAAGAACCATATTGATCGGCACAAAATTGGGAGAATCCTTGTCCGGAATATTTTTCAAAACATACGTATCATAGTCATAAACTTCAAACGCATAGGTAGAACGAAGCGACTCATAGCGCTCCTGTACCAAAATGCAGCTGTTTTCCCTTCCATTCAGCACGATCAAAAAATCAGCGGCTCTGTCCAATAAAAGGCGCTGCTGCCTGCAATAATAGCTTCCGCTTTTGGGAGTAACATCCAAAGGAATATACAAAACATCATTTTCAAAATCAAGATTCGGTTTATGTACAAGAAAATATATAAATTTTTCATCGTATTTAACAGAAAGAGAAACATCCCCGTTTACTGTCACCAAATCATTGTCGTTCCATTCTGAAACATCGCCGTCTACATAACAGACGGAGCTTTCCACTCCCGGATCAAAGGAAAGCAAACCAAAATATTGCTCGTTTGTCTGATAATCGGACCAATACGGCGTTCGCTTCAAATCAACGGCATACATTGTGTTCCACGTGCGCTTAAACCATTCGTCCTGCCATGAAAATACACAGCCTCCCGCGCAGCCGGACGCCATAATATCGTCATAACAATCTGAAAGCGCCAAACCTTGATCTTTTTCAGACATATTTCCTTGATTTCTTCCTGTATTGGCGTCCTTCTGCGCAATCCCGCGTCCGGTAGAAACTCCGAACTCAGAAATAACAACCGGAATCGTGTGATGCTGCGTCAGCATAGAAAGATATGCGCGATATGTGTTCAGCTCCCCGTTTGAATTATAAAACATAGATGTATCGTTGAAACCAAATTCCGACCAATCCTCGACATAATTGAGATAGTCCGGATAATAAGGATATACATGATAAGAAGCAAATTGTCCCGATAAGAATTTGTCCCTGCACTTTATATGTTCCACATCTACATATGCGCACTTCATGAAAAAATCTTTCACCCTTTCCGGATAGTCAAAGGGATCCGTAGTCGGCCAGTTTGAAAACGCTATCGGCTTCTGTGTTTTATAGCGTTTTGATTCGTATTCAATTAGCTTGTCTCCAACCTTGCAAAGCATTGTTTCAAAGGGAGACGCTTCCGGTGTGGTATACATATATTCACCCTGATAGGAAGTAAATCCCTCTTTGCCGCTATAGGTATCGTCCGTATGCGCTACAGTGAGATCTTCCCATTCCACACCCAGTATATATCCCACTATCCATTGCGAAATATCATATAAATAACTGCCGCTTCCAGCGCTTGCCACCCTT
This sequence comes from uncultured Eubacteriales bacterium, assembly GCA_949451655.1. Taxonomy (GTDB): domain Bacteria; phylum Bacillota; class Clostridia; order Oscillospirales; family CAG-272; genus Avispirillum. The sequence continues at coordinate 1,112 of CASTST010000188.1, read as the reverse complement.
CCCAGCGATAGCTTCTTGTTGCCATGAACCACATCAAGCATGGTTTTGCAATCATTCAGAAAGGTATCATAAAACTCTTTGCTGTACGCGTCACGGTGAGAATTTTGAATATAGTCATTTACCCAAACCCCATGAATCAGATAAAGAGGATCGGACTTATCCTTATTGTATTCATAAAACGCTTTATAAAAAACGTCCTGCTGGATTGTATAGACACGAATAGTATTTGCTCCCATCTCTTTTATATATTTAAACCATCGCATGTATGTTTCTTTGTCAATCTCAAAATCGGTAGGCCACTCTCCCGGTTCTCCGGAACCCATATTTACACCTCTTATCTCAAAAGCTTCATAACCGTTGCCCTGATCTATATACATTTTTTGACCGCTAACCTTGACAAAGGTCGAGACTTTGCGGTCAGGATGCATATCAATGTACCATCCGAATCTGTAATATACGGCGTCATATATCACAATCAAAGCTATAACAGAGGATAAAACAATTAAAAACCTTTTCATATGTTCTCCAGATGTTCAGTTGGCGTTTTCGTTAAACTTTTTTACCTTTGATTCAGCCGAATACTGACTCAGCGTCTCAATATTTTCGTCCATCCACGATCCCCTGATATGAATAAATTTTTTTATTTTTTCAATACTGTCCGCATAGTCGCGGGGATTGCGTTCCATAGGTTCCAATACATCGTATTCCTCGGAAAATTGATAGCCCCATTTTTCATAATTCCGTTCAATCGCAGGTCCGAGATAATCGACAACCGAATCAATATACTCATAAAGATACTGTTCATTTAAAAAAGTTTTTCGAAGCTCTCTGTAACGTTCAATGCAGCGATTTGTAAAATCCTCGTCCTTACAAAGCATAAAATACCATAAGCTAAACTGTGTTTTAAATTGATTTTCCGGCATATACGCCTGCTGATCGTTATCGCAGGATGCATTAAAATCCCATATACACATTCTGAAAATTCCGTCTGTGTCCTTATATATAAAGGTTGACAGCCACCCGGCGTCATAGTTGCATGTAAACTCGTTTATCAAAAAATAATCCACGAACGAATCTACATCAATGCAGCGTTTATAACCGTATTTATTATT
>CASTST010000187.1 GCA_949451655.1 uncultured Eubacteriales bacterium | reverse complement strand
CACTTTTGTCCGGGCAGATTCATTGGGCGCCGGACGCTGCATTTATAGAAATTCCTTTTCAGCCGGAATCCGGCGAACAGCTTACCGCTTCCCTTGCGGCGCTGCAAAGGCTTGGCGCAGAGCTTTACAGCATAAATGCCAGGCCAATGGAATACAATATGAATAGCTTTTTATATAAAATCACTGTAAAAGTGAGACCGGAAAGCACGGACAGCATTGCTGCTTTTGCCAAGGTGGCAATGCAAACCGGCATATCCGGCGTTTTCAATATTTTATAAGATCAGGGAAGGATACAATCCATGGCCAATACAAGACTTATGTCAGAATATTTTTTAAACAGTCCCAAAGTAGATGAAGCAACTAAATCCACCCTATTATCCATGGATGCAGAATCCCTCCAAATTGCTTTTTCCGGATTCATGACCTTCGGAACAGCAGGACTCCGTGCCAAAATGCAGCCTGGCACCGCTTTTATGAACACATATACAGTTGCTCTTGCAGCCGCAAGTCTCGCAAAGGTGATCTGTTCATACGGTACCGACGCTATGAACCGCGGTGTGGTAATTGCACACGACAGCAGAAAAAAGGCAAAGGAATTCGCTTTGCGCAGCGCGCAGGTACTGTCCGCTTACGGCATCAAAGTATATCTTTTTGACGACTTGCGTCCTACGCCGGTTCTATCTTTTGCACTGCGTCAGTTGTCTTGCATTGCAGGCATCAATATTACCGCTTCTCATAATCCCAAAGAATATAATGGTTTTAAAGTATACTGGGAAGACGGCGCACAGATCGGACCGGAACAGGCAGAAGCCATTTCCGCACAAATGCAGCAAACAGATATATTAGAGGATGTTCCCAACGCAGTTCTTGCAAGACAGGAATTGATCCTCTCTGTTCCTGCTTCTGTAGATGCCGCATATATAAACTGTGTGCTGGAGGAACGCGTCAACGAAAGCGCAATACCGGATGTAGCTGAAGCCTTTCATGTAATCTATACTCCCCTGCACGGCGCAGGCATTACCATGGTACCGGAAGTACTGCGTCGCGCGGGACTGACCAATCTCCACATTGTGTCGGAGCAAGAAAAACCAGACGGAGATTTTCCTACGGTGGAGCATCCCAATCCGGAAGCAAAGGAAGCGTTTGTACTTGGGAGGGCGCTCGCCCAAACGTATGACAGCGACCTGATTATTGCAACAGATCCGGACTGTGACCGAGTAGGCGCTATGGCACGGAACAGGGATGGCGAATTTGTATGTATTACAGGAAACCAGATGGGCGCCCTTCTGCTGGATTATATTATCACAGCATATCAGAACAAGAACACCATGCCGCCTTCCCCATATGTTGTCAAATCCATTGTAAGTACCAACCTTGCCACGGAAATCTGCCGCAGAAATCATGTGCAGATGTATGAAGTGCTCACCGGATTCAAATATATCGGCGAAGTTGTAAAAGAACAGCTCGATAACGGAACCGGAACTTTTCTTTTAGGATTTGAAGAAAGCTACGGATATCTGAAAGGCACCTATACCCGGGATAAAGACGCAGTTGTTGCTTCTCTGCTGATTTGCGAAATGGCTGCATATTATAAAACACTCGGGCAGACTCTGTGCGATGCGCTGGATAATCTGTTTGAAAAATATGGATTTTACCTGGAGCGGACACTGGATTTCTATTTTGACATGCCCGGCGGTCAAGAGAAAATCACTGCGATGATGGAAAACCTGCGCAATTGTCCTCCGGCTGCCCTTGCAAAAGATCCGGTGCTCACCCGGCGTGATTACAAAATCGGAAAGATTTTTGATAATGCAACAGGTAGCGAACGCTCCACCGAACTTCCGCTGTCTGATATTCTTTATTTTTCCACTCAGCACTGTGATACGATTATACGTCCCTCCGGTACAGAGCCAAAGCTGAAAATATACCTGCTTGCAAAAAGCAGCGACAGAAAAACCTCAAAAAATCTTTTAGAGGTTTATGAAGCCTCTATCCGCGCGATTATGGATATATAAAGTTCCGACGATTTTCTTGCATTTCCCGGCAAAATATGCTATGATTATTTTAATGATGTATAATACGTTAAAAATCAAAGAAAATATGGTGATTAAAATATGAACTCCAATCAACCGCCGGTATTTCGCAAGTCCATGCACGGCTACAACAAAGAAGACGTGAATGCTTATATTTCCAATATGAGCCGCATGTTTTTTGAAAAAGAACGGGAATATCAGTCGGGCATCACTGCCTGCAAGACAAAAATGCAGGAAGATGAAAAAGCATTGCAGGATTTACAGGCAAAATTGTCTGACGCAACTATAAAGGCTGCCGAACTGGATGCTTTGCAGAAAACGCTGCAAGATACAGAAGAACAGCTTCAAAAAGTCAAAGAAGAATTAAATGCTTTAAAGATATCCCAGCAAAACAATACCACTGCACAGATGTTTGATGATCCTGTTTCCATGATCAGAAACCTGGCATCCTGCGACATTCCGGGAGCTGCGCAAAATGATGAACTCAGCATCCGTGCAGGAAAAATTATGGTTGCAGCGCAAAGTGCTGCTGAGACAATTATCCAAAAAGCCCAGACAGAAGCAGATGAAATTATCCGCGGCGCTAATGACCGCAAGGAGCGTATTTTCAGTAACATTACCGCTACAGCCGATACTGTTATGACAGATATCAGCGCATACATGAAGGATGCTGTAGACAAATGCTTTCAGGAAATTTACAGCAATACGGAAAGCAGCTCCGCCTCTCGTATTACTGGTATAACAAAAAATAAAGAATGATAAGATGATAGAAATATATACAAATGAAATAAAAAGCGCTGCCCCGACGCTTTCTGCGGGCGATCAGATTTTACTCAGCGGCACAGTATACACATCCCGCGATGCAGCGCACAAACGAATCTTCACACTCCTTGATCGGGGCGAACCGCTCCCCTATCCCATTGAAGGCTCCGCCATATATTATGCAGGTCCTACGCCTGCAAAGAAAGGCATGGCAATCGGCGCCTGCGGTCCTACCACATCTTCCCGTATGGATAAATTTGCTCCCGCCATGCTGGATATGGGACTTGCCGCAATGATCGGAAAGGGACCGCGAAGCGCGGATGTTGCAGCTGCAATACAAAGAAACGGAGCATTGTACTTATGCGCAATCGGCGGTGCAGGCGCGCTTGCATGCAAGCACATAACAGAATGTGAAGTAATTGCTTTTGAGGATCTTGGCTGCGAATCTGTAAAACGGCTGACCTTCCACAAATTTCCTCTATTTGTGGGGATTGACGCAAAAGGCGGTTCTATTTTTAAAGTATAAAAACAAATTCTAATTTATATCATAGCTGCAAATAATCAAGGAAGGTTTCTTTCTTCTTATGAACAATTTGTTCTATCAAAATCTTGGAAAAAAAATAAAAGAGCAGCGCAAAAGTAAAAAATTAACTCAGGAAGCCATTTGCG
>CASTST010000186.1 GCA_949451655.1 uncultured Eubacteriales bacterium | reverse complement strand
CTGGATATATCATGCTGCAAGGCGAGAAGCTGTTCAAAACGCTGGCTGCTGATTTCCTTCGGAACTTGTCCTTCCATAGTTGCCGCAGGCGTTCCTTTTCTGGGAGAATAGATAAAAGAAAAGATCGCATCATACCGCACTGCTGAAATCATGTTCAGCGTTGCCTGAAAATCCGCGTCCGTCTCCCCAGGAAATCCCACAATAATATCGCTGGTCAGGCTTACATCCGGGACGTTTTTTTTCAGTTTTTCTATGATAGAAAGATACTCCCCGGAAGTATACTTGCGGTTCATCCGCCGCAGTATTTCATCGGAACCGGATTGAACCGGCAAGTGAAAATGCGGAACAATTTTTTCCTCCTCCGCCATTGCCGCAATCAACGCATCCGACGCATCCTTTGGATGACTGGTCATAAACCGCAGTTGAAAATCCCCCGGCAGGGCGCAGATTTGCCGCATCAGTCCCGCAATATCTGTGCTGCCGATATCCTTTCCGTAGGAATTTACGTTTTGTCCAAGGAGGGTGATATCCTTTGCACCGCCGTCAATCAGCCTGCGTGCTTCCTCTAAAATCGCTTCAGGGGAACGGCTGCGTTCCCTGCCGCGCACATAAGGCACAATACAGTATGAGCAAAAATTGTTGCATCCGTACATAATGGACAGCCATGCTTTATATGGTTTTTCCTGATGGGAAGGGATTCCTTCCGCAACTGCATATGTATCGCTGGAAACAAACTGCCGGCGACCGCCTGTGAGCGCACTATAAATCAGCTCCGGCAAAAGATGGAGCGCACCGGTATCGAAGGAAAAATTCACGTAAGGATAACTGTTTTTCAGTTGATCTGCCCGGTGAGACTGGGTAACCATACATCCGCCGACCCCGATTACCACATCCGGATTTTTTTCTTTCACATGCTTATATCCGCCAATAATAGAAAGGGCTTTTTTCTCCGCATGCTCCCGGATTGCACAGGTGTTCACCAAAATCAGATGTGCCGCATCCGGCTCAGATACCGGACGGTACCCCATCATCCATGCAAGTCCTGCCATACGTTCGCTGTCCGCTTCATTTTGCTGACATCCAAAAGTTTGTATATAATAACCGGGACGGTTTTCCTCACTAAATCCCCGTTGCTGCAATTCTTTTTCTATCGTTTCACAAAGCTGTCTCTGCCGCTCAATTACCGCTTCCTCTACATGAGGAGCAGCGATCCTGGTTTCATTCGCCATCGTTATCTCCGTTTTCGTTGTCTGCATCGTCTTTTGCCGCTCTCGCACTGATAAATTTGTTATAAACAAATATGCCGGCAAGGCTGATCACACCCACAACCGCATATATAATAATGGATTTCAGATGATTCCCCTGTGCAAAGCTGCTTCCCACATATGTGGAGGTGACAATAGAGGGAATCCGCGCCACTGCGGCGATGAACAGCATACGCAGGAGAGAAATTCCGGTGAAGGGCGCAAAATATGTGAGCAGATCTTTGGGCGTTCCGGGAATAAACATGAGGAAAAACATAAAGGTATCCCGCTTTACAGGATTTTTCAGAAATTTCAGCTTTTGAAATTGCTTGGAATCTATGATTTTCTCTACAAAGGATTTGCCAAGCTTCTGTACAAGAATATAAATAAGAGCAGTGCCGCAAATAATACCCGCTATACACAGAAGTGTTCCCCACAGAGTACCGTAAAGTGCGCCGAACAGCAGTTCTACCGGTTCGCCCGGTATTACCGCCAGAACAACCTGCACCACCTGCAGCACAAACATAAACAGAACACCCCATACGCCAAAGGAGGTAACCAAATCCTCAAAGGATTGCATATTCTCTTCATCGTACAAGCGGGCTATATAAAAGCACAGCAATATCGTTACAATAGCTGCTATCGTTAAAGTTACAATCTGAATAATTTTTCGTATCTTCGCGTTTTTATCCTGCATTTTAAATCTCCGAGCCGCTGGTTTGATCTGCTTATTTCTCTTTCGCATCCGCCGATACAGGATGATACAATCCTGTTCGGTATGCGCCGTCTGTCAACTTCACCGTGCCGTCGTGGAGGAAGAAAACCGCCTCAAATGCTTTGTCTGTGCTGTCATATAAGTCCTGTCCGGCTTCATATCCCATAGCGTACAGTGCATTTGCCAGTACATTTGCCGCTACAGCATCATCCGCCAGAACCACCACCTTGGAAAGATCCGACGCTGCCGACTCCCCCGTTTGATAGTTCACTGCGTCGCCGCCAACAAATACATATCCGGATTTCGTCTGCACAGACCCCATCACAGACGGGTCTTCCGTCTCGCCGGCAATGCCGATTTCAAATGGCTTTTCACTTGCTTTTGCACCAAACACACCTGCACTGTCATTCAAGGTTACAAATCCATATACCACAGCGCTTTCGTCTAAATATGTGATAATTTTTTCCAACGCATATCCGTCCCGCACACCGGTCAAATCAACCTGCGCCTTTGGATCTGTCTTGTAAACAGCAGAATTTTCCACTGTGATTTTATCCGTTCCCGTATGAGAAAGTGCTTCATTTAACAATGCTTCCTCCGGCTGGGGATTTTCTTCTAAAAGCCGCAGAACAGTACCAAATACAGGCTGATAATACCCATTCGTAATGTCTGCCAGCCCATAGGCACGCTTCAGCAAGCCCATAAGCTCCCAGTCGCAGTCAAAAACTGCGTTGACCGGTGCATTGACTGCATAAAGTCCGGCTGATGCATTTGCATTTGTGTGATCCGTCAATTCGCTTGCATCCTCATAAAGGTCACAGCACTGGGAAAAAACATCCCCTAACTGACTGTCAGTAAAATAGACCCTTTTTCCTTTTTCGTCCTTCTCTCCAGTGTCATATGCGAACCGCACGGTCAGCACATCGGATCCCATATCATAGGAATTTTCATAATATTCCGGCATACGCTCAGCGGAGCACCCGCCCAAAGAGAAAAAAACAGTAGCTGCACACAGCAGCAGAGCGGCATATTTTAACTGACTCCTCACAAAAGCCTCCCTGACTATCGTCTTTAGTATCGCCTTCTTCAAATTATTATTATACCTATAAATCCAAAAAAAGTCAACGGAATGCATAAAAAAACCGGTGCAAATCCTACACCGGCATAGGCTATCGGAAAAGACGGAACAACGGCAGCAGCAAATGAAGCAGGGTGCACAGTACAAACACAGCGGCACTGATCCAAAATACCGCACACGCCCAATCATGCGCATCCCACCAAACCAATCCAATCCACACTCCGCAAAAGGCAACAATATTCACTATCCCCCGCAGCAAGAGAGAAAGACTTTTCCACACGCTCCCGCCGTGGGCATATGTATTTTTCACGATAAAATACCTCCTTGCGTTAAATACAGCAGAAGCAATATCCCCGCCTGTGCAATACAGGACAAAACCGCCGTAATACGAAAATGAAATTTTGTGTGTCTGTTTTGTTTATGATGCATACCGTAAATGCCAAGCAGTCCGCCGATACTGCCTC
>CASTST010000185.1 GCA_949451655.1 uncultured Eubacteriales bacterium | reverse complement strand
TTGGACATGCCAGTTATGCTGCAAGAGGGGGAATCACTTCTTCTTGGTGAAGGAGGGGTGCCGGTCCCAGAGCTGCTGTCCCATGCACTCATCCCCGGATCAGAGCTGCTTTTGGATGACGGAATCATACGGCTGCGGACGGTATGCTGCACAGGAAATACAATCACCTGCACTGTATTGAGAGGAGGGGTTCTGCGTTCCCGCAAGAGTATTGCTGTGCCAGGAATACAGCTGCGTCCGCCTACTCTGACCAGTTCGGACTACCAGAATCTGAAATTGGCGAAGCAGTGCGGAGTAACCGGTGTTATGCTCCCATTTGTGCGCGGTCCGGAGGACCTGCGCACGTTGCGTCAGGCATTACGCGCAGTAGCCTGCCGGAAGGAAAACAAGTCATTCATGGTCGTGACCCAGCTTCTGCATTCGATGCACCATGCCGCAGTTCCAACCCGGGCCGAGGTTTTGGACATCTTTAATGCCGTTTTGGACGGGGCTTCCTCACTGATGTTGACTGGAGAGACTGCGGTGGGGCAATATCCTGTAGAAGCGATGCGGTATCTGGTGCAGACAGCAGAACAGGCACTGGTCTATCTGGAACGAGAGAAAGGGGAAAAAGCATGACCGAAACAGAACAGAAAACAGAGGTACAGCAGCAAGAAGAGGAACGCCCGTCAGAGTGGTCCGAGTTGACAGGACTGCTTCGCCAGATGCAGGAGGATACAGCGGAACAGAAAAAATATGCCCGCAGGCAGTACAGGTTGATGCAGGTCTGTACCGGAATTTTTGGTTGTCTGCTGGCGGTTGTGTTGGCGGCGGGTCTGGTGCTTTATCCTAAAATAAACGCATTGATGGGGCAGTCGGAGGCGGTACTGACAAACCTGCAAAGTGCAACCTCGGATATTGCACAGCTCGATTACGCTGGAACGCGCGGAAAAGTTGACAGTCTGCTTGAAAAAGGGGAGGATGGGGTCGCCGAGATGCCGGAAAGCGTAAATCATGCGCTGGAAATTCTGGAAAGCATTGATATTCAAAAGCTGAATACCGCGATCAATGATCTGCAAACCGCAATTGCCCCTATTGCGAATCTTTTTGGAAGAAAATAAGCCCACATATGGCACAGAAAAAAAGACCTCCCGATAACACGGGAGGTCTTTTTTTGATCAGCGTCTTGCAAGCAGGTCTTTGATCTTTTCCAACGGATCGAGGATTTTACTGATGGACATTTCCTGATTGATCGCAGCGATAAAGTATGCAATATATTTGGAAACATCTACCTCATAGAACCACTCACGCTGCCGAAGCGCATCGGTGCGGTAGGTGAGATTGGTACCGAGCACACCCGAGATAATGCCATCACGATAGGCCTTATCGAATGCATCCACTCACCCGAAGAGATGATGTCATCTGCAATAAAGATGTCTTTGCCCTCTACCGAGTCGCCAAGGTATTCATGCGCTACAATCGGATTGCGTCCATTGATGATGCGGGAATAATCGCGGCGTTTATAGAACATCCCAAGGTCCACGCCGAGGACAGAAGCATAGTACATATTACGCTGCATGGCACCTTCGTCCGGGCTTACCACCATGAAATGATCCCGGTCAATCTGAAGGTCGCTGGCTGAACGGAGCAGTGTCTTGAGCACCTGATAAGAAGGGATCACGTTGTCAAAGCCCATGAGCGGGACTGCGTTCTGAACGCGGGGGTCGTGCGCATCAAAGGTGATAACATTGGAAACACCCATATTTTGCAGCTCCTGCAACGCAAACGCACAGTCGAGGGACTCACGGTAGCTGCGGCGGTGCTGGCGGCTGCCATAAAGGATAGGCATAATCACCGTAATCCGGTGTGCTTTACCACTCGCAGCTTGAATCAGGCGTTTGAGATCCTGGAAATGGTCGTCCGGGGACATATGGTTTTGCACCCCGAACATCTTATAGGTGCAGCTATAGTTCCCAGTATCTACAAGAAAGAAGAGGTCATCGCCGCGGACGGTCGACTTGATAATGCCTTTTCCATCCCCGGAAGAGAAACGGGGACATTCGCTCTCTACAATAAAGGAATCATAATCCATGCCGGCGTCTGTAGCCCAACGAATGAGATGCTTATTGATCTTTTTTCCAAGTTCCTGTGCGCTTTCAGTGACAATCAGCCCCAGCTTTGCAACGTAGCTTTCATCAAAAAAAATCTCTTTCTCATCAAAATTTGCCATAGGATGTGACATTGACGATACCTCTTTCTTTTTGGTTTCTCCGGCGCCTGCGTTTTGATCCGCCGTCCTCTGTTTGCCGAAGCAGAGGACGGGAGCCACCATCGGCCTTTAAAACCGAAGTCAGGACCAAAATCACACGGATAGCATTATACAAAAAACAACCGTTTTTGTATACGTCTTTTTGGAAAATAGGAGTTTTCCATAAATGCGTACAAATGTAGAGCTTAAAATTGTCGTATTCGCATATGGAACAGGGGGATCATTCGACAATCGCACTCAAAGAATGTGGAACGGCTAGCTCATAAGGATCAGGAATAATGGTATGGATCAATCCTTTGTAAAGCGATTTCCTCTCCGTTTTCAATCACACGGATAATAAAACGGCTGATTTGAGACCACATCCTTTCTCCAGAGACTCGGTAACAGTCTTATTTTATCATTGTTTTTTGGGACAAGCAAGTAAATTGCAGAAAAGAGGAGCATTTTTTACCTATTGTACAAAAATTTGTAGATATTCACCAATTTCGGACCGCAATAATATGCAAATAGCGCACAAAGGAAAAGGTATAGCTGGAGAGCGGGCGAGCGAAAGCGTCAAATGTATGAGTGGTGACAAGCGGGTCGCTGCCCTCAAACCCGCTGACGAACAGCGAGTGATACCATCGCCCTGCCGCATCCCCGAGCTGGATCAGGTCTCCCGTTTCGATCCCATCTGCTTCGGTCTGTTCTGCAAATGGTCCCACCGAACGGTTGCGGGTCAGAAAATTGTAGAGGTAGGGCACGCCGCTCCACGCTGCGGCGCGGTCGGTTGGGCTGTTATAATACCATCCGACATCCCGGGCATAGTTCATCACTGCACCGCCTGCAAACAGGCATTGGGAGACGAAACTGGTACAGTCGCCCCCTATGCCGTCGAATCTCATATAACGGGGATTGCGTTCAAATGCCCATTTCTTGGCATATACTGCGGCTTTTTCCCGGTTGTAGGGGTAGGTTTTCAGCACGAAAAACGCCTCCTTTTGTTTTGGGTACGGTTTGAAGTTTCTGGATATACCATATTCTATGTCTCCCGGCTTGACTTTTGTCAAAAATTCGATTAAAATGCTCGTTAGAACCGAATGATGATGGGGGACGATGCCGCAGTTCCTGCGGCGGCGTCCTGTTTTTTCGCAGGAAAGATGGGGTTGGATGGAAGTGTATCCGTACTGTTACAGCGGTGGAAAAAAGCTGCGGTGTGGCTATACCACTGGTTCCTGCGCGGCGGCCGCAGCTAAAGCTGCGGCGACACATCTGCTTACCGGAAAG
>CASTST010000184.1 GCA_949451655.1 uncultured Eubacteriales bacterium | reverse complement strand
AAAATGATAGCAGGGACAATTCCTCCGACACGATCGCTGCGCTTGGCCGTGCCACCTCCTTTTGCACAAAGGAAGCTTAGGTTTGGAGCGGATTGCGCCGTTCCACCTCCTTTTGCTGGGGGAGGCTTGGGTTTGGCGGGGTGTCACATCTCTCCTTACACAGGGGAGGTTTGGGTGTGGTGGCTCTCCGATAAAAAGAACTTTTTATATATCTTTACAACTTACTGCATCTCCGCTTTGCGCCGGCGGATTTCATCAATATCAAACTGATACTTATTATTACAGAAATGACAGCATGCTTCTACAGGACCATCCTGTGCGGCAAGCTCGTCCAGATCCTTTTCCGGAAGCCCTGCCAGCGCGTTCAGATACCGTTCTCTGCCGCAGGTGCAGACGTAACCTATATCAAATTCGTCAAAGGGCTGGTATGCGATCCCGCGCAGCGCACTGTCAATTACATCCTTTGCCCGCGCGCCGTCTGCGATCATTGCGGATACGGAGGGGATCAGCTTGATATTTGCTTCCAGTTGATCAATGACAGCATCTTCCGCGCCGGGAAGTACCTGCAAAAGAAATCCGCCTGCGGATTTGACAGAATGATCCTGATTCACCCGCACACCCAGCGCACAAATCGTAGGGGTTTGTTCGCTGGTGGCGAAATACTGGGTTACATCATCGCCGATTTCGCCGCTGACCAGCGGGCACATGCCCACATAAGGCTCGCCCATTCCCATGTCTTTGATAATCGTAAGATTACCGTCTTTTCCTACTGCGCCTCCTACGTCCAGTTTACCAGCGCCGTTGGGCATCAGTTCTACCTGGGGATTTTCTGCATATCCCCGCACGTTGCCCTTGTAGTCGGACACGCAGACAATTTTTCCGGCAGGACCGCCGCCGTTCAGCTGAAAGGTGAGGGTATTGTCTTTATCTTTTAACAGACTGCCCATCAAGGCTGCGGCGGTCAAGCTGCGTCCCAGTGCGGCGGTCATAGTTTTGGAGGTTTGATGGATCGCTGCCGCGTCTGCAACAATTTTTGTAGTGTCGGCAAAAATGATTCTTGCACTGCCGTCATCCGTGACGGCGCGGGTAATATAGGAGGACATCGTATAAAAACTCTCTTTCTGTGGGGATTATAAGCGGCGCGCATAGGATATGCGCGCCGCTTTGTAAAATCAATTAGTCAAGGGTGACAACCGTTCTGTTATAGAAGGATTCCAGCGCTGCGGTGGACAGTGCGTGGGAAAGCTCGGTTTCTTCCGGTGTGAAAAGTCCGAAGGGAACAGACTCGCCTGCGTATTCCAGCATGAACGCGCCCATCTGCTGCAGCATTGCGTCTGTGAAGCCAAATTCAAAGATCGGACCGGTAATGGTGGGCAGCATGGGCTTGTATCCGATAATAATCCGGTTCCAGGACTGCTCCTTGCCCCAGGAAGAGGTGTAGTAGAATGCGTTTGCATCATCGCTGGAGAAGCGTGCGCTGCAATCCATGCCGTAGATTTCAAAGAACCAACGGTTAGTGGAGCCGGGGCACATGCGCTTTGTTTCCAGCGTCATGGGGATTTCATCGCCGTCTGCGTTTTCTGTGGTGCAGAACAGGGTGCAGTTGTCAAAAGTATCACATACGGCTGTGCCGCCTTTGCCGTCGGGACGCTCTTTCACGATATTGCTGAAGTGTGCGCGCACGGTTTTGGGTTTGAATCCAAGACGGAAGGGAACATGCTGGGTGTGGATGCCCAGATCTCCAAGACAGCCGTATTCGCCGTTGAATTTCACCATACGTTTCCAGTTGATGGGCTTGTTCAGATCCATGTCGCTGCAATGGTTGAAGCCTGCATGAATTTCCAGGATTTTACCGAATTTGCCTTCCTTATACCAGTTGATCATGGTCTGCATAGCAGGGTAGAAGGGGAATTCGCTGGAGCAGCGTACAAACGCGCCGGGGGTTTCCCGATATACCTTCAGAATTGCCTCGTTTGCTTTTTTGTCGATACCGAAGGGCTTTTCTGCAAGGAGTGCCTTGCCGCTTCTGATAATGTCAATGTAAAACTGTTCATGAAGGTTATGGGGAACGGCGCAGTAAATTGCGTCGATGTCATCCTTTTCAAGCAGTTCCTTGTAATCTTCAACCGCATATTTAATGCTGTCAAAGTTCTTTTTGAACCAGTCCATTTCCTTGGGTACTACGGAGCAGATACCCACGACCTCGGGCCTCGGAATGTCTCCTGTGAAATGGCACCAGCGTGCAGCAGCGGAGGCGAATTCTCTTGCCATAAGACCGCAGCCAATCAGACCGAAACGAATTGTTTTCATTATGTATTTTTTCCTTTCTGGGGTAAAATAAAGTAACATGGTTTTTACAACAGAAGTACAGCAAAGCGCCGGGCGCTTTGCTGTACTGCATGGGAATCAATATCCGAAATGCTTTTCAGTTTCTGCAACAGCTTCTTCGATGATGTCCATACCTTTCTGGGCAACAGCGTCGTCCAGAATCATCGGAGGAGACAGGCGGAGGATATGACCGGAGGGAACCCAAGCCAGACCTTTTTCAAAGGCTTTCTGATAAATCATCTGACCGGCTTCCACAAAGGGTTCTTTGGTATCCCGGTCGCGGACGATTTCCATTGCCAAGAGGCATCCTTTACCGCGGACATCGCCGACGATGGGATGTGCTTCTTTGATTTTTTCCATTCTGGAGAGGAACAATTCACCCAAGTGCGCTGCGCGCTCATTCAGATTTTCTTCTTCTATAACCTTGATGGATTCCAGGGCTGCAACGCATGCCATGGGGTTTCCGCCGTAGCGGGAGGAAGCGGAGATCTTTTCAATAGCGGGCGCCAAATCCTTGGATACTGCCAGCGCGGTAACAGGGAAGCCGTTACCGAAGCCTTTGCCAAGTGTGGTAATATCAGCGGTTACATCCCAGTGATCCATTGCGAACCATGCGCCGGTTCTTGCCATACTGCTGAGTACCTCGTCGGCGAACAGCAGGATACCGCGGCGGTTGCACAGCTCGCGAATTGCAGGGAGAAAGTCGTCCGGAGGAACAACGGAACCACCCCAGCCCTGAATCGGCTCCAGTACGATTGCGGCAACATTTGCGCCGCCGCAGGAGGCTTCGTTATCCAGCATGCCTTCCAGCATTCTGATATAAGGAGTGGAATCCTTCATTGCTTCTTCTTTGGAGCGTCCGAATACATCCCGGTACGGATTCGGACGGGGCGCAAGGAAAAATCCGGGAGCACGCATATGGGTATCAACGCCGACTACGGCAAGGGAGTTTGCACCATAGGTTTTACCGTGGAAATCTCTCCAGAAGGAGTAGAATTCCTGTTTGCCGGTAGCGGCACGGGCGCAGCGCAGACCTGCTTCTACAGCGGTTGTACCGGAATCATAGAACTGAAATCCTGCGAAACGACCGCCGGTCATTTCATGCAGCTTTTCTACCAGTTCCATTTTTACTTTGGTAGTAAAGTCGTGGCAGTTCATCAGGCGTTTTGACTGCTCCGCCACTGCTTCGC
>CASTST010000183.1 GCA_949451655.1 uncultured Eubacteriales bacterium | reverse complement strand
GATTGCACAAAGACCGGATACTGAAGCTGTCGTGCTCCATACGCAGTTCTTTTTTTATCAGATTATATAAAACTGCACAGTCCTCTCTGGTAGGAACAATGCTCTCCGCTTCTTCCTGCGTCAGGCGCAGCGCCGCATTCCCACTGTTGACCTCTCGATATAATGCCCGTTCTTTTTCAAAAGTCTGTGCGCACTCTTCACACAAACGCATATCCTTCACAATATACTGCAGACTTTTCACATTCTGATAGGAGTTGATGTCCAACTGAAACAACACATCAACCGTATCCCCCTCGTACAGGTCCAAGTCCTCCGGCGTTTTTCTAAAATACATTCCCGTGATAATCAGTGTATCCTTCATCAGAGTCATTTTCATATGCTTTCCGCCGCCGACAGCGGAAGCAGAAGATAGCCGCATCCCACGCATCACAAACAGCGGCACAGGATTGGAAACGCCGAACGGCTCCAGTTTATACAGTTCCGCCGCCTGGGTCATATGTATATCGGAAGGAATCAGTTCACACTCTGCTTCTATCACAGGCGTAGGCTCCTGCTGTGCAAAGCCTCCCCTTGCATAATCATTGATCCGGATGCAAAAAGCCGCAAGATTTTCCCGGCTGACGGACAGCCCGGCGGCAAGCTCATGTCCTCCATATTTCAAAAGCAGGTCTTCGCAGTGCGTAAGTGCATCTACCAGATTCATACCTTTTATGCTTCTGCCGCTGCCCTTTCCTATATCGCCCTCGCCCGATTCTCCGTTGTCAAAGGAAATCAGAATGCAAGGCTTACCGTATTTCTCCGTAATTCTGGAGGCTACAATACCAATAATCCCATGATGCCATTTTTCATCTGCCAACACAATCACCGGATCCTGTGCAAAGTCATCGTCACTGTCGATCCGCGCAAACGCCTCCTCCATGATTTTGTTTTCTTCCGCCTGCCGTTCCTGATTGATTTTGCACAGTTCCCGCGCCAGCGCATCCGCCTGCTCCCGATCCTGCGACAAAAGCAAATCTACTGCAATAGACGCATTGCGGATTCTGCCGGCAGCATTCAACCGGGGAGCAATGGTAAATCCCACATATCCGGAAGTAATTTTTCGTTTCTGACCCGGCTTTGCATCTGTATTGATTGCATCCAAAAGCGCTGCCAGAGATACGCGGGGAACTGTTTCCATCATATGCAGTCCTCTGGAAACGATCAGACGGTTTTCGTCCCGCAAAGGCATTACATCCGCTACTGTTCCCATCGCTGCAAGATCCATGTACAGGTCACTCACGCAGCGGATATTTTCCAGTACTGTCCGTTTTGGATACCGCAAAATTTCCATCGCACACAGCAGCTTGAACACCACGCCTACTCCTGCAAGCTCCTTAAAGGGATATGGACAGTCCGACTGTTTGGGATTCACCACCGCGTATGCTGCCGGAATGGTATTGTGGCATTCATGGTGATCTGTAATAATCGCCTCCATACCAAGACCGTGTATAATCCCCGCCTCCGCCACAGCAGTGATTCCTGTATCAACAGTCACAATCAAGCGGCATCCGTTATCGCACAACCGCCGCAAAGAAGGTTCCGACATACCGTATCCTTCCTGAATCCGGGACGGAATATAAAAATCCACATTCCCGCCAAGAGCTGACAAATACATATATAAAATGGATACGGAGGTCACTCCGTCCACATCATAGTCCCCGTAAATAACGATTTTTTCTCCTGCCGCAGCGGATGCAAGAATCTTTTCCGCTGCCTTTTCCATGTCTTTCATCAGAAACGGATCGTACAAACGATCCGTTTTGCTTTCCAAAAAATCTACAGCCGCGTCTGCATTTGTGCATCCGCGATTCACCAGCAGCTGCGCAGTAGGCAAACACAAATGCAGTGCCTCAGCAATTGCTCCGGCAATTGCATTCTCCTCAACCTGACGGCGGGTTGCTTTTACATTCCATACGGTTTTATTTGTTGCAGACTTCATTGTCATAGTATATCCTCATACCGCAAAAGCGGTGCAATCATGTAACATTCAGAATTCCCTGTTCAGACTGACATAAAATATGCGGTGCAAGTTTTACTGCGTCCGCTTATACCGCCCGAGAATCGCCAGTGCAACACGCATTCCATCCGCGGCTGCACTCATGATTCCGCCGGCATATCCAGCACCTTCCCCGCATGGATAAATCATTCCATGTCCAATTGCTGTCAAATCCTCACCACGCAATATGCGTACAGGTGCGCTTGTCCGGGTCTCAATCCCGGTAAGCGGCACATCCGGCGCATCATATCCGGGGATTTTCCTCGAAAAGCGATGCAGCCCTTCCTTCAGCATGTCCGTGGCAAACGAGGGAAGCAGTTTGTTAAAGTCCGCAGGCAATACTCTGCCGCCTCTGTAAGACGGAGCAATCCGTCCGCCGAAACCGCCCGGTTTTCCTTCATAAAAAGCACCGACACTTTGACACGGGGCACTGTAGTCACCGCCGCCTGCCTGAAAAGCCGCCTGTTCCAAATCACGCTGGAACCGGATTGCTCCGGCAGGACTGCCGCCAAAATCCTCCGGCAAAACAGATACCGCCACCGCAGCGTTTCCGTTTCGCATACCCCGATCATGCCTGCTCATTCCATTGGTAACCACACCGCCTGATTCTGACGCTGCAGCAACCACTTCCCCGCCGGGGCACATGCAGAACGTGTATACGCCACGTGCACCGCGCCGCCAGGACATCTGATATTCTCCATGTCCAAGAACCGCGGCAAGCTCTTCCCTTCCATACAGTGCAGCGTCTAATTCTTCCTGCAAATGTTCCACACGCACACCAATAGAAAAGGGCTTTGCCTCCACAGCATAGTCTGCCTGCATTAAGTAGGCATATAAATCTCTTGCACTGTGTCCCGTTGCAAGCACAACCGGTCCGCAAGCTATTTTGTCCCCGTTTATCTGGATCCAGCCGTCTCCTGCCGCCTCCGCTTTGGTGCAATACCGAATTTCACCGCCAAGACTGCGGATTTCCTGATCTGCATTCGCCACAACATTTCGCAAAATATCCGTACCGATATGCGGTTTGGCACGCCACAGAATATCCTCCGGCGCCCCCAAAGCACGAAGCGTTTCCAGAACAAAGCCGCATTTGCTGTCTCCGATCCGAGTGGTCAATTTCCCGTCAGAAAAGGTTCCAGCACCGCCGGCGCCAAACTGGATATTGCTTTGTAAATCCAGTTTCCCGGTTGATACAAAATTTTCTACCGCAACGATCCGCTCCTCTACGCAGCCGCCCCGCTCCAATACCAGCGGACAAAGACCCGCACGCGCCAAAAGCAGAGCACAGAACATTCCTGCGGGACCGAATCCCACCACCACAGGACGCCCGGGAAGCGTCTCCTCACCTGCCGGGATTTGCAGCGTTTCTTCCCCGCAAACCTTAATATCATGACCACAGGGAATCTGCTCCGGATCTGCCTGCGACTGTGCCACTACGGAACAAACAAACGTAATATTTCCACGATGCCTTGCATCAACAGACTTCCGGCGTATATGGAGC
>CASTST010000182.1 GCA_949451655.1 uncultured Eubacteriales bacterium | reverse complement strand
CGTACTGATCCGCATACACCTTATCGTATCCGGCTGCGTTCAAGGAATCTGTAAATTCCCGGCATTTATCCACGCCGCGGGAGGCACAACAAACAGTTGCCCCGGCATCCGCCAGCGCAATTACCATCTGCTTGCCGTAATATCCGCTGCCTCCGGTAACCAAGGCAACCTTACCGTCCAACCGAAACCGATCAATAATATTTGCCTGTT
Source organism: uncultured Eubacteriales bacterium (assembly GCA_949451655.1). Lineage (GTDB taxonomy): Bacteria > Bacillota > Clostridia > Oscillospirales > CAG-272 > Avispirillum. Next base: position 3,391 of record CASTST010000182.1, on the reverse strand, counting down.
TCATAACCATCTCCATTCTCGGTCATTCAATGACCGAACTATTATGAAAATTTTCTATTTTAAAACAAACCTTTGATTCCGTCCACAATCGCTTTGCCTGCTTCTCCGGTAAAAATAGATGTGCCAACTTCATAACCGCCTTCTGCAACTGCTTCCGGTGTAAATACATAACCCGGCAGTGTGCCATTGGTCACTTCAAACACAAATGTTTTTTCACAGGGAGACGCTGCCTTCAATTCCAATCCATATTCCACAAAGATTTCACCCTGGAGTCCGCAGATGAGTGTATCACCCAAACGGAGCGTCATAACCTCGCAAGGCAGTTCCGCGTCCCGGACGTCGCTGTTTTCAGACATTTCTGCGTAATAGAATTCATTTTCAGCGCCGAACATAGCAAGCTCGCAGTTACGCTTTTCAATATAATTGTCATCCGGCATTTCGGCAAAAGCCTTCCGCGCCCGCTCCATTTCAGCCCGGGCTTCTTCCACAGGCGGGAAGCTGCGCACCGGCAGATCCAGTTCTTTGTTTTTGAATACTATGTCAATATCCTGTGTATATTCCAGCTTTTCCACTGTATGATACACTTCAACGCCAAGCGTTGTGCCGGCGCGGGCTGCTTCTTCAAAATCCTGACCGGTACGGAAATACCGGGAGGACTGGTTTCCACTGGTTCCCTGGGCAAACATAAAGACAGCGTCAGGGTATGCATAACGGATATATCTGCGGATATATCCGGGATAGTCGGCAGTTACATATAAATTTTCCGCATGCAGATAGGTTGGATGCAGGGCATAATTGAGAAGCACGCCGCGCACAGTATCCTGCATGTCCTTCACGGCTATAACATTCACACTGGGATCCTGCAAACCGTCTTTTGCACGGCGGTTCCCGCCGATTCCCTGCTCACCGCCGCAATGTCCGATTCCTGTTCCGATTTTCGCTTCAAAGGTATTTGCGATTGCCTCACGAATGCAGCCCTCTACTTTGGGAAGAAGCTCTGCGATATAACGTTCATCGTCAAAACATCCTTCTGCAATTTCAGAAGCAAGCGGTGTGGACGACCAGGGACCGGAATGGGTGTGGGATGTTGTGAACATAATGTTCTTGCCAATTTTTTCACGGATCTCACGGCAATATTTCTTACCGAAAAACAAAAGATCCAGTGTTACCATTACAATTTCATCTTTGCCGTTATTCAAATACAACGCCGCACAATACAGCGGGTCATGTATTCCGATATTCGGGCGGGGACAATGGGGGTATCCCGCCATGGGAATCCCCGGTTTGGGAGAAATATCAACCAATGAAATACCTGCTTTCAGCATCTGAAAATCATTCCTTTCCCCGGCATTCAGCCGTTCTGTATCATTTTACGCCTTATAAACATGCTTTACAGTAAAGTCCGTTTCGAGCGCTACAATATCCGCCCGTTTGCCCTGTTCCAGCGAGCCTGTTTCGCCATATATTCCAAGCAGTTTTGCAGCATTGCCTGCCGTGACCATTGCAATTTCTGAGAGAGAAAATCCGGCAGCATAAAAATTTTTCGCAACCTGATCCATCGTCAGCTTACTGCCATTCAGCTCCCCATCTTCAAAATTCACATCGCCCGTGCCGCTAGGACCGCCGCAAGCATCGGTAATTCCAATAATACGGGACGCGCCCACAAGCTTTTTTGTAAGCTGCAACATTTCCCTGCGTACATGCACTCCCATGGAATCACAAATAATCTCATAATACAAATCATCGCAAAGGAGCGCCGCGGCATTAAAATCTGTTTCAATCGTACCGTCCCATCTGGCAGGTGAAATACTGGCGCCGGTGGCATCAAACAAATGAGTAACGCACCGGGCACCCCTTTCCGCTGCACGCCGCACCGCTTCCGGCGATGCTTCGCTGTGTCCGATGGAACCTACAATGCCAAACCTGAGCAGATCTGCAAGGAACCGGTCGGTTCCATCCACCTCAGGAGCGAAGGTTGCATGCCGCACAATTCCTGTTTCCAACAGGGGCATATACTCCTTTGAATCTGCAAACAAGGGTTCATCGGAGGGCTTGGCTCCGTAACGGGGGTTCAGATACGGTCCTTCCAGATGAACGCCCAAAATGCTGGACGAATCCTTCATTGCCGCTTTCACTTTTTCCTGGGCAGCCAGAATGCCGTCTATTCCAAGATCCCGATACAATGTGCAGCAAAGCCCCGTTGTACCGTGTTTCAAATGATACTCCGCCACCGCGCGGGGATCTTCATGGCACCAGATTTCTCCCCCTGCATGACAGTGAATATCAATAAATCCGGGAAGGAGAACGCATCCGGTCAAATCTTCCACTTCACCAACCATCGGAGCGTGTTCCCTTGCCCCGGCATACAGAATCGTTCCGTTTTCCACAGCGACTGCACCATTTTCAATGATGCAGCCGTCTGTGACAACGGTTCCGTACAAGGTATATGTATCTTTCATATTAAATCAATATCCAACAGTTTCCCAGCACTCAAACGGCTGTGCTATTGCTTCGGAAACGTATACATCGGTGTCCATAAGCTGAAGCATGGAAGAAGGCACCAGCGGCGTTACTTCTCCGTAAAGCACCAGACGGGACGTCATCCGCAGCCAGGAGGACATAGTCCCCATGGTAGTCAAATCGTGCATTTCAAAACGGTTTTTCGAATTTTTCACATCCAGCGGACCGATTGTCGCAGCCTTCGGCGGCACGTTGGCAATATCGCCGGAACAGCCGAAACAGCCATGGAGAGAGTTCTGCAAAATTGTCATGGGATGGAGCGTCACAATTCTTGCTTCCATATTCAGATATTCTTCAATAGGAGGACATCCGAATTCGGGTGTGCAGGGATCAATAAAGGCAATATGTCCTGTCCAGCCGGGACCGGAATAGCAAACATCCGCACCGCCGTCTCCGCAGTCGCTGATCATTTTGGAATAGTCGTTTATATTTTCATTTGTGAAATAGTGGAACTGCTCCAGCGGCATACGCAGATCTTCGCGGATCTTGCCGTAAAAATATTTCATATTGCTGTGTGCAAAGCCGGCGGGATAATCCAGCGGCGCAATATTTCCGTCCTGATCTGCCCATTCATCCATACAGAAAATGTGAACATTCCGGCAGTTTACATTCAGCCGGTTGATTGCTTCTGCAACCGCCAGATAGGTCAGCGGGCAGGGATTGGGGCAAATCATAACCAGTTTCTCATCCAGCAAATCGGAACGCACCATGCGCGCAACCATGTCTCCGACCCATATTCCACCTACATCAGGCACAACGTGAATCCGAAAGTTCGGGTTCGGATGCTTTTCCATATCCTCACGTTTGATATTGCGGCACTTTTCCAAATCTTCCTTGTTTCTGTACGGCACGTACGGAGCCGGCTCAAAAT
>CASTST010000181.1 GCA_949451655.1 uncultured Eubacteriales bacterium | reverse complement strand
CCATTTGATCATATATTTCACTATATGTCTGCAGTAGCGGACCGCTTTCCCCGTAATCATCCAAAACGCGAATATATGCGCGGGGATCATACAAAGACGCAGTTTCCTCCTGTCCGTGCAGCGCTAGAAGCTTTTCTGCACATTCACGCAGCAGGGACAGAGACACGCTTTTTCCGTTTATCTTTGCCCCGCTTCTGCCGTCCGCAGATAGGGTTCTTAGTAAGGTAAGTTCCCCATTTTCATCTGGCTGCACACCGATTTCCGACAGTTCTCCGTTTTCATCCTGTTCGTCCGAAAAGATTGCGGTCACAGAAGCCTTTGACGCACCGTGACGAATCAAGTCCCGCTGTCCTTTAGCTCCAAGAAGCAGCGAAATACTATCAATGATAATAGATTTTCCGGCGCCTGTTTCGCCGGTCAGCACCGTAAAACCGCTATCAAACTCAATATCCAAATTTTTGGCAACGGCTATATTTTCAATGGACAGAGCCCGCAGCATTTTGCATCTCCTTCATTGTAAATCAAGTTTTCTAACAATTATTATTTTCCTGCCATTTTCCGGATATCCGCTGCAACCTGCGCAGCGGCAGACAAATCACGGATGGCTAAAAACAGCGTATCATCACCAGCCACACATCCTAAAACGGAAGGAAGCGGCATTGCATCCAATCCCGCAGCAACTGCCTGCGCCATTCCCGGATAAGTTTTTACCACCACCAAATTCATGGCATAATCTACACTGATGATAGAGGCAGCGAGGGTTTTGCTGTATGCAAACTGCCCTTCCGTATCCCCGTGCGGTTTCTGCACAATATATTTGTACTGTCCATGATCTGTCATGATCTTTTGCAGCTTCATTTCCCGGATATCCCGGGAAACGGTAGCCTGCGTTACATGAAATCCCTCTCGCTGGAGCGCGTCAATCAGCTCCTCCTGGGTTTCAATTTCGCGAGACTCTATGATTTCCAGAATCTTATTCTGCCGTGTCATTTTCATGAAAAACACCTCAACACTTCTCGGGTCAGTTGCCCGACAGCTTAGAATTTAAAACTTCCACGAAGTTCTTTTTACCGGGCCAAACCAAAGGTACCGTATACGCGCTTTTGGAAATACGGATCACATCTCCGTCGCAGATTTCTATCACTTCTTTACCGTCCACAGACAAATAAATAGAATTTTTTCTGCACCGCATATTCCGGATTTCCAAAACGGCGTTTTCTCTGTAAATAATAGGTCTGCTGTTCAAGTTGTGACAGCAAATCGGCGTAGCGCATATGCAAAACATCATGGGATCCAACACCGGTCCGCCGGCAGACATAGAATAGGCGCTGGAGCCTGTAGGCGTTGCAATTACAATCCCGTCTGAACGCAGGGACTGAGAGAACCGCCCGCTGCAGTACATATCAAAATTCAAAAGGCGCGGGATCGGTCCGTTGGAAAGAACCACATCGTTCAGCGCAGGGTGGTTGGGGGTCAGCTTTTCCCCGTCCCGCATGATCGAAACATTCAGCATCATACGGCGCTGAATTTCAAAATCGCCCCGGATAACCTGCAAAAGGCTGTCCGCATCCGCTGCTTCAATGCCCGCCATATACCCTACATGACCAAAATTTACGCCAACAATAGGAATATTCATACTGGCAGTAACCCGGGCTACGTCAATGATTGTTCCGTCACCGCCAAACACCACCAGCAGATCCGCCCCGGCATACATTTGCAAATCCGCGCCCATTTCCGGCAGAGGTGCAATCTGCACATCTGCGACATATCCGCAGATTTTTTTCCGCAAGTCTTCAATAACATCCGCCGGTATATTTTTCTTTGGATTTGGCAGCAGAAGCACTTTGTTCATTGTCGGCAAACCTCCAGGATCCTTTGTTCGTCTATACTTTTGGTACCGCCCAGGCGGCAGCAAAGTAAAAATTCTATATTTCCATCTCCCCCGCTTACAGGAGACCGCATCAATCCCACGGGAGCCAGATCAACAGCCGCAGCAGCTTCCACAACCCCGCGCACCGCATCGCGCCGGACGCGCCAATCCTTTACAATCCCGTTCTTGGAAAGTCCGCTTCGCCCACATTCAAACTGCGGCTTAATTAAGCTGATCAAAATACCGTTATCGGATAAAAGCGCAGGAAGCGCAGGCAATATGAGCTTTTGCGATATAAAAGAAACATCCATAACGCACAATGCACATTCTGTGCCAATATCGGCAGGTGTAAGTGAACGGGCATTGCAGCGCTCCATATTGGCCACCCGGGGATCTTTGACAAGCACCGGGTCCATCTGCCCTGCACCGCTGTCCACCGCGTATACGAAAGCAGCACCTCTGCGGAGGAGACAGTCAGTAAAACCGCCGCTGGAAGCGCCGATATCCAGCACACACATTCCGGCGGGATTTATACCAAATTCGTCCAGTGCTGCTTCCAGCTTCACGCCGCCCCGGCTGACATATGTATAAGGCGTTCCTGTAAGATGCACCATTTGGTCACAGGAAACATCATATGCAGGCTTTTGTATAACCTGCTCCCCCACTTTCACATAGCCGCCTGTTATCAGCGTTTTCGCAAAGCTTCTGCTTTTAGCAAATCCCTTTTCAACCAAATATTGATCCAGTCTCATTTTTTTCTGTTCAAAAGATACATCGGCAGCTTACAGATATATGTGCTGTGATCCCAATCTGCAAACAGTGCTGCAGCTTCCTCACTGAGACGCTTTGCCTGTGCAAAGGCTTCTTCCTGTGACATAAACTGCAAAGTCGTACATTTTCCGTTCTTGGCATCGCTTCCAATCGGCTCGCCGAGCACTTCCTCCGTGCTGTTTACGTCCAGCAAATCATCAATAATCTGAAAAGCAAGTCCGATATTCTGGGCATATGTGGTAAGCTTCGCCTCAATCTCCGGATCTGCGCCCTTTCCTGCAGCGTAGTATCCAAGCAGGCAGGATGCCTCCATTAAAGCGCCGGTTTTCAGACTATGGAGCACGCGCAGCTTTTCAAAGCTGTCCGCATTCATCTCCAAATCCATTTGCTGCCCTGCACACATACCAAGAGCGCCTGCGCATCTGGCAAGCTGTTTTGCAGCCAGAGAATTAGATGGGTACGCTGTGAAATCGCCATGTGCGCCTACACAGTAAAAAGCCTGGGTCAACAGCGCGTCCCCTGAAAGGAGCGCGACCGTTTCACCGAATTTTTTATGACAGGAGGGCTTTCCTCTGCGCATATCGTCATTATCCATACAAGGCATGTCGTCATGCACCAAGGAATACCCGTGCACCATTTCCATAGCACAGGCATAGTCTGCCGCATCCTGAACCGTTCCGCCGAACATACAGCAAAATTCCAATGTTAGAAATGCCCGGATCCGTTTTCCTCCTCCGAGAACCGCATACCGCATTGCCTCTGTCATGGGACTACTGTACATGAGAATATCACCAGATAATTGCCGCTGCAAAGCAGTTTCCATAAATTCTGCCTGCAATTGAAGTCTGTTTTTCAATGCTTCCATGAACGTTCTCCTCAGCCTGCCGGCGTATCAAACGGTTTTTCTACCATTGTGCCGTTTTCTTCCGTCACAATCTGAATCCGCTGCTGCGCGCTGTCCAATTTTCCATTACACAATCGCACCAAAGCCACGCCCTCTTCAAAAAGTG
>CASTST010000180.1 GCA_949451655.1 uncultured Eubacteriales bacterium | reverse complement strand
TCCCTCAGTCTCCGCTACGCGGAGCCAGCTCCCTTTGCACAAGGGAGCCTTTTTATTTTGGTACTGCGCGGAAACGCCCCTTGTTTGGGGGATCCTTTTTAGATTTTGCTTCGCAGGAGCTTCCTTTGCTGGGGGAGTCTAAGGATATTAGGAGCTATGCGACAGCTCCCTATGGAGCCACGCAGTGGATTCTCACATGGGAGCCTTTTTCGTTTGTACTATGCGAAGTACCCTAGGATCCGCGTAGCAGCTCCAGCACAAGGGGATCCCTCACCCAAAACCTAACCCCCCCTTGTGCTGGGATTCGGTTTCGAATCCCTAGGGCATCCCGCGTAACGGGTGGGGGATTGTTCTTTATAACATTTTGGATACTCTTTAAATTTGTTTGTACTATTCTAAGTTTCACTTACCGGAAACGGTAATTCCTTCAAACGCCGCATACGGTAGTACAGAAGATCCGTCCGCTACAGTTTCTCTGGAAATTGCAACTACATTTTGCAGCATATCCGCAAGGTTTCCGGAAATCATCGTTTCACTCACCGCGTCGGTGATCTTACCGTTTTCTATAAGAAAACTGTTTTTGGCAACGCCGGAAAAATCTCCATTGGTGCTGGGCTGTCCGCCGGAGAATCGACCCACAAGAATTCCCTTATCAATAGATGCAACCATCTCTTCCACCGACTGCTCACCCGGGCGAACGATCATACTGCCGCCGGAATTTTTCGCCCGAGGTACGCCTGTTTTATTGGATACATATAGACTGGTAAGAAAACTCTCCAGTTTTCCGTCCCGGATAAAATCAAAATCCTCTGCAAGAAAGCCCTCCGATGTATAAGACTGTCCACAAACAACTTCTTTTGCATGGGGTGCAAAGGAAATGGTAATCCGAGCATCCGCCACCTGCTGCCCCAGCTTATCCTTCCATACGCTGGTGCCTTCCAGCACGGGACCGTCAGATGCAAAATTATCCGCAATATCCCCGAGAAAAGATCCGAGGCATCCGGGCGTCAACAGCATAACCCCGGTAAACTTATCATTTACACACTTTGTATGGATCTGCTTTTCCACATCTGCCAGATCCTTTTCAATAGATCCCAGTTTCATAAACGGACAATGCAAATTATCCGTAATAGCGCCGGTGCCAAAGAAAGAAGATGCGGTTTCTCCCTCATGCCCGGAAAACATCAGTTCTACATTATAATACCCGGCGTCTTTTGTATAAAGGGCGCCGTTTGTATTGCGATATACACTGTGACTGCGAACATGGGATACAATGAGCTGTTCCACCATAATCTTAGGAAACTTTGCACCAATCTGCTGCATCAGTTCCTCTGTCCGGTCAAACAGCCTGTCTACATCTGCTTCCAGCACGCCTTGGGAAAACGTATGCGCCTGTCCGTCCGGCGCAAACTGCCATGCCGCATCCGGTTCGGCAGAATTTGCAGAAGCCATGCAGTCAGCCACCGCCTGCTCTACTGCAGCGTTGTCAAATCGGTTGATTCCTACCGAACCTTTTTTCCCTTTAGCAATCCCGGTAAGGGACAGCGAATTGTCAAACAGGGTACGCATCAGACTGAACTTTCCGCCGTCCACATTAAATTCCCGCGTTGCGCTTGTAGCAGCAGTGCAGCATGCCTGATCCGCACCGGCAGCCTGCAGTTTTTCGATCACTTCACCAGTAAGATTTTCAAAGTTTATCATGATACAGTTCCTTTCTCATCTGCCACCAACTGTAATTTTGCAGCGAATTGCCGGGCCGCCCAATCCTACGGGCATGGGCTGTTTCTTCCCACAGAATCCGGAGGAGGACCAACTAATGGTGTCTCCCACCATATCTACCGTTTTCAGCATTTCAAATGCAACGCCGGAAATGGTTGTATCCAGCAGCGCCCTGCCAAGCTTTCCGTTTTTGATTTCATAACCCATGCACACACCGAACATAAATTCGCCGGTGGTGTCCGCCTGTCCGTTATTGGTGTCGATAAAATAATATCCGTCCTCAACGGAAGCAATCATATCCTCCAATTTAGATGTGCCGGGAACAATTGCCGTATTACGCATACGGATCAGCGGTTCATCTGAGAAAAGATATGCCCGGGCATTCCCCGTAGGTTCCATGCCAAACTGTCCGGCAGTTTGGCGGCTGTTCATATATCCGGTAAGGATTCCGTCCCGAATCAGCACTGCATCCTTGGCGGGAGTGCCCTCGTCATCTACGTAAATCGGGAGAGGTGTGGGCGCACCCAAACATGTATGGGCATAATCCACCATAGTCACCAGCGGGCTTGCCACTGTTTTTCCAAGATTGTGCGCCGCTACGCTGCCACCCAGCACCAGATCAGCTTCCACCGTATGTCCCACTGCCTCATGTGCCAGCATTCCGGTAAGCTCGCCGCTGATAATACAGGTTTTCTCTCCTGCGTCTGGATATACGCCCTCCCGCTTCTGCATGAGTTTCTCGTACAGTTCATCCACTTTGGGGAACAGAAGTGCAGGATCGGAAAATACCGTATCAAAGGTACCCAGTCCGCCCACCGGTACAAACAATTCCACCGGGTTGCCGGAAGGGGCATCTGCGGTGAGACGCAGATATACATAACAGCGGGGCATAATCACATGCCCGTCATGACCCTCAGAAACGCAAAGCAGCTTCTCCATGGAATCTGCCCGAATGCTCACACCTCTGCCGGAGAGGCCGGGGCATTTCTGCACAATATATGCATCCAATGCCTTTGCAAAATCAATATAGGTCTTCTGTTCGGGATCGCTGTTTGTAATCTCCCGCATAATCTGTCCCGCGCCAACAGGCGGTAATGCAGGGGCGCCTTGGGGGGCACGCTTATCCATAAACACGGCGTTTTCTGTTGCTGCCGTAAGAACTGCCGCAACGGCATCATCGTCATACTCTGCCGTTGAAGAAAATCCGTACACACCGTTTTTGTAAACCCGGGCAGACACGCCTGAAACCTCACTGCGCACATTTGTAGTAAGACTTCCGGAAAGCAGGCTCACCCCCCTGGTTTTATTCACTTGTGCCCGCAGCTCCGTCTGTACCCCCGCCGCAAAATCCTTTTTTCGTTTTGATATAATATCGTGTAGCATTTCATTTCCAGCCTTTCCTGATTGATCCGTACCGTAGTATTTGTCCGAAACAAAGATGAATATGCAATGTTTCTATTAAGCTGTTATCATTATACAACAGCCGCCAATTTATGGCAAGAGCAAATCCGGTAGGATATAGTAGATTTTTCGAGTCAGCCCAACAGTAAAGTGCCTCTAAACTAAGCGTCCCTAAAAGCCTAAGCTTCTCCCGACATAGGGAGGTGGAACGCCAAATGGCGAGAGTTCCCCAAAAGCTTAGCCCCCTTGTGCAAAGGGGGACCGCCGTATGGCGAGACTCTCCCTAAAAACTTAGGCTCCCCTTGTGCAGAGAAGAATCGCCGTGTGGCGAGACTCTCCCCAAAAACTTAAGCCCCCCAGCAAAGGGAGGTGGCTCCGCGTAGCGCTAACTATAAAAAGGCTCCCTTGTGCAAAGGGAGCTGTCGCCAAGCGAAGCGACAGCGACTGAGGGATTGTAATACGATCATTTTGGATGATTTTAAATCGACACTCTATGCAAACAATCCCCCCGAGTTTTGCTACGCAAAACCCACCCCCCTTTG
>CASTST010000179.1 GCA_949451655.1 uncultured Eubacteriales bacterium | reverse complement strand
CGCCTGATTCTTTTCATATTCATCGCTTCTGGGCACCCAAACATCCAAAGCACCATAGATGGGCGCGCCGGAGCACGCATCAAAAATTTTGATTTCCGGGATGATCCGACGCACCATACCGCACACTGCCCGATAGGGCAAAGCGTTGATTTCGTTCGGCTCATCTGCAATCCCGATGAAAAACATATTCTGATCCAGCCAGCCGTTTTCCCGCAAATTCTCACGCAACGCCCCCAGATACTGATACAGATATACATATGCCTCATAGGACAGCGCGTCCATCCCCCGAATACCGATCACAGGGCTGTCCCACGCACGCCGGAATCCCACACCGCTTATATGAAATCCGGTAAAGTCCATTGCAAGCCCCTTACGAACCCGCTGGTTGAAATTTGTAAAATCAAAAGCATATTTGCCCGGACCCACATCTGTAATTTCAGGTGGATCAATATGCAGCCGGGTTTGATGCTGCCTGCGCAGCATCTGCAAATACTTTGTATCCATTTCATCTGCCAAATCCGGTTGTTTCAGCAGTCCATGCCATTTCGCTGCATTGTATGGGCTATATCCCATAACAACCTGTAAGGTTTCCCGGGGCAAATCTGCATCACAAACCGTTATTGCAACAGGAATGCACGCTGTATCCTTTCCGCAGGACAGCAAGATCTCGCCCTGCAACACTCCGGCAGCATCAGCCGGAACCGTCACAACAGCATAAATTCCAACGGATCCTTCCCTATCGTCCACCTTCCCCCGCCACGGACGAAGACAGTCATTTACCCAAAAAGGCGCCTTTTTTAATCTGCTGGACGGCAGAATTTCTTTTTCAAAATTGGGATTGTCCTCTACCGGAATTGGAATCTGCTCATAAAACGATACATCTAAATTCTGTGCACAGACATTTACAATATCGGATACATCCCACATATGAATCTGAAACGTAACCATTCCGCCCCGCAAAGCGTGCCGCTCCACTGATGGCATTTCAGTTTCATATTTGTGTACATCCGGGTACGTCCACTCACAACTGTCAACAACACAATATTTCATCATAACCTCTGGTATCCCTTTCTCCTGGTTCATTTACCGAGGTAATGATAGCATAACCTTACCGTCTTTTCAAGTGTACAACTGAATTTCTTACAGCTTTGCTCCCGCAGGAGCCTTCCAGCCGTTTACTGTTCCCGCCGTTCTGCCAGCGGATAATAATCCCGCCGCCATATATGCATCCTTTTGCGCCAAGCGGGATAACGCATCTGCACGTGCACGCAGCTGCTCGCGTCCGATCTCTCCTCTGGCAGAAGCACTCCGGCAAGCCTCCAATAACATTCTTTCCGTAAAGAAAAAAGCGTCTAATGTTGTGCTTTCTTCTAAATATTCCATTGCACTGTCAATTTTGCAGTCATATGACAATGCCACCGCAGGCGTTCCGCTCAGTGCTGCCATTAAGATGCAGTGCAGCCGCATACTGATGACAAACTGCGCGCCGGATAAAAATTTTGCAAAAGCAGCAGCAGTCATTTTTTCTGCCATCACACCGCCGCAAGCGCGGCAGACACGCATGCATAAATCCCTGTCGAAAGAATCCTGCATAGATACAAACACTGCCTCCAGCCCTGCCCCCTTCAACCTTTTGCATGCATCTGCTAAGATACTTTCTTCAATCTCTCCATTACAACAAGTCCGCAAGGATACAACAAAATAGTTTTTGCCATAAGGAAAGGGAGATGCCCCGGAAATGTCCGGATGAAGCAAAAAAATAGGATCAGCACTAAGCATGACTTTTTCCGATGCTATTCCCATTGCAAGCACAGCATAGAATGAATCCAGATCCCGAACAGAAATTGCATGCGCACACCGGAGCGCAGCTTCCGCTCTTTTACGATCGGTAAGGGGACCGATTCCGTTTGCATATATAAATACCCGTGCACCCAAAAAGCGCGCAGCACGGATGAGCGCAGTATAATAGAAAAGGCTCCGTTTACTGGTAGTGTCCTGCAATAGGCTTCCGCCTCCGCTTATAAATAAGCGACAACGCAGCAATGCCCATAAAACAGCAAACGGATTTGTCCGTCCAATTCGATGCATATTAGGCATTTTGCTCTGGCGCCCTCTGTGTGCAGATAAAACACCGATCCGGCAGTCCGGCATATTTTCCCGCAAAGACGCAGTAATCTGTTCCAGAACTGCCTCATCTCCAAGGCTTCCGTATCCGTAATATCCGCTGATGACCACATCATCCCGTTTCCATACAGCATGAATCATCTTCCGAAACAGCTTTTTCATCCTGTCCCCTCCTGCTCTTTCACTGCCCTCAGTGTCGCCTCAAAAGAGTTGGTCTAAACACCGGAGAAAGAAAAACCAAAGATAAATGATAATATTTTCAAAAAGGACTTGACAAACGGTTCATAAAATGATATCATATTAAGGCTGACAGTTGTTGCAGTCCATGCGGGTGTAACTCAATGGTAGAGTTCCAGCCTTCCAAGCTGGCTACGTGGGTTCGATTCCCATCACCCGCTCCAATCGGTCAAGCCCAAAACTGTTGCCCCAGCTTTCAGTTCGTTTATGTGCCTTTAGCTCAGCTGGATAGAGCAACTGCCTTCTAAGCAGTAGGTCGAGGGTTCGAATCCCCCAAGGCACGCCAAACTATTTCACTGCCATAGATTGGGGATGTCATATGGTGGGTGTAGCTCAGTTGGTTAGAGCGTCAGGTTGTGGCCCTGAAGGTCGTGGGTTCGACTCCCATCACTCACCCCAGAAAGTACCCCGCTGAATTTTAGCGGGGAGTTATAAATGAAATGAAAACCTCATCCAATAGGATGAGGTTTTTTGTATCTTATACTTTACTCTTGCAAGATTACCAAAAGTATGATACTATGTGAGTGGATACAGTACTGCCGAATATAGAATGGAGTTTATTATGAAAAACTATGTGATCACAATTAGCCGACTATGCGGCAGCGGCGGTTCTACAGTCGCCCGTATACTTGCCAACAAGCTGCAAATCCCCCTGTACGACCGGTATCTGATTTCTGAAACCTCCGACGCAGCCGAACCTGTACAAGCACCCCCGTCAGATATAGATAAAGCTGCCGATTCCCTATTCAACGCCGCGCGGGGTATCTATGCCGACTCCGCCCTGCCCCCTGAAGGAAGCGAACCTACCACCAACCGGGCGTTATTCCAAAAGCAGGCAGAAATCATCCGCAATTTGGCAGACACAAAATCCTGCATAATAATCGGGCGGTGCGCAGACTATGTGCTCCGGGACCATCCCAACGTGATCCGCGTATTTATTACTTCCGATGAAAAAAGCTGTATTGAGCACGAAGCACAGCGCGTTGGCATTTCAAAAAGAGATGCTCGCTCTTTAGTGGAGAAACACAATCACGAGCGTGCCGAGTATTACCGCTATTATACAGGACAGGACTGGAGTTATGCACAAAACTACGATCTGTGCCTCAACACTGTCACACTGTCCTATGAATCCTGTGCGAATATGGTAATGGAGTATCTTACATACCGTAAAAAATAATTTTGTAGCAACGCCAAAGAAAGAGGAAACATCTTCTAAACAATCCAAAATCGCTTTTGCATGGGCACGTTACGCAGTTTCAAGAAAAGCAGCAGCTTCTGCTTCTCCCTCTTCAGCCGCCTCCCAGCGGGGGAGGCGGCTTGCCGTAAGCGCAGCGATCGTG
>CASTST010000178.1 GCA_949451655.1 uncultured Eubacteriales bacterium | reverse complement strand
AGACAGCTTTGTCCTACAATCTTTTGGTTTATTGTGTAAATGATCCGGTGAACTACGATGATCTATGTGGATGTGCTGCTCTTAAAGTCGGTATGTTAGCCATGAGCAATTCATTAACTAGGAATTTTGAATTTGCTGTAAGAAGACATTTTACTGAATATGGCGGCAATATAATTTTTAGAAAGTTTTTGGCAGCATCTTTTCCTGCTTTTTTATTGGGCTGGACGCATTTGCACGATGTAGATATTTTATTTTTAGACTTTCATGGAGAACCGTACCGTTTACAAAACGAACATGGCGGAATGGTTTTAAATACCCAATATTCAAATCTCTTATGCAATATTAATGCAAGATTTGTATTTTTAAATGTATGCAATGGAGGGCATTATGATCATAGATATTCAAACATTGCGCATCATTTATCCATGAAGATTTGTGGATCTTTAATTGCAAGTGATGGAACTGTATATTCTTATCAAAGCAATGATATAACTGGTGAAAGAACATTTCAATCCAAGGGTGATATGTATTGGAAAGAATATAATCATGCAAATTATCCACCATATAGAATGAGATTGACTAATTATGGTTGGATGCTGTATCAGCATGGGAAGCAGCCCCGGTGTATAAGTCACCGAAAAGCAGCAACTTTTGATCAAATGATGAAATTCCTAAAACAAAATCGTTTATTTTGATGAAAGAGTGGAAAGCATGAAAAAAATGTTGATTTTTTTATCGATGTTAGCGGCAGCGGCTGTAGTTATAATAATTATATTATGTAATAATCTATTTGGTATCCGCGATTGGATTGCAGAAGAATTTGGCTGGAATTTGCATAGAGAGAATACAGATCAAGGTTTAGATAGTACATGTGAAACGGAATCGAAAATAGTAAAAGGGAAGTCAATCGTTGAAATGCTTACTACCGATCAATTATCGGAAACAAAGTTTTGTGATCCTCTCAAAGAGGGGCTGGAAAAACTTGTTTTTCCGGAAGATTCTTATTTAGACGGATATTATGTGGAATTAAATGAAGATGCTGCGGGAGAAGTATATGAGAAATATCATCCGTATATATATACATTTCGTGTTGTTGTGCCTAAAAGCGCTTTAGAGGATTTTCGCGGTGTACTGAGGAAAAATGGCTTTAACCAAGTCAGTCGGGATAGCAAAATTAATGGAACATGGTATGTATCAGACCTGTTTGGAAATTATCTGAAGGAACAATACACATTTGCAGCATCATATATGTACTACATAGATGAAGAATTGTTTCGTTCCGTAGGAGGAATATTTGTTGATATTATAGAGCCGGCTGGAGAATCCGTCATCATAATTACTGCATACTAATTTAGTAAAGGAGAAAGTTATTGCTTTCTCCTTTATTTGAAAAAAGATCAAAAAATACGTGTACATAACGCAACATAAGTTTTATAACGGATGGGCGAAATTTTGGAGAGATCAAACGGCGTATAGCTAAACGGATATAAGTCAGCTTCATTTTTTCTTACAGTAAAACAAAATTTAAGTTGGAGGAATCCTATGAAGAAAAAAACAATTATAATCGGCGCTGTCGTACTGATTCTGGCTATGGCTATCGTGGCTTTATGCACAAATCTTTTTGGTTTTCGAACGAGGGCGGCAAATGGGATCAATCGCATACGGTGGAACATAGACTGTGAAAGCATATCAGTAGAAACCGCACTTCATGCTATCATGGGAAATACGCAAGGCATAGATGTTTTAGATGAAATTATTTTTCCGAAAGAGGCGTATGTGGATGACTATAACGTCAAAACATCCATTATAAGTAATGATTTGTATGATGAAAAGTCCTATGAATATGAAATTCATATCAGCATGCCGAAAGAGCAGACATCTACCTTTATTACTGCGTTGTCAAGTGCAAACTTTGCTGAGGAATATAGAACATCGGCTGACAAACAATGGGGCATGTATATCCCGCAGTCTTTTGGAGCCTTATCAAGTGATCAGCTTTCATATGTGTTTGAAAGATTATATGGAGTTGAGCATCCTTCCTATAAGGGAACTGACTTTGCGCCAACTACCGGACTTGTCCGTGTTTATATAGTAGGGTCGGAAGACATTACTGAAATTATCATTAATATATAGCATTACAATCGTTTAAAAGTCCCTGACAGGATTGCCTGTCAGGGGCGTTCTTTTAATTGCCAGATTAAAATATACGAATTTCTTTTTGAAGCAAATACTGACGAGCTAAACTGAAAGTCTCATTGGAAGGAATCCAGTCGGTTTTACCATTATCCTTTTGTCCAAGAAGCGTTGCTTTTGTACCAGCATAAGCGTGGTAGGGAATAAATTCTATTCCTTCACAATGCTGCAATGTCCCAGCAATTTCGGCAACAGCATCGTAGTGTGAAGGATGTGTATTTACACCATTTACCAAAATGCAGCGCAGCCGGGACCGGGCACCCAATGCATCCGCCATACGAAGATTTTTTAGAATTTTTTGATTGGAAACACCGGTGTATTTTTTGTGGGCGGCAGGGTCGGTCAGTTTTATATCCCACAGAAAGAGATCTGTGTAGGGGACAATGTCAGGCAGAAGCTTTGATGAAAAATATCCGCAGGTCTCCGCTGCGGTGTGCAGACCGCGCACCTTGCAGGCTTTCAGCAATGCAATTGCATCCTGCGGCTGGGCAAACGGCTCTCCCCCGGAAAGGGTTACACCGCCGGCGCTCCCGTAAAAAGCCCGATCCTTTTCTGCGATTTCCATAACATCATCCACAGTATAAGGTTGACCGCAGAGAACCAGCGCGCCGGTAGGACAAAGTGTTGTGCATTTTCCGCAGCAGGCGCACTGTGTAAATTGCAGATTGTGTTCTTCTGTAAAAGTATGTGCATGCTGAGGACATATTTCGCAGGTGCGGCAAGAAATACATTTTTTACGGTCAAATAGCAGCTGGGGAACAGTCTTTTGTGTTTCTGGATTATGGCACCAGGCGCAATGCAGGGGACAGCCCTTCAAGAACACGGTAGTACGCAGCCCGGGACCGTCGTGCATACAAAAGCGTTGTATTTCAGCGATTAACATGATACTGCATCCTTATCGTTCATTTTGTTCAATGATCATATTTTGCCATTCTTCGTTCAGTGTTACAAATCGTGCGTTCCATCCGGAAACACGTACGGAAAGTGTTTGGTAGTTTTCCGGATGCGCTTGTGCTTCTCTTAAAATATCTGCGTTTACAATGTCCGGCTGCATGAAGTAGCCGCCCAATGCAGTAAAGCCGCGCATCAGTGCAACCAGCGCTTGCAGACTGTTTTCGCCCTGAACGGAAGATGGGAGCAGCTTCAGGTCCAACGCTGCGCCGGTTACTGCTTTTTTCAGGGGCAGTTTGCAATAGGAACGAATGATTGCGGTGGCGCCTTCCTGATCCGTTCCCGGTGTGGGAGAGCAATTTGCCGCCAATACTTCGCCACCCTTTTTGCCGTGGGGAGACGCCATACGGCGCGGTGCCCATTCCAGCTGCCGTCCAAAGGTGCTGACACCAGCCGGAAACCGATACCCGCACCGATGGTCAAGTCTGCTGCAAAGTGTTGTGAAATCCTCCAATACTCGCGCAGCCAGTTTATCGACAGCATCATTATCGTTACCAAAGTAGGAATAGTGCGTCAAAAAGTATTGGCGAAGCGGTTCGGCGCCTTCCCAGTTGTTTTTTAAGGCGGTGATGAGTTCATTG
>CASTST010000177.1 GCA_949451655.1 uncultured Eubacteriales bacterium | reverse complement strand
AATCCCAAACCTCCCTTCATCCAAAGACTGCCTAATTTCTTCCATCATTGTATTATAAAAATATAAATTATGGGTAACTGCAAGCATCATACCTACCGCCTCTTTTGCTTTAATCAAATGGCGGATATAGGAGCGGCTGTGATGTCTGCACGCCGGGCATCCGCAGCCCTCGTCAATCGGGCGGGGATCTCTTGCGTATTTTTCATTCATAATATTCATTTTACCATGCCAGGTAAATACATTTCCATGACGTGCATTGCGGGAAGGCATTACACAGTCAAAGAAATCCACGCCAAGATGAACCGCCTCCAATATGTTCTGCGGTGTACCGACTCCCATGAGGTATCTCGGCTTGTCTACAGGCATATGCGGTTCAACCGCATCAATAATCCGATACATTTCCTCGGCGCTTTCACCCACAGCCAAACCGCCGATTGCAAATCCATCCAAAGGAAGCTGCGCTATTTGCTGCATATGCTCTACACGCAAATCCTCATAAGTACTTCCCTGATTGATCCCAAAAAGCATCTGTCTGGGATTCACTGTTCCCGGCAGGCTGTTCAGCCGCGCCATTTCCGCTATACAGCGTTCCAGCCAGCGATATGTACGTCCGCAAGCCTCCTTGGCATAGGTATACTTTGCAGGATTTTCCACACACTCATCAAAAGCCATCGCAATGGTAGAACCCAAATTTGACTGAATCTGCATACTTTCCTCCGGACCCATAAAAATCTTCCGTCCGTCTACATGTGAAGAAAAATGTACACCTTCTTCCCGGATTCTGCGAAGCTGTGCCAAGGAAAACACCTGAAATCCGCCGCTGTCAGTTAAAATGGGTCCCTTCCATCCGGTAAATTCGTGCAATCCACCCATATCCCGAATGAGTGCGTCCCCCGGACGGATATGGAGATGATATGTATTAGACAGCATTACCTGACATTTGACTTCCTCTAAATCCCAAGCATCCAATCCGCCTTTGATAGCACCGCAGGTTGCCACATTCATAAATACCGGAGTTTCTATCGTTCCGTGCGGCGTTTCAAACCGCCCACGGCGGGCGCGGTTTTCTTTTTTTAATATTGTGAGCATAGCTTCCCTTTCCGCTAAATTATGTAATTCGTTCAAACTGACTTTCTAATGAATTTTTGGTAATTTCAAAAGCAACTGGTCTTCCATGGGGACATGTTTTAATTGCGCTGCCTCCCTTATCCGGATTTTGCAGCAGGCGGTCACAAATCCATCGCAAATGCTGTTCCCCATATACGCGTCCGCCTTTAATTGCAGCTTTACAGGATGCACTGAACAGCTTTGCTTCGAAAAATTTCCGTTTGGCAGTTTCCACATTGCCTGTTCCGTCAGAAAGTCCTGCGGCAAGCTCTGCAATCATATCTCCGGCGCTATCCCGTCCGATTTCCTCCGGAATTTCTGAAATAATAACCTCACCGACACGTTTCTTCAATTGAATCCGGAATCCGATCGCTTTGATGTCCTCCAGATATGTCTCTAATGCAAGAATTTCTGTTTCACTTAGTTTCACCTTCAACGGAAACATCAAAATCTGTGCACGTTTATCCTTTACGTCCATTCTGTGGCACAGCTCGTCGAAAAGAATTCTTTCATGTGCGGCATGCTTATCTATCAGCAGCAGACGATCCTCCAACTGTACAATTACATAGCAGTTGAATGCTTCCCCAAGAATGGTGTACTCGGGAATATCTGCACGCCGATTTATGGAAGCCAAGGAATCCGTCTGAACCTCTCCCGCCGCCGCAGACTGCAGCAGGTGGATTCCGCCGGGAGCATCGTCCGCATCGGTGCTTGCTTCCTTTTTCAGAATAGGAGCCGGCGGTTCTTCATCAATATGTTCGCCAAGATGTATCTGCATTTTCTGCGGTGTGTTTCGAGGCTCCCGTTCAATGGGTACAAAAGCCTGCAAAGGGCTGTAACGTGCCGTCGCACTCTCAACTGTTGCCGGAGAATAATCCGGGAAGGCTTGGCTGATTAAATCCGTTTCACGGGTTGGGATTTCGGCAGGCTCTGTTCTGCTCACAAGCGGCGGAACCGCTTCCGGCTTTATCTGCGGTCCCTCTTCCTCCTGTGGCATTACTGTGCACAGCCCATTATCTGCCAGATAGGAAAGACGTTTTTTGTCTTTAATCTGCTCATCAAATGAGCGGAACGGCAAATCAATCGGCTGCTCTAACGTTTTCTGCAGGCGAAGCTGTGGTCTGGTTCCTCCCTGCAATGCATTCAGCGCTGCATAGTGTACCGCTTCAAACACTGCACGCTCATCGGCAAATTTTACATCCAGCTTAGAGGGATGCACGTTTACATCCACTGTTTCCGGATTGAGATCCATATTCAGTACGCACACGGGAAATTTCTGGGAAGGAATGCTGGAAACATACGCTTGCTCCAAGCCTGCCATTGCGGATCTGCATTTTACATATCTGCCGTTGATAAAGAATATTTCGTGGTTTTTGTTTGCACGCACCAAATCCGGTTCACCCACATAACCGTGCACGCGGATGCCCCTGCTGTCCGTTCTATCAACCGGAGACATTCTTGACGCCATTTCCCGACCGAAAACAGAATAAATCGCGCCTTTTAAATCACCGTCGCCGCTGGTCATAAAGCGAACATCGCCATCCACAATATATTTAACAGCCACATGTGGGCAGGAAAGCGCAATCTTCTCCATCAGCGCCGTCACCGCGGCGCCTTCCGTGGCGTCTTTTTTCAAAAATTTTCTGCGTGCCGGGACATTATAAAACAGCTCCGATGTAATTACTGTTGTTCCACCGGCACATCCGGTTTCCATGACATTGACAATTTCTCCGCCATCGCATTCCATAGCAGACCCCATTTCCGTACCGCCGGTTTTAGTTAAAATCCGCATTTTGCATACAGCAGCAATCGCCGCAAGCGCCTCTCCGCGGAATCCCAGCGTTCCGATACTGATCAGATCCTCCGCAGTTGCGATTTTGCTGGTAGCATGACGGAGTACAGTAAGGGGAAGGTCATCCGGTTCAATACCGCTCCCATTATCAGATACACGGATAAAAGAAATACCGCCACGTTTGATTTCAACTGTAATACTTTTGGCTCCGGCGTCTATTGCATTTTCCGTCAGTTCTTTCACAACAGATGCAGGACGCTCTACCACCTCACCAGCGGCAATCAAATTGGCAATATCAAATCCCAGAACATTGATTTTTCCCATGGCGTACTCCTTTCCCTGTTTTACTCAATGGCTTTCTTCCATTCAAATATCAAATTCATTGCTTCAATAGGTGTCAAGGTATTGAGATCTGTTTTCCGTATGCTTTCGCACACGCTGTCACGGCACAAATCCATCATACTGATTGCAGCCGCCCCCATAGGATCCGCTGATTCGTCAGATTTCTTCTGTGGTTTTGCTGTGCCGCCCGCAGCCTCCTTTTTTTCCAAGGCTGCCAGAATTTCCTTGGCGTGCTCAACAATTTCCTGGGGAACCCCCGCCAGCTTTGCAACCTCGATACCGTAGCTTTCATCTACCGGTCCGCGCACAATCTTGCGCAAGAAGGTCAAATCATCTCCCCGCTTTTTCACAGCCACATTATAATTGACCACGCCGGGAATCTGACCTTCCAATTCTGTCAGCTCATGATAGTGCGTTGCAAACAGCGTTTTGGCTCCAAGCTTTTTGCCTGCTGTATATTCCAAAACGGCGCGCGCAATAGACATTCCGTCAAAGGTGCTGGTACCGCGCCCGATTTCGTCATAGATAATGAGGCTCTT
>CASTST010000176.1 GCA_949451655.1 uncultured Eubacteriales bacterium | reverse complement strand
AAATATTGATAATATCCCGCACCGCCGCGCCCGTAGGAGAGGTTACAATGCCTACCACAGACGGAATTTTCGGCAGCGGTTTCTTCCGCTCCGGTGCAAACAGCCCTTCACTTTCCAGCTTGCGCTTCAACTGTTCAAACGCAATATACAAAGCACCGACTCCATCCGGCTCCATGGAATCTGCGTATAATTGGTACGCACCGTCCCGCACAAATGCGGAAATTCTGCCGTGCGCAATCACTTTCATGCCGTTTTCAGGCATAAACTCCATTTTCTGGGCACTGGAGCGAAACATAACGCTTTTCAGCGCGCTGTCTGCATCCTTCAAGGTAAAATAAAAGTGACCGGAGGTGTGGGCTTTAAAATTGGAAATTTCACCTTTAATAAATATATCTGAAAGAGGTGGATTGACGTCGATCAAATCTTTGATATACTGGTTCAGTTCCGTAACAGTCAACGGACTTGGGAACCGCATATTGCTGATATCCATATTACACGTCTCCTCTCATTGAATACTTTTGCAGCGCCATGAGCGCAGTTCCCGCAGCATTATCAGACGAATACACAGGGAGAGCAAAGCTTCCGTACGGGGACAGCGCTTTTCGGATATGACTGCAGCTCATTACACCGCCTGCATAAACAATTGGAATCCCCGGATATTCCAACAGTAAATGCTGGGTAAGCGTCAGCAAAGTTTTTTGAACAGAGCGCAGGACGAACGCGGCGCACATACCGATGTTTTGCTCTTTTTCAAACAGTTCCCGCGCTTTATTTTCCAGCCCGGACAGATTACAGCACAGCCCTTTTACAGCAGGTCTACATGGTACTGTCTGATCATAAAAATCGCCTGCAGCCTGTTCCATAGCAGGTCCCGCCGGAAACGGAAGCCCCATCATCACACCGGCTCGGTCAATTACCTGTCCTGCATTGAGATCCAGCGTACCGCCGATTTTTTCAATAGAAAAGATTTTATCATCGTTTGGACGAACATACAAAATTTCTGTAGTGCCGCCGGACACATGAAATGCAGCAAAGGGCTTTGCAGCAAGCTCCAATTTTCCTGCTCCATATAAAGCCGCCATGACGTGCCCTCCCTGATGGGAAAAGCTGTATAGTGGAACATTGCATGTGCATGCAATCGCTTTTGCCGCTGACTGACCAGCCAAAAAGCAAGGCATATAAGAACCTTCTTCATCCCGGGGTGTTTGGGAATACCCAACAGCCGCCAGCTTTCTTCCTGCAAGGGCTGTCCGGATTTCTTCCATAACATCCGGGAGCTGCACGGTATGATGAAACAGCGCCTCGCTCTGCCGAAGTCCTCTGCTTC
Source organism: uncultured Eubacteriales bacterium (assembly GCA_949451655.1). Lineage (GTDB taxonomy): Bacteria > Bacillota > Clostridia > Oscillospirales > CAG-272 > Avispirillum. Next base: position 2,551 of record CASTST010000176.1, on the reverse strand, counting down.
CCTTTCCAACAGGAAGCAGCTTTTTTATATTCGCAATCACTTCTCCGTCTAATGTACAAAGTGCGGCAGAAGTTGTATAATTGCTGGTATCGATTCCGAGAATCACTGCATTATGCTTGTCCATTGCCGTCCTGTGCAGGAAGCGCGCCCTGCTTTATTGCAATTTTATTCAAAATTCCATTTACAAAAGAGGTAGACTTTTCATCATTATACAATTTGGAAATTTCAACCGCCTCGTTTATTGCAACCTTGGGCGGCACATCCGAATACAAAAGTTCGCCGACGCACAAACGCAGCACGGCTCTTGTCACACCAGACATTCTGGAAAGGCGCCAATTTTCCGCGCTTTCTTCAATTTTTTTATCAATCTCCGCCTGATTCTCCACCGCAGTCTGATACAATGTTTTTACAAACGCATGATTTCCAAGTCCCCGGTTGCGCATTGCACTTTCATATATTTCGCTCCAGGAAGCATCCTCTTTTCGAAAGTCTGTTTCAAATAACAGCTCAAACGCGCAAATTCTGCCTTCACGTCTATTCATCCAAGACAACCTCAATCTTTTAGCAAATTTTATTTTTAGCCATAAATATACAGTTCTATTATACAGAAAGTCCCGGCGAAAGTCAATGAATATTCAGATTAAATATACATTCTGCATCCATAGCAGGAAAAGAGTGGCGTTCATATTTTTGCGGCGATATGGAATACTTTTGATAGTGGCATAAAAAATGCAAAAGGAATAAATTTGTATGATTAAAAAAACAATTACATGTCTGCTGGCGGCAGCATTGCTGATTTCTGCAATTCCTGCAGCGAGCGCCAAAGACGCAGAGTATATAAAATGGATCGACTTTGATGTGAGCGAGGATGCAATGACGGACGCGCTACATTTTTGCATTGCAAGTCATGAAGCAGGAAACAATTGCTCCTTTACCCAGCTATTGGCATGTCTCGCTGTAAAATACGGCGGAAATTTCAGCAACTATAAAAAAGATGATCTAAACAAAATCGGGAATGCGCTGCAAGACGGTGAAGATCCGGTCAAAATCACGAACAATGAAAAATTATATCAGTACTATGCAAAAGCTTATGATGCGGTACTGGGTGGAATGGTCGGAGAATACACAGAATATACGGCACAGGGAGATTCAATCACAAAAGAAGAAAAATACGGGCTGATTGCATATTCCCCTATCGCACAGGGATACAGCTACACCCATTCTGACGACTTTGGCGTCGCACGTTCCTATGGCTATAAACGAAATCACCTGGGGCATGATCTTATGGGAAGCGTTGGCACGCCGATTGTTGCCGTTGAGGGAGGATATGTGGAAGCCTGCGGCTGGAACCAATACGGCGGGTGGCGCATCGGCATCCGCTATTATGACGGAAAACGCTACTATTATTATGCGCATCTGCGCAGAGGACATCCTTACAACGATATGTATGAAGGGAAACAGGTCGAGGCAGGAGAAGTCATTGGATATCTTGGAATGAAAGGATACTCGGCAAAAGAAAACACCAACAACATCAATATACCCCATCTGCACTACGGATTGCAGATCATTTTTGACCCTGCACAAAAAGATGGCTGGAATCAGATTTGGATTGATATGTATGCACTGACGAAGTTTTTGTATCAAAACCGTGCACCAAGCATTGCGACCGATGACAATGAACGAATCAGCACCCGCTGGTCGGTAAATAAACAGCATCCGGACTGATTTTTCACAAATTCCTTCTTGCATATACTGCTGTTTCATGATATTCTATAAATAAGAATACACATGGAGGAGTAAATATGAAAGCAAGCGGCACTATTACGAACATTTTAAAAAACGGATGCGTTCTTTTTACTATAATAACATTGATCACTTATGGTGTTGGTGCGATCCTATCCAATGCAGAAAAAAGCTTTATTCCCACCCTTCAGTGGATTCTGTTGTTTTTTGCGTTTTCCATTTTACTCAGCGGCGCGGCGCAAATTATGCATCTGGATAAAATAGCCCTGCCCGTCCGTTATCTGCTTCATTTTTTGACGTCCGCAGCTTTATATACTATTGTTGTGGTACTATGCGGCGGATTTTATAAGAACGGCACCATGCTGCTGCTATCTATACTTTTATTTATTGCCGGATATATCGTTTTCGCTGTTTTTTACTCTATCCGAAACCGCAAGCGTTCCGGCACCGCCAAGAAAAAAGAAGAATATAAATCTGTTTTTCACTGAATATTATTATTATGAAAAAATATATACAAATTTTTATATCTGCTTTATTAGCAGTCAGTTGTTTAAGCTGCGCCGCACCGCCGGATAAAGATGTTTCCGGTAGTGAAAACGACACTGTCCAACAAACGGAAGACATTGAATCCACCACTGATTCTACTGCCGATTCCGCCGACGCGGCGGAATCAGAACCGCCTCTGTTCGTTTTCTGCAGCACTTTGGAAGAAAGCACAGACGCGGGGCAGGAATATCAGGACAAAATCATTTTTGTTGGAGATTCAACCACGCATCATCTGCGCAATCGCGAGGTTCTTTCCGGCGGC
>CASTST010000175.1 GCA_949451655.1 uncultured Eubacteriales bacterium | reverse complement strand
TTCATTAGAGGGACTTTATCGACACTTCTCTTTGCCGGGAGAGGCTTTCGCTAGAGGGACTTTGCTGCGCTACCCCATTTGCTGAGGAGGCTTTCGTTAGAGGGAATTCGCTGTGCCACCCTTTTTTTGCCGGGGGGAAGCTTTCGGTGCATGCAAGGAATTAACTCATTCCGGCTGTCTGTAAAAAATAACATCTTCACCGTTGTCCATTACGTGCATTTCTCTTCCTTTAATGGTGCAGGAAAGGCTTTGGGATGGGGCGCCGCTGTCAAATGTTAATTCAAGAGTACTGCCGTCATACGTATATTGAAAGGTAAATAAGTCATCATCTTTGTTTATATGTGTGCTGCCTGTTCCGTCTTCGTTAAAAATATAAAAAACGGTGAAAAAAATATCTTCAGAAATGTGCCCCTCCAAAAGATCTTTATATTCCTCATTGTTAATCAGTGCCCATTTCCCCACAATTTCATTGTTGGAATTGCCGGAACTGGAACAAGCGCACAGAAGAAAGGAACAAAGCAAAAGAATGCATACGGATATCGTGTGTTTTTTCATAAAATCTCCATTCCTTTTTCGTAATTATACATTAAATAAAAATTCTACTACATCGCCGTCGCACATTACATAGTCCTTGCCCTCACTGCGCAGCAAACCTTTTGCTTTTGCAGCCGCAAGAGAACCGCAGGCGATCAGATCGTCAAATGCGATAACCTCTGCACGGATAAAGCCCCGTTCGAAATCGGAGTGGATTTTGCCGGCTGCCTGCGGGGCTTTTGTGCCTTCGCGAATGGTCCATGCGCGCACTTCTTTGGGACCGCCTGTAAGATAGCTGATCAATCCAAGCAGGGAATAACCTGCCTTTATCAGTTTATCCAATCCGGATTCTGTAATTCCCATATCGGCAAGAAATGCAGCTTTTTCTTCTGCATCCAGTTCTGCAATTTCCGATTCTATCCCTGCACTCACGGGAATTACCTGCGCGCCCTCCAGCGCGGCAGCGGCAACGACTTCTTTATAATATGCGTTGTCCTCGGATACACCGGCAGCCTCATCCTCGCTGACATTGGCAGCATAAATGACCGGTTTGATTGTCAGAAGCCCGGCTTCATCCAAAATAGCATGTTCTTCTTCTGTGTACTCACCACTGCGGGCAGTTTTGCCTTCGGACAATAAGGCAAGTACCTTTTCATATGCTTCCAGTGCAGCAGTCAGACTTTTATCGCTTTTTACTGCCTTTTTCGTTTTTTCAATCCGGCGCTCCAGTGTTTCCATATCGGAAAAAATCAGTTCCAGATTGATTGTTTCAATATCTCTGGCAGGGTTTACATTGCCGTCTACATGAACGATATCTCCATCGTCAAAACAGCGCACAACATGTACTACCGCGTCTACATCCCGGATGTGGGACAAAAACTTGTTGCCCAATCCCTCGCCCTTGGAGGCACCGCGCACCAATCCTGCAATGTCTACAAATTCAATAACAGCAGGTGTGTATTTTTGCGGGTTGTACATTTCGGCAAGTGCGTCCAGACGGGGATCCGGCACGGCAACTACACCTACATTTGGGTCAATGGTACAGAAAGGGTAGTTTGCAGACTGCGCGCCTGCCCCTGTGATTGCGTTAAACAGGGTGCTTTTGCCTACATTAGGAAGTCCGATTATTCCAAGCTTCATATATTTTAAATCTCCTTTATTTATAGGGGGTAATTTACGAATGTATTAAGATTTTTCAGGTTCGGTGACACCGGATTTCGGCTTCCTGTCAAATCTGAATGCTGCTATGATAATAGAAACGATAACCATTGCTTCGTAAAGCACGCCTCCGACAGAACCGGTCGCAGCATTGTATATGATCCACATAATGCCGGATGGAATGGTGAAGAGCCTGAGGTATTTGGTGTTTTTTATACTGAACGATACGGTTGTACAGAGTTTTCCCGCAATGGCAAGCAGGGAAAGCCAGCCATCCCATGTGACAATGCCTATAACGATCATAAGGACAACAAAAAAAGTCGTAATAATATATTGCGTGTTTTTCCTTTTGAATTCTTTTGCAAAAATCAGATTTCTTACGCATCCTGCAAGATCTGTCGCCGCACCTGTGTAAGCACCCAAAAGAATATACTGAATGCAAAAGCATATATCAGTAAACGCTTTGAGCAAAACAATGTGCTTATGCTTGTTGCTTTGAAATGCAATAATTCCTACAAGAAAAGCAATATATCCCAGCATGGCAGTTATTAAATCCATTTGTTCGCTCCATGGTTTCGAATTCCATCATGTATTATACAGAAAAATCTGCCGCACTGCAAGTAATATTTTGGGATTTGCGAAATTCACCAATATTTTTACAATAAATCACAATTTTTTCACACAATGATCACTTTTACAGGTTAAAATATCACCAAGAAATGGAATAGTTGAAAAATTTTTATGCCAAAATGAAAAATGTTGATAAATTTTTGTATACAAATATGGAATTATATGGTATCATATAGTTGAATATTTCTGAATTGGTATGCATCATCTTCATAAGGAGAGTGGAAATATGAGTACAAAAATATTGATTGTAGACGATGATCCGAATATCTGTGAGTTGCTTAGACTGTATTTTGAAAATGAAGGCTATGAAGTAAAAACCGCATCGGATGGAGCCGAGGGCGTCAGTTATTTTAAAATGTACGAGCCTGATCTGGTGCTCCTTGACATTATGCTGCCGAAAAAGGACGGCTGGCAGGTTTGCCGGGAAATCCGTGAAATTTCCTCAAAGCCGGTGATTATGGTAACAGCAAAGGGCGACGTATTTGATAAGGTGCTGGGTCTGGAACTTGGCGCGGATGATTTTATTGTAAAACCTTTTGATATGAAAGAAGTTTCTGCGCGGATTAAAGCGGTACTCCGCAGATACAGCGCCCATGACAACCAAATGGAAGACGAGGTTATCAAGTTTGAAAATATTGAAATCAGCCTTCAGAAATATGAATTGAAGCTCCGGGGAAAGCCGGTGGATATTCCGCCAAAGGAATTGGAACTCTTGTATTTTCTTGCATCCAATTTTAACCGGGTGTTCACAAGGGATCAGCTTCTTGATAAAGTTTGGGGGTTTGATTATCTCGGCGACTCCAGAACGGTGGATGTGCACGTAAAGCGGCTTCGTGAAAAGCTGGAAGGCGTTTCCGATAAATGGACCCTGAAAACAGTTTGGGGCGTAGGATACAAATTTGAACTGCTGCAGTAATGGCAGCTTTGGGGCAGTACGGCTGCCCCTTTTCCCTTTTCTATACAATAATTTCTGAAAGGAACCTGTATTGCATGTTTAAGTTTAAAAGTGTCTTCATAAAATATATGGCTACCTTTCTCCTGATTAACATAATCAGCTTTTTTATTCTATCATCCACCATTTCTGCTGTTGTCAATTCATATGGCAGTGAAATGAAATCCGGATCTCTTTCCAATGCTGCAAACTCCGTTTCCGCCTTTATCGAATCGGATTCCCCGCCGCTGGAAAAAAGCTTCCGTAATTATTTGATGACCAGAAGCCAAAATTTGAAAACAATTTTGCAGCTGCTGGTTGTCAATGATGATACGATGTTGATTTTTATTACAGACAATACCGGGCAGGTTATTCATTTTGGCGGCTCGGAAAATGTAAGTATTACTACAGAGGCGACGTCTAATGGAACCGGACGGTATTATATTTCCGAAGATGCCTCCGATCGGCTTCTGGCCGGAATGAATGTCTCTGCAAAGGACGATATGAACGGATTTTTCCGAACACCGCATGTTTATTATGCCATCCCGCTGTATAATGACGGCGCATATATTGGGGCGGTTTTTGCTGTCTCCAGCGATACGGGCACAGACGCGCTGATCGGCACCATGAATAAAACACTAATCAT
>CASTST010000174.1 GCA_949451655.1 uncultured Eubacteriales bacterium | reverse complement strand
TGTTGTGGTTTGATTAGGCTCTACCAGCAAGGGGCTGTCATGTAGTATCAAACATAAACAAACATAAAAGGCTCCCTTGTGTAAAGGGAGCTCCCGCGGTAGCGGGTGAGGGATTGTATAGCAATCTGCCGATTTGCAGATTACTAAAAATAATAGCAGGGACAATCCCTCCGAGTTTTGCTGCGCAAAACCCACCCCCTTTGCACAAGGGGGGCTTTGAGAGTCTGACGGGATCTGACGGTGTGCCACCTCCCTTTACTGGGGGGAGGCTTTTAAGTAGGTTAGGCTTCCTTGTGCGAAGGAGCTGTTGCGTAGCAGCTGGGGGATTGTCTTTCATTTGCAAATTTTATTCCCTTCAGTTTCCGTAACGCTCACAGAACTTTTTATAACAGGTTTTGCAGCAGGCAGTTCTGCCGCTTTTTTCACGTGGACCTACATAAATCGTAGAACTGTTGCGCAAATGCTGACAATCCTGCCATAGATGGAAAACCTCACCGCCTGCAGTCCAGTAGCAGTGCGGCTGCATAAATGCGTCCATGCCAATTCCGCCCACTCTGACAATTGTTTTGCCATCTTCTGTTACGGCTTCACGCGGGATGGTTGCATACCGTAAAATAACCGCGGCGGTGCAAATGAGCAAAAAGGCAGCCAATACGAGACTGCCGGCTTTTATCAGCTTGATACGTCCGCTGTTTCTGCATCTTTCCTGAACATATTGACTGAAATAAAAAGCTTCACATTCCTGCTGGGTGCTTGTATTGCTGATGATTCCTTCTGAATCCAGGTGCCCCAGAACAATATGACCGATCTCGTGAAGCAGCACTTCTACAGTATCATCTGCCGACATATCTGTGCAAATGAAAACAAGCTTGTCTTCCTGTGAACTGTATGTGAAACCTTTCGTGTATTGGTAAAATTCTGTTGCCTGTGCTTTTTTCAAAAGCGTTACAGTGTCCGGTTCATTTTCTGCTTTAGGCAAGTAATCCACGATTCCAAAGTTGTATTTTTCTATAATTTCGCGCAGATTGGCTGCTGTCAGATTCTTTTTATTTAAATTATGCTTATGTACGAATTTTATCGCACTTTTCCGTATGTTTTTCTGCATTTTCTCACCACCGGAAATATTGTACTACATAATTCGACAAATTGCAATAAGTTTCGCGGCGCGTAAGAAATTATTTTTTTACCTTTTTGTATTTTTTAAGAATTCTATTGATTTCCGGATCGTCAAGTTCCTTTTTAGAGTCTAAATGGACAGAGCCAAGACCATAGGCAGAGATCCGCGGTTGGGAGGAAGTGTGCTTTGGAAGGGAAATGTGCGCATTGATTTTCCCCGAATCGGGTGCAGGCTTTTCGTGACTTAGCCCTAACAGCGTGTCGACTGCTTCCTGCATTTTTGTATTGGTGCGGTATGCTTGAATTAGCTGGGCTTCATGTTCTGAAAGAGAGTCGGCTTTTTCCGTATGCAGGGGGATGCCTGCAAGTTCTTCTACAGTGGTGTTTAAAAAGACTGCAATTTCCGGCAGTCTTTTTTTGTATGATTCGCTGACGCCAATCTTCCAGTTTGTTACTGTTTGTTGTGTGACATTCAGATAAACTGCCAGATCCTTCCCGGATTTACCCTGGCTCGTCATCATTTCAAAAATTTTATTTATTTCCATAGTGTGCTGCGTGCTTCCTCAATAATAAATTTTATAGAATAACAAGAAATTTGTAGAATAATGTTGACAACACAAGAAACTTGTAATATACTGTATCCGTGAAAGCGGACGTGATAAAAAAGCTCTTTTGACTTAATTTATATGCAACAGGGCATCTACAGCTTTTTGCAGGTCAGGATTTTTTCTGTATGCGTTCAGCAATTTTTGTTCGTGTTCGGAAATCGTTTCGTTGGATTCTTGGGGCTGGGGACAGGTCGCATCTGTCCAGCACAGCAAATAAGAAGGATTGCAATTTAAAATTTCTGACAGCTTCAATATCGTATGATACTTGATATTGTGAATTGCTCCGCTTTCATATCTTTGAACGGTCGCTTCTTTTACGCCGATTTGATCGGCAACCTGTGCAAGGGTAAGTCCCAGCTGAAGCCGTCTTTTTTTCAGGCGCTCTTGCAGCGTTTCCATTGTTATGACCATACCTTTCTTAGTATATAAGTTAGTAAAATAAACGTATGAGGGATAAGGTGCCCGGAAAAATATGTCATACCGGATCTTTCAAATTTTTATCGCCTTTGCCTCTATGATAGCATTAACTTTTTTTTATTGCAACATTATTTTGCATTTTTTTGGTTCAAATAATACAATTCTGATAGGTGGCTGTTATGTGAATTTTGATTTAACGGTATATAATAAATGATTTCGGATAGATTATGTTAAATTTTATTATTTAATGATAATTTATTTTTTTAAGGAAAACTTACATTTTGCGTAAGTTTTGGCAGCCAAGTAGTTGTATTATTGCTCATACAGACGTATCATCCGGCATTTCAGAAAGGGAAGCCTGATTTTTCAGATATCCTTTCCGCCGTTTGGAATAGACCGCAATGGAGTGACAGCAGAGAACGGGGGCAAGCCTTTTAGGCACAATTGCCGGGTGATAAAATTCCGTTCTGATGCCGCAGAACCCCGGAAGGAGGTGAAAATAAATCCTGCTGTATCGAAATGCACTTTTTCGTGATACGATTTTGATACAGCAGGATTTTGTATTTCAAAAAATATTGACATATAGGGATATCTATGATACAATACCAGCAGGTTATACGACTGACGGAAGTGGAAGGAACCACATGGAGTATAACTGTTTTGTAAGCCGACCGTCTGGGCATAAAGCTCGGGTTGGCGTTTTTTTATTGTAAAGACAATAAGATTCCAGGGAATCACCCTGGAATAAAATTCACATATTCCGGGCGTTGTCGGGTTCGGCTGACAAAAATAATATAATATGAGCAGAGTAGGATTTTGTGCGTAAATCATGGATTTGCAGTGCCTTTTGAACGGGGAGTTGTCAAAGGGACGAATAGCCGGAAGGCTTACGGTACAGGGTCCGCATCCCACTGCTGCATATGGAGCTGCGGTATATGTATTGCATATTTCTCACCTCCTGTTATGTAGCTGTGCTGCATAACAGGAGGTGTTTTGTATAAGGATAGGTAGCTAAAGTCGGTTTAACGTAACGTAAAATGAAAGGAATTTTTATAATGAAACAATCTACTTTATATTTGCGCCGCATTACGATTTCAGCGGTGTTTCTCAGCATTTCTCTTGTTTTGAAGACGGCTTTTTCATTTCATATCCCAATGTTTGGTGAAAATGGCATAAGCGTAGGAATTTCCGGAATTTTTTCCATTATGCCGTCTATATTGTTCGGTCCTGTATATGGCGCGGTTGTATCCGGATTATCTGATTTCTTAGGGTATCTTTTGAAGCCGATAGGCGCGTATATGCCTTTGCTGACGCTGACAGCGGCGGCAGGAGGATTTCTTAGAGGATTGATCTGGAGCGTTTTGCGGGGCAAAAATGGTAAAAAAATGAGAATTGCAGTCATAACAGTTTCTGCGGTCCTTTTGCTGGCGGGAATATGCAACACTGTGTTTTTGGCGTCTGATGGTGTAAACAACGAATTTTATGATGACATTCACGACGAGACAGTTTCGACAGATGATATGCATATGATTAGTAAGGTACTTATTACGCGAACCTGCAATACAAAAAATCCGGCTGGAAATCTGGCAACGTGTATTGTCACTGTAACTTCAGGAATGATGGGAAGCGGTATTTTCGGATTGGTGCTGCTGTTGGCGGATTTTATTATTTCTAAAAAGATCTGCCACGGCGCCCAAAGCGAACAAATTCCCCGCTTGCTGATTGCAATGCTTGTTTCCGGAATGATTGTTACTACACT
>CASTST010000173.1 GCA_949451655.1 uncultured Eubacteriales bacterium | reverse complement strand
TGAGAAAACTGTACTGGTGAGTGAAATATATCCCCAGATTCGTGGTGTTGCAATCGTATGTACAAATGGAGACGACGTCCATATCCAGAAAAAGGTGACGGAATTGCTCAGTGCTTCTCTTGGAATTTCTTCCGGAAGAATTACTGTTACCGGATAGGAATAGCGGGCGAGGAAGATGAATATGTATAATATGAAATTAATTCGGAGGTCGGTTTATGAAACTGAAAGAATTTGGTGAAAAAACATTAGAAATGATCAAGAAGCTGAATCGGAAGGCGGTAATTGCCTCGGGTGCAGTGGTAATTATTGGTGTGGCAGTGTTGCTGAATTTCCTGCTGCTGCCGGCAGATGCTGCAAAAGACAAAAAGAAATTGGATCCGGTAGTGGATTTGACAGATGTAGCAGGCGCTATAACCGATAAAAATGCCAAAGACACTTCTGCAGAGAGCAGCACGAAGCAGGATGTTTTTGCCAAGATGAGCCTTGAACGGCAGCAGGCAAGAGATGAGGCTATGGAAGTGCTGAACGCGGTGGCTGAAAGTGATACAGCAGTAGATGCAATGAAAGAAGAAGCGATGAATGAAATTCAGAAAATCGCCAAGGATATTGAATGTGAAGCCAACATTGAAAGTCTTGTAAAAGCAAAGGGCTTTGAGGAATGCGTTGCAGTTATCAACGGAGATTCTGCCCAGGTAATTGTAAAAACAGACGGACTGATGGAAAACGAAGTTGCACAGATCAGTGAAATTGTATATCAGCAGGCAAATGTTGTGCCGAACAATCTGCATATAATAGAATCAAAATAAAGGATTTCCAGTTAATAAAAATATAATTGCTAAATTATTTACTTATAAAAGGCGCTGTGCAGCTATATCTGCACAGCGCCTTTTTCATTTGCTGCGTAGGGAGAAAAAGCATTGGGAATACGATAAAATAACGGCGGCAGGAATTTGGATTTTTTGGAGGATAATTTGGGTGTGCTGCGAACCGGCGCAGCTATTTTCATTTTTCTGCTAATATAGGTTATTTTTGCTATCAAAGCAGCAGGATAGATTTACTTAATGGTTTCATGCTGCTTTCATTGAAAGGAGAGAAAATAAATGACATACAGCAAAGCAAGTGAGAGACTGGACGGACTGATGAGCGCGAAGGATAAAGCAAAGCTGAACTGGATAGAGGACGCCAGTGTCCCCCGGTATTGGCTGCCTGCACTGAAAGCAGGAGCGAAGGCAATCAATACAGCCCTGCTGGGAGCAGGAGCGAACAAGTCCGCCTTCCTGTTCTATACGGACGCCCACTGGAACTACGGATCGGGTATGTCCCCCCGACTGCTCAAATACCTGTACAGACATACGGGAATGACAAAAACCAATTTCGGTGGGGATATCGTAAACGATGAATCTACAGAATACGACGCAATGGAATATCTGTGGAACTGGAGACGGCAGCTGAAAGATCTGCCGAACCATCACAGCGTGGTGGGCAACCACGATGACGGGAACGCCACAAACAATCTGTTCTCCCAGGAGTATGTGTACGGGTTCCTGCTCGCCCCGGAGGAAACGGATACCATCGTCCGGGAACGTACAGGCATGTACTACTACATGGACAACCATGCGGAGCACACCCGGTATCTGTATCTGGATACCGCGTACAAAGGCGTAACAGACGCCCAGCTTGCCTTTGTGAAGCAGGCACTGCTGTCTACACCGGATAGTTGGCACATTGTAGCCATAGCCCATGCGTGGTATGAAGCAGACTACACCACAACTCCGCCCAGCGTAGGCGCGCTGAACAGCGGCGCGGCGTCCGTCCTTGCCATGTTCGACAGCTACAACGGGAGAGTGGGAGACTACGGCGCATGCGGGGGATGGGTGGAATTCTGTATCGGCGGACACACCCACCGGGACTATGACGTAACCTCCCCCTCCGGGATCCCCATCCTGCTGATGGAGACAGACAGCCGGCATGTACGCAATGGGAAAAGCGGTACCCGGTATGTATACAAAGCAGGCACAGACACGGAAAGCTCTGTCAGCGGGATTATTGCGGACTACGACCGGCATAAGATTCACGTGATCCGGATCGGCAGAGGGGAAAGCAGAGAGGTGGCGATCACGAATTACACGGTGAACTACACCAACCGGATTCCCTTGTCCGTAGGACAGGAGGGGGAGAGTATATACAACAGCATCGGGTACAAGGCAAACACCAGATGGAGCTCCTCCTCCCATGCGGAAGGTGTGGCAAACGGGATCTATCTGACGGGATATATTCCCTGCAGTGCAGGAGATATAGTGCGGCTGAAAAACATAACGATGTCGAAGACGGCGTCCAGCAACAATCTGTGCATGCTGCATTTGTTCAGGGAACGGACGAACACCAGTGAAGGAAACTACAATGCGGCAAGTATTACCCAATATGCAAACGGTGTATGGGACGCGGACGGAAACCTGACGCAGTTTACAGTAGAGGCAGGATCCCAGTGGAAGTATTTCCGCATCCAGTGCGCGGGAATCAGTGCGGATTCTGTCATTACGGTGAATGAGTTGATTGAGTAAATGGGGGACGGATCAGGGCTTTGCCCTGAAACCCATTCGAGAACCCCCAAAACTCGACAAGCTCGTTTCGGGGAACCCCTTCCATTCAGAGGACTTTTTGTAAAAAGTCCTCTGAAAACTCCCAAAAACTTTGAAAAAGGGGTTTTTATGCAGGTTCGCAGGAGCCTAAAGGCTCCCTTGTGCAAAGGGAGCTCCCGCGAAGCGGGTGAGGGATTGTAATACATACCGGACAGGCATTGTCCGGGTAAGGGCGTAAGATAGGATAAGGATAAATGGAACAATTTTTAATGAGTACCTACACGATTACCCTTCCGATACTGCTGGGGTATATCGTATGGCTGCTGAAACGGCAGAAAAAGGATCGGGATGCAAATGCAAAGGGAACGATGCTTCTGCTGCGGGTGCAGCTGATTGAATATCACGACAAGTATACGGCGCTTGGAGAGATTCCCTCCTATGCATACGAAAACTTTTGTGAGATGTATACGGCATACCATGCGCTGGGCGGAAACGGAATGGTGACGAAAATGTACGATGAGATAAATAAGCTGCATCTGCGGCAAAAGAAAGGAACAGAATGATGGAAATAGGAAACATGGCAAGCGTAGCGGCAATAACAGTAATCTGTTATCTGCTTGCAGTAGGAGTGAAGGCGACAAGATTGGACAACAAGTATATCCCGGTAATCTGTGGAGTTGTAGGCGGTATATTGGGCATAGTTGGTATGTTTATCATCCCCCAGTATCCGGCAGGAGATGTGCTGAATGCGGCTGCAGTAGGGATTGTATCCGGCTTGGCGGCAACCGGTGCGAATCAGGTGTACAAGCAGCTGCGGGGAAATGGAGAGAAGGATACATAAGGAATGGAGATAGGCAAATACAGAAAGAAGCCGGTCATAGTCAGTGCGTATATAACAGAAACAGAACAGGTGATACATACACTGGAAGGCGATATGACAGCCAGTCCCGGTGATTACATCATCATAGGGGTAAGGGGAGAGATGTACCCATGCAAACCGGATATCTTTCATGAAACCTATGAATCTGTTGAAAACGGTATGAGATGAAAGGTGCCCAGTAAAGGGGCATGTTAGTTCTGCAGGAACTCTGTTAGCCTCCTTTGTGCAAAAGGAGGTGGATCGCCGTAGGCGAGACGGAGGAATTGTTTTACTGCCGATTTGAAGATCATCTAAAATGATCGTATTACAATCCCTCAGTCTCCGCTATGCGGAGCCAGCTCCCTTTGCACAAGGGAGCCTGATGAAGTTATCCTTTTACTGGGGGAGTTTTAAGTATATATTAAATTCAAAGAAAGGATGAAAACCATGAGCAACAGCAGCCTCATAAGCT
>CASTST010000172.1 GCA_949451655.1 uncultured Eubacteriales bacterium | reverse complement strand
AGAGAGTCAGTCTCTGTTCATCATAAACTGCTTTTTTGATAGCAAATAAGCTGTTGGCGGTATCGGCGAGACCGCCGATATGGGGGGAAGTGATATTATATACAGGACCGCCTTCTAAATAAGATAATCCCTTTTCGATGCATCCTTCTTCAAATAGTGATACTACAGTACACGGATCTTGGGAATGCCAGATCCACTGCCCAGAAGAATCGGGTGCTTTTTCAAATGCAGCCTGCGTTTGCAGGAAAATATTTTCCAGACACTCCTGTAAATCGAGGATAAATTGCTGATAAAGTGCATCAAAATCGGAATAGTCCAAAACTTTCTGATAATTTTTCAGTGTTTTCTGCTGCAACACAGCCAGTGAATCGAACGGTATATAGGTAAAGAAGGTTTTGCCTGGAATTTGTACTTCCCAACAGCCGTCGTTTGCAAATTGACGTGCTTCGCGGAGGGGATATCCGTACTCGGTCAAAGCGCCGATGATTAAATCTTCATTATATACTGCTAAAATTCCGCCGCCGTATCGCATAACCTCCGCTACACGGCGCAGCAGCCGTTCATCGGTATGACGATTCAGACGTACGGTTGTGGGAAAATCGCTGATTCCCAGTTCTTCTAAAATATCCAGTACCAGATATGTGACAGAACTGGTCACTTCTTGTCCATTCTCATCTATGCCAGCCAGTAGAATATTTTGATAATGCTGTGCATCTCCGCTGCCGTAGTTACCGCCGCAGACCCATTCACAGCCTTTGATAAAGAAATGCGCTAAAATTTCTCGGGCCTCGTCTATAGTAAGTGTGCCTGCTTGAAGATCGTACTCCAAATAACTGCCGAGCAGCCAGTCAATGCGCCCGATTCCGGGCCAGTTGCCGCAAAGGCGTAAAAATGCAAAGGTAAACCAAAGGCTTTGCACTGCTTCCTGAAAGTTTGTGGGCGGTTCCATTGGGACTTTTTGCAGGCAATGATAATTGCTGCTATATTCCGTACGGTTCTGCAATGCGTCAAGATAACGCTGGTGCCACAAAGCAAAACATTCGAGACAATGCAGGCAGCTTCGGATGAATGGTTCTTTTGCTGTCCCACTGTATACTTTCAAAGCGTTTTCTGCATTTTTGCGGATACCGTTTATACCGATGTGCAGCACTGTTTTAAAATCAACGGTCAGGTGGCTGATGCTGCCGCAAACCGGTTCTCCTTTGTAAACTGCCGGCACGCAGTGATGGATCGCGAGTCCTAAGGTAGCCGCTCCGCTGATCAGTTCTCCCTCACAGATACGGATGGGAGCGTTTGCGGCAATTTCGGCAATGGCGGCGTCGTAACGCTGAAGCGGCGACTTTGCCTCGTAATCTGCAATATGGTCTAAGGAAACGGATTGCGTTCGCCGGGTATCCAAGCCGTAGCGATGGTTTAAGGAATCATAGGCAAACCGGCGCGTAGCTTCGCAAAGCCGAACCGGTCTTTTCATGCCGTTTGCACAGTCAAATATCATAGCTTTCACCTCAATCATAATTATACTGGATAAAAGTATAAGAATCCATTGATTTTTATTGAAATACCTGTATAATACTACACAGATAGCTGGCGCGAAAATATATCAATCGCAAGGAAACATGGTGATTTATATGAAAATTGAGAAGATAGATATACGTTATTTTCAAAAAGATGCGTTGGACGCAGCAAATATGGATGGCGTGCGGCACGTAAAGATACTGCCGTGGCTTTCCATTGTGCAGGCACAGGAGGGAAGCTATGATATTGCGCTTGGGAATCAGCCTGGGAAGTCGACAGGCTGTGGGGGATTTTTTATTGCGCCGTCCGGCATGCAGCAGACAATCGTGCATCATGCAGATCCTGTAAGCGGACGTATGCGCTGTCGCTGGATCTTTTTGGATGTTCTGATCAACAATGCATACAGTTTGGATGATTTATATGATTTGCCGCTGTTGCCGAATGCGTCCGAAAAGCTGAACACACTGTTTGATGGACTATTTGCTTCCAACAGTATTTTTCAGCAATATATCTGCTGCTATCAGATTCTGGAGCTGCTTCTTGCAGACGCCGAACTGAAAAAAGATCGGTGTTATGCGGCATTGAAACCTGTATTGGAATATATTGAAAAGAATTATCCGTTTCCGATCAGTGTGTCGGATCTGGTGCAGCAAGCGCACATATCGGAGTCGAGTCTATATTCTTTATTTAAAAAAAGCTACGGTATTTCACCGATTGCTTATTTGAATCGTTATCGGGTTTCGCTGGCGGCGGAACAGCTAAAATCATCAAATGATACGATAGCAAAAATTGCAAATTCGGTGGGTGTTGCAGATCCTTTTTATTTTAATAAAATGTTTCATAAAATCTATCAGACGTCGCCTCAGAATTTCCGCAAGGTGTACCGCAGTCAGGTCATGTTTAGCGAGGGCAAAAGTCAGCTTTGACATTTGCTTGCCTAGTCTAATGTTATTTATTTTCAAATTGTCTCGTGGTCATTTTGCAGAATCATCAAGTTGACAAGATATACTCAAACAATCCCTCGGTCGCTATCGCTATGCATCACTGCGTTTGGGCGACAGTTCCCTTTGCTGTGTAATAAAGTCTCGTGAGATTTGAATTTTCCATAAATTTCCATTACTGGAGAAACTTCCTTCAACTGAGCCTTCCCTTTGTACCGGAGAGTCTTGGGGCAAATAAAAGGCTCCCTTGTGCAAAGGGGGCTCCCGCGAAGCGGGTGGGGGATTGTTAAACTATCGCTTAGCAGGATCAGCAAATTGACAGTTTACCTAAACAACCCCTCCGACGCGATCGCTACGCTTGACCGCGCCACCTCCCCTTGCACAGGGGAGGCTTAGGGAGGATTGGGAGATCCCCCCAGCAAAGGGAGCTGTCGCCCAAACGCAGTGATGCATAGCGATAGCGACTGAGGGATTGTAATATTTTTGTTTTGCAGTATCTACAAATCAATACAAGACTTAACCGGCATCGCTGCCCAATGGTAATAGTTTTTTTTACAAACAACAACCGGAGCAGACAGGGACTATCCTTATCTGCTCCGGTTCTTATTTAATTTACTGAAAGGCAACCGTATTCATATTATAAGCGGGAACGATATTGATCATCGTTTTTCCGCGGTTGAATTCCACTTCGCTGCCATCTGCATAGTAATATCGCATGACGCTGTCATGGGAATCCTTTTTCCAAGTGATAGGGGTGCATGTTCCGCCTGTGATATACCAGCCGCTGCTGCTTCCGGTTGTTTCCATCCAAATGCGCCCTTTGTCGTCGCCTGCGATATTGCCGCAGTCGGCGGAAAGAAGTAATATGTTGGTGAAGGATAACTGCTCACCGGTGGTGTTGTCGATATGAGGCATGCCGTCATACTGGAACCGGAGATAAACCCCGCTGTCCGCATCGTATGTATAGCTCACTTTTTGATAATTGGACAGCACTACGGAAACTTCCCGGGCTTCTTTTTCACCGGAAACAGTCTCTCCCCATGGAGCAAACTGCATCGGAGCAGTATAGTCTTCTTTTATTTCCGTGCGGAATTTGTAATAGTCAATTGCACTTTGTATGCCTGCACCGTTTTGAATCATCAGCGTATGCTCTGAACTGTACTTTTTCAGCCGTTCGGGATCCCGGATGAACGTACCGGTTCCGGAATAGAGATGTGCCGGACCGTTTACGCCGTCTACATGGTCAGTGCCTCGTGCGGACATTGTATCATAGGCATAGGTACTGCCGCCTGCATGGAAAAAGATACAGTCGTATCCGCTTGCATAATCAATATAATAATCTCTTGCACTACGCACGGATCCGATTTGGGTGACGTCACCATAATCGGTGATGATTGCCATAAGCCGAGTGATCCCGCCCTCCGCCAAACATTCGTACAGAATGTCCGCTTGTGCGACGCCCTCCTGG
>CASTST010000171.1 GCA_949451655.1 uncultured Eubacteriales bacterium | reverse complement strand
CCTCTCCCGTGCCGCATGCGCCGGGTTCCTGCGCCTGCACGCAATTGATCCTGACGGATGCCGTCCCTTTGATGCAAACCGCCGGGGAATTGCCGTGGGAGAGGGTGCTGTTTTCTATACATTGGAACGCAGAGAGTCCTGTGGGGGGCACAGATCCATTTATGCTTCCCTGCCGGCAGCCGGAATCACCTGCGACGCACACCATATTGTGCAAATGGCTCCCGACGGTGCAGAAGCTGTCCGCGCCATGGAGCAGGCAATTTCCCGTGCCGGTGCGGATAAAACAGAAGTAGATTGTATTGTTGCACACGGCACCGGAACCATCCAGAATGACAGGCTGGAGACCCAAATGATCCGCACCTGCTTTGGAGCGCACGCAGAGCATATATATGTCACCGCCCCAAAAGGCGCGCTGGGACATACAGGCGGTGCCTCAGGCGCGTTTGGACTTCTGACAGCAATCAGCGCCTTTACCGCAGGAAAGATTCCCCCTATAGCCAATCTGGAAAAGCCGGATCCAGTATGCAGTCTGCGGCTTGTAACCAGGCAAAGCGTTCCATACACAGCAAAGCTTGCTATGGTAAACGCTTTTGCATTCGGCGGAACAAATGCAGTGCTGCTTTGCAGAAATGAAAGGGACGATCTTACCAATGCAAATTATAATAACTGAATGGAGCTATCTGTTCGCAAGTGATTTCAACGAACAGGCATTTGTACATCCGGACAGCAGACTAATGGACCGGCAAACCAAAATTGCCGTGACCATGGCAAGGCAGATCTGCAAAAAAGCAAATGCTAAAAGGCTCGCAGGGCAGGAACTTGGCGTTGTATATCTCAGCGATACTGGTCCGCTGCAGTCTGTAGCAGAATATACCCTCTCTCTGAGGAGAGATGGTTTTACAGGTATAAATCCAAGTAAATTTCCCAGTATTATGGCAGCGACGCCCCTATCCAGAGTTGCCATGGAAATCGGCGCAAGGGGTCCCTGCACACCTCTGCTGTCCCCCATCGGAGATAAACACGGATGGATATACGCTGTCCGGCAGATTGCGGAAGAACGGTGCCGGGCAATGGTGCTGCTCCATATAACAAAAAAGCTGAACTGTTTCGGATGTTTTCTGGAAACGTCAGACTCATGCAAGGAAAGGTACGGACAAAAATATGAAGCTTACATTGATCTCACCCAAAGGTGTGGGAATGGGTACAAATGAAGAAAACAGGTGGACGCAGGCGCTGTATGATTCTCTTGCAGGGATCGACTCTCTGCGGGAACTGATGTCCTGTGCAAACGCGCCCCTGCTGACCGTTGCATCCATATTGGAGCCATTCTTTGATTCAATTGAGTATATTGACGAAGAAATCGAAAGCATCGACTGGAATGCCACCTATGATATGGTTGCCATGTCTTTTATGACCCAACAAGCCTCCCGCGCTTTTACGCTTGCGCAGCGGTTCCGGAAAAAGGGCGTTTATTTGATTGCCGGGGGTATGCACCCCACCAATTCGCCGGAGGAAACCCTTCGGTATTTTGACACGGTATTCGTTGGAGAAGGAGAAGTCACCCTTCCAAAGTTCATGCAGGACTATCTCGCACAGAAACCGGCGCGCCTCTATAAAAACACCAGTGAAATCCATATGGACGCCGTACCCCTTCCCCGGTATGACCTATTAAAAATGGATCAATATAAAACGGTGCCGGTGCAGATTTCCAGAGGATGCCCTCACAACTGTGAGTTCTGCGCTTCCACAAAAATTTACGGTCCCAAATACCGGCATAAAAGCGTAGATCGGGTACTTTTGGAAATTGATGCAATTCAAGCAAGAAAGAAAAATCCGCATATTTATTTTACCGATGACAACATGCTGGTGCAGAAAGATTTTTCTATCGACCTTCTGGACGCACTGCCGGAAAAAAAGATCCGCTGGATGACCCACACCGATATCGGCGTTGCGGATCAGGATGAAATTCTAAAGCGGTTGTTCCGGGCAGGCTGCCGTAAGTTAGTGATCGGGCTGGAAAGCATTGTCCCGGATTCCCTGCGCACTGTCGAAATGTGGAAATACAAGCATATCCGGCGATACGGACAGGAAATACAAAAAATTCAATCCTATGGCGTGGGTGTATGGGGAACCTTTATTGTAGGGCTGGACAGCGATGACACTTCCGTGTTTCAACGGGTGGTGGATTTTACTCTGGAAAATAATCTGTACGGCGCTATGATTTCCGTACCTACACCCTTCCCCGGCTCAGCGTTGTATAAACGACTGTCCCAGGAAGGAAGGATTTTAACCACTCACTGGGGAAGTTATACCTTGTGGAACGTAGTTGTCCAACCAAAAAATATGAGCGTCCAGCAGCTGCGTGAAGGATTCCGTTACACACTTTCCCAAATTTACGCCGGGGAAGCTGTAAAAAAACGCATGGAATATTTCAAAAATATCTATGCCGCCCTTAGGAGTGAACCATCGTGAAACGCTTACTGCTGCTGATTCCAAAGTGTCCGGGACCTGCCGCCGGCAAAAAGTGGAACGCCGTCTGGCCGGCGGATGTAGAATCGGCTGTCACCCACAGCATGTGGAAACTGATCACACCGGGTCCCCTTGTTCTTGCAAAACTGGCGCTGGAAACGGGTAGATTTGAAGTGGATTTGATAGATGAAACCTTTCAGTCCCTGAATCTGAAAAAGAAATATGACATTGCTGCCATTTACACAGTGACTCCAAATGCAAAGCGCGCCTATGAATTGGCTGATTTTTATAAAAAGCGTGGAACCCATGTTGTCCTGGGGGGTGTACATACCACCGTCTGCCCCGAGGAAGCAGGCAGACACGCTCACACCATACTAATCGGCGAAGGGGAATCTATCTGGGCTGATTTTTTGCAGGACTTTCTCATGCGCCGTGCACGGCAGATCTATGCCCAACCTTTGGGGAAGGTTTCCATGTACCGTTCCCCCGTTCCTGCATTTCATCTGATACCGGAAAATGCGCGGAAGCTGATTCCCATTCAAACTGCCCGTGGATGTCCCCATGGCTGCCGTTTCTGTAATCTGCGCAGCCTGTACGGCAAGTCCTACCGTACCAAAAAAATGCAGAATATTGAAAAGGAGCTGCGCGCCGTAAAACAGCTCAATCCGCATGCCACGATATATTTCACAGATGACAACCTGTTTTGCAGCAGCACCCATGCCGACGCACTTATGCAGCTGCTGCAGCAATATTCTGTCACATGGTATGCAAACACAGACATCTCCTTTGGAGCAGATCCTGCGCAAATCCGCCGGGCATATCAATGCGGATGCCGGCAGGTGCTGATCGGACTGGAAAGCGTCAATGCGCAAAATCTTGCCGGATTGGATGAAACCAGTTTTAAACGCCGGCACTTTGGCAGATACAGGGAATGGATTGAAAACATACAGTCCCAGGGAATCGGCGTCGTCGGAAGCTTTATCTTAGGGCTGGACGGTGATGATGCAGACGTGTTTGATAAAACTGCCGAATTTATACTGGAAACCAATCTGTTCGGTGCCAGCATTACAGTAAACACCCCCTATCCGGGAACAGTGCAATTCCATGAGCTGGATGCGCAAAACCGGATATGCACATACGACTGGAACTGTTATACCATATTCAATCCTGTGATTCAACCAAGGAAAATGAGTATAGAGACCCTAAACACCGGATATTTAAGGGTCCTGCGCACGATTCATTCAACCGAAGCTGTAAAACGGAAGCTGGAATATTTCAAAGGAAAAATCAAGGAGACCGGAAATGACGCATAAACCTGTTATCGGATATATGTGCTCCTATGTACCCTGCCGCCTGTTGGAAAAGCTGGGATATTCCACCGTTTATTTAGGAGACGCAGAATGCAAAACCGGAGGGAACGCCTCCAGCCTGCCGCGCAATCTGTGCAGTTATATGCTGTATTGCGCCGATTTACTGAATCGGGCTGAAATAGACGGGCTGATCCTGACAAACTGCTGCAAC
>CASTST010000170.1 GCA_949451655.1 uncultured Eubacteriales bacterium | reverse complement strand
AATCCCAACGTACTGCATATGGTAATTTCCGGAAAGTAAATGCTGTTGCCCTGAAAAACTGGTACTTTAAAGAAGTTTTGAATTTATGGTGGACGAAAGGTTGCTGTTGTGTCTTATACAATATTTACCGCACGTATCAGCGCGAATATATCAAATCGTCCTGATAAAGTATCACTTCGGTGTCAAAAAGGATTCTTGTGCCGGAACACAAAAAAACTATCCGCCATGAGGGTGGATACCTTGATTTTTTCTTCAACAAGACAATGCTTTTGTATCAAAAAAAACATATGGAAAATAGTAATTGCTTTTCGGCAGAGTGCTTGGTATAATAAAGAATATCAGGATTTGGAAGGAGTGTTGGACTGTGGTTGTTTTTGACCATGAGAAATGTATAGGCTGTGGTCTGTGTGCAGCAGACTGTTTTCCAAGAGCGATTGGGATAGAGAATAGAAAAGCGTATTTCATAGAGAACCACAATTGCATGGAATGTGGTCACTGTATTGCGGTCTGTCCGCGCAGTGCAGTTAAGATTGAGAGTCTGGATATGGACGAAGTGCAGGAGCTTCAAGACATTTCAAACTGTATAGATCCTGAGACCTACATAAATCATCTGAAAGCACGGCGCACGATTAGATCATTTACAGATGAGACTGTTTCCACAGAACAGATCAATATGATACTTGAGGCTGGCAGATTTTCGCCAACTGGTGGAAACAGGCAGACTGTGGCTTACCATATATTCAGGGACAGGATTTCGGAATTCAGATCGCTTATCATAGATGAGCTAAAGACTATGGGCGATGAAGTGCGGGCATCCGGCATCAGGGATTCGTGGTATCCTGATTTTTGGCTTGATATGTACAATGAATTCAAGGCAGAAGGCAGGGATTCACTGTTTTTTAATGCTGGCACGGTCATTGTGATATCTTCGGATTCTCCGCAGGCGGCAATGATTGCGGCAGCGCATATGGAAACCATGGTGTATGCTCTTGGATTGGGAATGCTATATAGCGGGTTTACAACAAGGGCGGCCGAACATTCGACAGGGCTGCAGGAGTATCTTGGGCTTAAAGAAGGATATAAGGTATGGACTGTGCTGGCAATAGGCTATCCAAAGGTAAAATATCAGCGTACAGTTCCGAGGAAGAAAGCAGATGTGATCTGGGATTGATTGAATTACATCAACAAGGAATCTGAGGAGATGAAGCCGCATATTGCGGGTGCATTTATGGACTTAACTTTGTAGCGGATATGTTTTCGTTTATTCCGGCACAAGAATCCTTTACCAGCTAAAAATACAAATTATGCGAAGAGGTCTGAAGAGTGGTGCAATTATCGGATTTTTCAATGTAAAGCGTCATTCCTGACTGAAAATTTTTTTGCTGGAGTCCCAATACCTATTTTGTGAGAAATGTTATATTAAAAAAGAAAGAGCTGTTTCATCGGTCTAAGAAACAGCTCTTCTTTACGCAATAAAAGTACATGTTTGTAGATATATGAGAAAAATTACAAGAGAGGATTCATATCGTCATAGAACCTTCCGATTGTTCGGAAAGCACGAGAATATAGACAGGGGATGAAGCTGTCTTTGCTGGTATCAGAAAATTCATCGATTATGATTACCCTTCAGCTGTACTTCGATTGTTTACTGCTCCTTGCCAAAATCAGTCATATATGCTTCTGCCAGCTTGTCCGGCCAGTCACTGACAGGTTCCAGTACGCCGGTAAAGAATCGCAGGGTTTTGGGTTCGTGTACGAACCGCAGACCACCAATTAGATGTCGGTGGTCGTAAACCCACTTGACGCGGTCAATGACATATTCTGTCTGTGACAGGGTAAACACTCGGCGCGGGAATGCCAGGCGGACAAGCTCCATAGAGGCCATCCGTTCGCTGCCGTCGGCGTTCCGTTCCTCTGAAAGCGTTCCGCGCTCCATACCGCGGATTCCCCCGCAAATGTACAAAGCACACACCAGCGCCCCAGCAGGGTATTGCTCCTGCGGGATATGACTGACAAACTCGCGGGCATCTAAATGCGCACCCAGACCGCCGCCGGGAGTAATAACCGGAATCCCGTATTCATTCAGCGCGTTGACACAGTAGCCGACAAACTGGGGACCCTGGGAGATAATGTTCATATCCATACTCTCCTCAAAGCCTACAGTCATGGCTTCGATTTCGCGGACAGACATGCCGCCATATGTCAGGAAACCCTCAAACATCGGGATCAGGTCTTCCATGGAATAGTACAGATCCCTGTCGCGCACCAGAATTACGCCGCCCCGTGCAAAGCCGAATTTCCGTGCGGAAAAGTAGATAATATCAAAAAGATCGGCAACCATCCGCGTGATTTCGCGAACGCTTTTATCAGCCATGCCCTCTTCCCGTATTTTCATGAAGTAGAGGTTGTCCTGGAGCAGGGAAGCGTCCAGCACTGTAAGGATGCCATATTTTTTGCAGATATCAGTGGCTGATTTCATATTCTCGTAAGAAATCGGCTGTCCACCGATCAGGTTGGTTCCCGCCTCAAGACGGACAAAGGGGATATTCTCCGGCGTTTCCTTCTGGATGCAGGCTTCCAGCTTTTCCAGATCAATATTTCCCTTGAAGGGCAGGTCGCTTTTGCTGATCAGCCCCTCATCCGAAACCAGCTCCTCCACACGGCCGCCAACACGGGTTACGTGGGCTTTTGCCGTAGTAAAGTGGTAATTCATGATCACGCAGTTGCCGGGTTTCACGAACCGGGTCGCCAGGATATTTTCACAGGCACGCCCCTGATGAGCAGGCAGGCAGTATTGGATGCCGAAAAGCTCCCGAAGCGTTTTCTCCATCCGGAAATAACTTTCACTGCCTGCGTAAGCATCATCCGCCCGGAGCATAGCAGATTCCATGTCGTCACTCATGGCATTCACACCGGAATCGGTCAGCATGTCCAGGAAAATGTCTCCGTTGTGTAGCTGGAAAGTATTGTAGCCGGAGTCCTTGATTTTTTGCAGCCTCTGGCTGGTAGGCAGAAGGTTCAGTTTCTGGACAATGCGGACTTTATGCATTTCCAAAGGGATGGGATCGTGCTTATAGAATGTAATCTGTGGCATTTTACGCGGATTCCTCTCATTCTTTCCAAATTTTCCGATGGCAGCAAATTTGCCGCCGTCCTGTCATTCTCTACTTTAGCATAATAACAGCGAAAAGTAAAGCTCAAAATTGCTTTTCTGCGGGACAGCGGCATAAATTTTCTCCGACAGAATAACGAATACAGCTTACTCGGACGGCATGTGTCCTGGGTTGTTCTTTTTCTTCCCCAAATGGACTTCCGGAACAGCTATCGTGTCATACTGAATTTTTTCATGAACTTCTTCCAGCCCTTCCTCCTGAGGGATCTCCCCAGTGTGGATCTCAGGGACAGCCAGCCCGTCTGCTTCAAATGTCAGTTTAAACTTTCTTCCCGTATTCATCATAAACTCTCCTTTATAATAAATTTATGAAAAAAGTAATTGTCAGGCTGTTAATAAAATCAGCGAACATGCTGCCTACAATTGGGACAAGGATATATGCTTTCACAGAGGGTACGAACCGATCTGTTAACGCCTGCATATTTGCCATGGCGTTTGGCGTTGCACCCATACCAAATCCGCAGGTGCCTGCAGCCAGGACTGCGGCATCGTAGTTCTGCCCCATAATGTTGAAGACCACAAAATATGCAAAGAGAAACATCAATACGACTTGGACCATCAGCAAAAGAATTAGTGGGACTGCCAAATCTGCCAGCTGCCACAATTTCAGGGTAATCATAGCAATCCCAAGAAACAGTGACAGGCAAATACCGCCAATATCGTTAATTTCGCCCATATGGACTTCAAATTTCCCAGTGAATTCGCTGCAGTTCCGCATGATGGCTGCTATAATCATAGCACCAATATACACCGGAAAACTCATCCCTGTTTTTGACAGCAGCCATGAAACAATCGTCCCTGCACCCATTGCAATCGCAATTTGATACGCAGC
>CASTST010000169.1 GCA_949451655.1 uncultured Eubacteriales bacterium | reverse complement strand
AGATAAGCGCACAAGAATAAGAGCCGTTGACTTTGAAATCAACAGCTCTTACTCTTTCTGATATTGTTATCCATGGCCAGACCCAGGACAGGGCGGCTTTTTTCATTCCTCAAGCAGCTTTGAAACGGGAACTTCGAGCGCATCCGCAATTCTGAACAGCGTCTTCATCGACACGCCAAAAGTCTGTGTCTTTGACGCTGCCTTGATGCTTTCCAATACATAAATTTATTGACACTCCTGATGTTCAACTATATAATGCAGATTTGTCCAGTCTTTTACTTGATTGGACACACACAATGTTATTGGCAAAGGGGTACTCTTTGCCAGAATAGGAGGAAAATATGAATAAGCAGGAATTGATCGAACGTATGGCGGGAAAGACCGGGATGGCAAAAAAGGACTGCGGTATTGCCTTGGATGGTATGCTGTCTGCAATCACAGAGGCTTTGCAAAAGGATGACAAAATAAAGCTGACTGGCTTTGGCACTTTTGAGGTGAAGCACCGGGCCGCCAGAACAGGCCGCAATCCGCAAACCAAGGAGACTGTGGAAATTCCGGCGCAGAGCGTTCCGGTGTTTAAGGCGGGAAAGGTCTTGAAAGAAAGCATTCTTGGTAGCAGCGAGAAAAGAGTATTGTCAAAAGCTGCGCTTTAGTATATAATTCCTCTGTGAATAGGTGACAGGAGAAGTGGTTATTGCAGGGGGGAAGTGATTACACTGGATGACACCAAGACCCGGATCATCGTTGCCGCAATCAAGGCTGTACGGCAGTATGGCCTGGAAGGGGTGCGCATCCAGAACGTCAGCGAGCTGGCGGGGATTTCATCAGGAGCGATTTACCGCCACTTTGACGGCAAGGATCAACTGCTGGTGGAGTGCTTCACTTATGTGGACAAGCAGGCGGCGGCAATCTTTGAACATTTGAAATTCAACCCGCTGCTTATGCTCACTGACCCTATGGGTGCGGTAAAGGCGCTGTGGGTGCCCTATTTTCGGTTTTGGACATCCCGCCCGGACGAAACAGTTTTTTATCACCGCTTTCGGGACAGTACGTTTTTCCCCCAGTATGACAAGAGCCGGGATGTGACCTATTTCAAGACGTTTATTGGAATGGTTGACGTTTTCAAAAAGGTATTTCCAAGCCTGGACAAAATCAATCAGGATTTATTGTGGCTCCACGTCCTCACATCCACTGTTATGTACGCAAAGTATGTGGTGGAAGGGACGCTTCCAGACAATCAGGAAACCGAGGACACTGTGTTTCAGTTGTTAACCACTGGACTGAGCGGCTATTTGAAACCGGAGAAGCCTAAAAAATCAAGACGAAAATGAAAATGTGCCGCTGGAGGCGGTTCATTTTTAGTAGTTTGATAATGAACGTTCACTATCATACCGGTTAAAGGCACGCTCGGTTCTCAAATTTTTTTGGCGCTAAGGGGGGTGAACATTCACTAACTTTGGAATAACCTTCTTTCTATTCGGAAAACTATCTGCATCGAATACAAAGGAGATTATTGCCATGTTCAGCCAGGAAGCAGCTTTCACAATTACCGCCGACCACATTTCCCAATATGCGGCGCACCTCCAGGAACAAGAGCGAGCCAAGAACACTGTAAAGAAATATGTTCATGACCTTAACGATTTCATGTTGTTTCTGAATGGGAAAGCCGTCACAAAGGTGGCCGTGATTGCGTGGAAAGAGCATCTGGCTGATACCTATACCCCAGCCACAGTCAATTCCATGCTGGCAGCGGTCAACAGTTTTTTCCAGTTCATGGACTGGCCGAAGCTGTCTGTCAGGCCGCTGAAAGTACAGCGTCCCCTTTTCTGTGATGAAAGCCGGGAAATGACCCGCGCTGAATATGTCCGTTTGGTGAACGCGGCCCAGCGGCAGGGAAATGAACGGCTGTCCCTGCTCCTTCAAACAATTTGCGCCACAGGCATCCGGGTATCAGAACTCCGATTTATCACCGTGGACGCTGTGACCCTGGGCCGTACAGTGGTCACGAACAAGGGAAAACGGCGAACTGTCTTTCTGCCTGGGAAGCTGTGCGGGCTGCTGAAAAAGTATCTGAAAAAACAAAAAATCACCGACGGATCGGTGTTTGTGACGCGGACGGGCAAACCCCTTGACCGCTCCAATATCTGGCGGGATATGAAGGCTCTGTGTGAAAGCGCCGGGGTTGAGCCAGACAAGGTGTTCCCCCACAACCTGCGGCATCTGTTCGCCCGGACGTATTACTCGCTGGAAAAGGATTTGTCCCGGCTGGCGGATATTCTGGGCCATTCCAATGTCAGCACCACCCGCATTTATACCGCAGAGAGCGGTTTTGTTCACGCCCGACAGATGGAGCGGCTGGGTCTGATCCTTACAACATAATTTTTGTTATGTTGTTGTTTAGACCGCAACAGGTCAATATACATATCGCATTATACAGGAAAAACGGCTTTCTGACAAGTCCTTTTACAACTTAGGCATGAAGAAACTGACGGGATGCTCTCTATATTTATCTCGCCTGTCTTTTCTTGCACTTTTTTCAGATTCTCTGCGTCCTTACAGTGAAATTGGGGCGGTTGGGCTTCACTCTAATACAACATAACAAAAATTAAGTTGTTAATAGGCAGCTTGAGTTAAATATAGTGAGGGATATGAGTATGGAAAAAATATTGATCGTGGACGACAGCATTGTGCAGGCAGCACAGCTAAAGTCAATTATAGAAGATGAGTATGATATTACCGTCGCACAAACTGCGGAGGACGGGCTGCGTTTAGTGAGCGAGGGGGATTTTTCCCTCATTCTGCTGGATGTCGTGATGCCTGGAATGGACGGTTTTACGCTGCTGAAAATGTTGCAGGAGCAAATCGTGACTCAAAGCATCCCGGTCATCTTGATTACCAGCCTTGCAGATGTGACGAATGAGCAGCGTGGACTTGTTTTAGGAGCCGTGGATTATATTACAAAGCCATACATTCCCCTGATCGTTAAGGCAAGGGTCAACACACATATCAAACTCTACAAATATCGCAGACAGATTGAGCAGCAATCCATGACCGACCAACTGACAGGAATTGCCAACCGGCGTCGGTATGAACAATACAGCGCGACAAAATGGAGAGAAGCGATCCGCCTGCACGTTCCGTTCTCCATCTGTATGTTTGATATTGACCGCTTCAAAGTGTATAACGATACCTTTGGCCATCCTGCCGGAGATAAGGTGATCGCTTCCGTTGCTCAGACAGCGGCGTCCTATTTGAAACGCAGTACGGATTTTCTTGCCCGCTATGGCGGCGAGGAATTTGTGGCATTGTCCCTGGGCGACAGTTCGCAGCAGATTTTTGAACACTTGAAGAAAATCCGACAGGCAGTAGAAAACCTGCACATCCCCCATGATCCGTCTGTGGCTGAATGGGTCACGGTCAGTGTCGGAGGGGTCACGATTGTTCCTGATACGGAAAGCGCCTATGATTTTTACTTAAAAATCGCGGACACCATGCTGTACGATGCAAAGAAAAACGGCCGGAACCGGGTCGTTTGGGCCGATGAAAGGCTGAAACAGTTGTGGGAAAAAAGGTAGTCTGACTGACATCAAAATATCAATTCATATGGGAGGTATATTGTGAGCTTATTGGAGCTTTTCAGAAAAAGGGCAAAAGAACGGCCACCTCAAGAGGATAAAGATACAAATGGCACAGAAGAACTCGATATTTATTCGGGTATGCGGGTGGAAGTAACAACCGCCGCAGGACAGATACTCTTTGTGGCAAAGCTGATGGGCCTGCATGGGGACAAGGCGGAGCTGCACCAATATTCGGAGGCCGCGATTTCTGAGGTAGAGGAACCGCTTCCTGTCAGAATCCGTGGGTACAGTGATCGGGAGCGAAAAGCAGTCTACATGGAGGGTGCGATCATGCCCCTGCCGCAGAATAAGTGGTCAGTTTCGGAATTTAAAGTTTGCAGAGTTGGAAATGACCGTGCCTTTTTCCGCCTGACCACAAACCTTGACGCCACCGCCACCA
>CASTST010000168.1 GCA_949451655.1 uncultured Eubacteriales bacterium | reverse complement strand
CCTGCCCACTTAATAATGCTTCTGCGGGCAGGTATGCAGCAAAATAGGACACTATCTTTTTATGGAACACCGAATATACATCTATATAACTTATTGAAAAACAGCACCTATTTCCTGCACAATGGACTTTACATCAAATCAACGGCATTGTTATGCTTCTTTAGTCGCAGATTGTTGCAATATCATTAGGATTGTAGGATGCCATTCCTTCACTGTCGCCGTCTACAGATTTAGAAACAAGCACACCGTTCTTAATATCTTCAAGAATCCGCTCATTCTCTGCAACAATTTCATCCGTCATTTCCTGTGTCCACACAACAGTGCCTTCGCTGGTTTCCACAACAGCTTTTTCATCAGCCATTTTCTGCATATCAGCCTTTTCCTGCTCTGCCCATGCCTTGTACTCATCGTAAGTCCACCATTCAATAGCCGAAACTGTGTTTTCTTTCTCATAATCGGATGCAGACATCCATGTTTCCCCATTGTTTTCACTACACCAGATATTGCCGTTGTCATCCGTGTATGACATTACGCCATCTGATTCAGTATCAACGATAGTTTCAACACTTTTAGCATTTGCCGCAGCCACGCTTACCACGCTGCCTCCCACAATGGCAGTTACAGCAAGCACTCCTAACCATTTTGCTTTGAACATTTTGCTACCTCGCTTTCATTAAAATAGTCGCTCCATTGGAACGACTACATTTTACTAAGGCTATTTGGATTCTTGTTGGAGTTTATATGGATTTCCTGTGGATTTTTGACGCTGTAAGGCAGAATTGAAATTTCACCCCACTATCCGTATTGCAGATTCCATAGGAAGCGTCATGGCTTTCTAATAATGTCTTTATAATATACATACCTAATCCGTTACCGCCATTCTCTTTGCTTCGTGAAGCGTCAACACGGTAAAATGGCTCAAATAGATGGGGCAGTGAAGCATTTGGAATGGTAACGCCTGTGTTTTCTATTTCAAATTTTATGTTTGCATTTCGGTCTTGCGACATAGATATTGCTATGCTCCCCTTAACGGGCGAATATTTAATGGCATTTTCCAAAAGGTTTTTTATTACACGCTCCATCATATCACCGTCAAACCAACAGATAGCCCTATCTGGGATATCAACAGATAACTGCTGTCCTTTATCTTCAATCAAACAGGACATCTCCCCCACGCTGCGCCGAACCAGCTCTGCAAAATCTGACTTTTCAAACACTGGCATAACTGTTCCATTTTCTACATAAGCGATAAACAGAAGGGATTGTACCAGTTGATTCATCTGTTCCGCTATTGCAATCGAACGCTCTATATATGGTTTTGCGTTCTTATAATCTCCAACGCCATCCAGAATCCCATTTAAATGCCCTATCAAAATAGCAATCGGCGTTTTAAGGTCATGGGATGCGGACGCAAAGAAATTCCGTTGTTTTTTCTCAAGCTCCTTCTCTTTTCTAATCTCACTTTCCAACTCATGCAATGTCTTTTCAAGATTCCCCGAAAGAGCGTTTAGGCTTTCCGACAAAACGCCTACCTCGTCATTCCTTTTCAAATCACTTTTCATGCTAAAATCAAGCTCTGCCATCCGTTCTGACACTTTGCTTATTTCTATAATTGGATTTGTTATATAATGTGAATAAAAAAAAGAGCATAAAATAGACAATATAAAAATCCCTATCAATATAGTGGGCAGTGTTTCTTGTATTGCGGACGCTGCTTGATTTATTGGTGAGGATTTTCCATGCACTTCCAAAATATACCCTTCACCCGTGTTTTTTATTGTGAATGGAAACATGATTCCTGATAATAGTTCATCCTCTACAGCCCGGCTGTGTTCATCTTCATCTTTCATAACTGCAACTGTGTCATTTGACATATCTATCTTCCCACCCGCTTCTGGATAAATTAAATACCCATCTTGGTCATTGATGGAAACTCGTGCATCCATTTCTAGCGAAAAGGAATCCACTAATGTATAACAATCTTCAAGACTTGTACATTCCCCTAACTCTTGGACTAACTCTTGGGCTTCGTTCTGTAAACGCTCAGATAATTGACTGCCATAGGTTTCTGGAATGTACTTTGCCATACACAAAACGGAAATGCTACAAGCTGCAACCAACAGAGCCATTGTTATTAAAAATATTTTCACTGTAAGGCTTGATTTATTTTTCCACATCAATCCGATACCCCACTCCCCTTATTGTTTTGATATAACTGCCGCTCAATTTCTTTCTTAGGTTTTTCAGATGGCTGTCCACAATCCGTTCCTCCACATAAGCGTCAATCCCCCATATCCTGTCTAACAGCATTTGGCGGGTGAATACCTTACCCTTGTTTTCAAGCATAATTTTCAGCAATTCAAATTCTTTTTGTGTCAAAACAACCTCCGTTCCATCACAAAACACATGATGACCAGTCAAATCCATTTTCAAATTTTTGTAAATCAATTGCTCCCCTTCATCCGAAGCACATCTGCGCCGCAAGATGGCTTCCATTTTACAAAGCAATATTTTAGCCGAAAATGGCTTTGGAATATAATCGTCAATTTTTCCTGCATATCCCTTTAACTGGCTTTTTTCATCTGCCAATGCCGTAAGCATAATGATTGGGACATCTGACTTGCTCCGTATCACTTCACAAACACCAAACCCGTCAATTTTAGGAAGCATGATGTCCAAAATCACCAAACTTATTTTTTCGTTAAACCGTGCAATTCCCTCTACACCATCTGCGGCAAAAACCAACTGATATCCCGCATCTTCCAGATAGTTTTTCAATATTGACTGAATATCAAAATCATCCTCAACAATTAATACTTTCTCGTTCATAACTATACACCTCCCAAGACATATATTCTTCTCAATTTTAGCACTCAAAAATGGAGATTACATGAATTTTTCAATATTTCTTCATTTTCCTTTTTTATCTCTCTACATAGAGTTTGACAATAAGTATATTATCTTTTCATCTGTATTCCTATTTTATAAAAACGACAGGGCTTTTACACCCTGCCGTCTTATCGCTTATATATAAATAATTTCCTCGTTCACAATCTCCCTCGCACATGCCCTTATATTATTTAAGTATTGTACCCATTCTAAGGCGTTTTCTTCCTTTAGGCGTTCCGTTATGCCCTGCGCCTGTTTCATGCCCTCTATGAGCCTTTCAAAGCGTTCCTGCGCCTGTCTGTCTACATCTACAAGATAGGCGTTGAACCTGCCGCTTGTGAGAAGATTGGTGTATGTAACCTTGCGGTACTGCTTCAGATAGTCCAGATGCCGCTGTCCCCATATGCCTATCGGCTGTTCTTCTTCTGCGGGTACAGTTAAGCACGGTATTAAGTAATCTCCTCGCCGTTCGTATTTGCCGCCCAGTTCCTCAAAAATCGTCTTTGCCATTGTCTGTTACCTCCACATTCTTTTTTATTTTGAATGTCCGCAAAATCCGTCCTACATCCAATGCGCACTGGCGGAGCAGCTCCGTATCCGTACTGATATATGTCTGGGTGCTTTCCGGCGTTGTGTGGCCCAGCGTCTGGGCGATCTCAGTCAGCTTCACGCCATTGGAGAGCATGGCCGTGGCTATGCTGTGACGGAAGGAATGCATCCCTACCGGCTTATCCGCAGGGACTTTTACCCCGGCTTTCTGGACAGCTTTCACCACTGTTTCGCGGAAGCTGTTTTTCAGGGCATCAAATGGGGCTGTGTGCCGCACGAAAATGTACCCGCAGTCCGTTTCCGGGCGTCCATGCTTAAGATAGTCGATAATGGCCCACCCTGCATCGTCGGGGAGCGGAAGCTCCAGCGGCACGCCGGTCTTTTTCTGGGTAATGGATATCCGCCTGTTCTGCCAGTCGATGGAATCAAAGCGGAGGAGGCGGACATCGCTGATACGCAGGCCCAGGCGGGCAACGAGCAGGAACACCGCATAGTTGCGCTTCCCCTGGGCATTGTCGCGGTCAACGGATGCCAGTATCCGCTCCACTTCCTCCGGGGTAAACACTGTCGGCAGCCTGTAGCTGTGTGTGCGGCGCACATCCGGCAGGGAGCCGGAAAAGCTCCTGCTGTGCCAGCCGTTTGCGAGGGCATAA
>CASTST010000167.1 GCA_949451655.1 uncultured Eubacteriales bacterium | reverse complement strand
GACGGGGTCGCGCATATTGAGGTTCGGCGACGCCATATCGATTTTTGCACGCAGCACCTTTGACCCTTCGGGGGATTCGCCGTTTGTCATTCTTGTGAATAAATCCAGGTTTTCTTCAACACTGCGGTTTCTGTAAGGACTTTCCTTACCTGGTTGGGTCAGTGTGCCGCGATATTCCCGCATTTTATCTTTGTCCAGGTCGCATACATATGCTGCGCCCTTTTTAATCAGGGCTTCTGCATAATCATAGCAAAGATCAAAATATTTACTGCCGTAGCAAAGATTTTTCCAATCATATCCAAGCCAGCGAATATCTTCCTGAATGGCATCTACATATTCCGTATCTTCTTTATCCGGATTGGTATCATCAAACCGCAGATTGCAGTAACCGCCGTATTTTTCCGCAGTGGAAAAATCAATAACCAACGCTTTTGCATGACCAATATGGAGATATCCGTTCGGTTCCGGTGGAAACCTGGTGATGATATCGCCGTGAGCATATTTCCCTGCTGCGATTTCTTCATCTATAAAACCGTGAATAAAATTACTGCTTTCTTCCATACAGCATAACTCGCTTTCTGTTTAGGATAATATTGTATTGATTGTATTTTCAATTCTGCTAAGGGTTTCGGTCCTGCCAAGAATCTGCATAACCGCATATAAATCCGGCGCATTCATTTTTCCGGTAACTGCTATTCTGAGAAACATGCTTACATCGCCGATATGCCCTTTATATGCATCCGGGTCCGCTTTGTATGCTTTCATATCCGGTGCAAATCCGATGGATGCGGCAATTTCCTTGATTTTATCAAACCAGGTTTGCTGGTCGTCTGCGGGATCAAAGGAAGCTGTAAACGCTTGCAGGGCATTTTTGATATCCGCTATGTCAAACCCTTCCGGATACATATCCTGCACAGCATACAGAGAATCAAAGAAAAAGCCCATATATTCTTTCGCATCCGCCCAAACGGTGAGATCCTTACGGGGCTTATTGCCGCCGCGTCCGATTGCAAAGGCAGCTTGGGCTCGATCGGGCTGCGCTTCCAATAAAGCTGCAAAATCCGGATCATATTCTTTTGCCCATGCAAGCACGCCGTTATATACTTTCTCTGCTGTCATGCGGGAAATTACGTTTTTGGAAACGTCGTTCAGTTTGTCAAAATCAAAGAGTGCACCGGAGATGCTCATTTTCTTTACAGAGAAAGGAAATTCCTCCCATTGCTTGTCCGGATTTGCCCGCCGCCATTCTTCAAAGTTTGAATTTAAAAGCGTAAATACATAATCAATAACGGATAGCTGCGGATATCCCATCGCTTTATAATCGGCAAGCGCCGCGCCCTTATCTCGCTTGGACAGCTTTTTCTTGGATGTTCCTTCCATACGCATCAGCTGCGCAATGTGCAGATATTTCGGCGGTTTAAAGCCGAGATACCGGAACAATTGAAGATGTTTGGGAAGGCTGGGGAGCCATTCCTCACCGCGGACTACAGTCGTTGTACGCATCAGATGATCGTCTACAGCATGCGCAAAATGGTATGTGGGAATTCCGTCAGATTTCAGCAAAACAAAGTCCTCATCATTTTCCGGAAATTCCACTTTTCCTTTAATCAGATCAGTGAAAAACACTTTCTTTTCACCGTCTCCGTCTGCAAGAATATATAATACAAACGGACGACCCTCTGCAATGGATTTTTCTGCTGTTTCCATCCATGCAGTTCTGCGGGCTACCTGCGCTTCCTTAGCCGCCTGCGCCTGTGCCGCCCAGTCTTTATGTTTATTTTCTTCTTTTTTGTTGACCTGTTTCAATGCCGCCAATTCTTCATCTGACGGAAAATAAGGATATGCCTTTTCCTCCTGAACAAGCTGCTTGGCAAAAACATGATAAATGTTTTTGCGCCGGCTTTGCCAATAGGGACCGTAAATTCCAGTTTCTCCATCTGACTCCGGACCTTCGTCAAAATGGATTCCATAATAGGAGAGTGTGTCTACAAGATCCTGTTCCGCTCCGGGAACATAGCGCAGACTGTCCGTATCCTCTATGCGCAGATAAAACGTACCCCCGCTTTGATGTGCCAAACGCTCGGATACAAATGCGGGAAACAAGGTGCCAAAATGGACAAAACCAGTAGGCGAAGGAGCCACACGGGTGACCTTGGCGCCTTCCGGAAGTGTACGCAGGGGATACAACGCCTCCGCTTCCTGGGGAGTCATTGTCACATTGGGAAACAAAAGATCGGCAAGCTCGAATGCATTCATAATATATATGCCTTTCTGAAAAAATCAAAGGTTTTTAAGATAAAAATTATAGTCACGCTGCTTTTGCAGGGTTGTTACGGATCCGTGCCCGGGATATACAGTATAATTGTCCGGCAGTGCTGCAATCGCTTTCAGACTTGTCTGCAGCTGCTCCATACTGCCGCCGTAAAGATCTGTACGACCAATATCCTGATCGAACAGGGTATCTCCGGTAAACATTATATTGTCTGCCAAATAGCACACACTTCCCTGTGTGTGTCCCGGCGTATGCATCACATGAATAGTGGTATTTCCAAAGGAAATGACATCCTGATCATTCAGAAGCTTATTTGCAGGCTGCATAATCAGTTCACGGTGGAAAAAGAATTTGTATCCGTTATGCTCCGAATTTGTCAGAAAGCTTTCATCGCCGCTGTGTATCAGAACCGGCGCTCCGGTGGCATTTCGAAGGAGATCCACAGATAAAATGTGATCAAAATGTCCGTGGGTTAAAAGAATATATTGTAGATTTTTCGGATCCAGATTTCGCTGGCGGATGCTTTGCAAAATCTGTTCAAGGTCTGGTGACGGGTCAATTATGGCATATGTGCCGCTTTCCTCTTCCAGAAGCAGCCAGCAATTGGATTCGTATCCTTTTGAAGGGATATTGATAACTTTCATATTGTTCAACCATTCATTTATATAAGTTACATAAGGGTTTTCAATTAGTATATCAGATATTTTCCGGTCTGTCTATAAAAAAGTATACACTTTTTTCCAGAAATTAACCTTTTTTGCGAAAGAAGCATATGCTGTAAAGAAGATAAATCTGAAAAGCGGGTGATTTTTTGAAAAATCGCAAAAAACGACGGTTTGCAGGCATAGCGCTTGTGATTCTGCTCATTCTGAGCGTGGGCTACTATTTTTTTGACAGAGCGTTGTTTTCTGCAATGGGTGCCCTTGCAAAAAGCAAAGCGGAAACTGCTGCAACCGCTGCCATAGAAAGCGCGGTGTGTGATATGGAAATACTTAATGAAGCGGAGAATCTCACCGATATTTTGCGGGATACAGACGGGAAGATACTATCCATGTCTACAGATACAAAAGAGCTTGCCGCTTTTCGCGCAAGACTGACAGAAGCCCTTGTACAAGAAATGGAGGATTTTCGTGTACAGCTTCAAATCCCTCTTGGATCGGTTATCGGACGGGGTATGCTTTCCGGTAGAGGCTTTCCCCTGCGGCTGTATGTGATCGGTGCCAGCGGACTTTTGGTAGATACGGAAAGTGTTTTTGAATCCGCTGGGTTGAATCAGACATGCCATCGGGTTTACGTTACAGTTTGTGCAGATCTTACTCTGTTGTATCACGGCAAAACAGAGACCGTTACAGTAAGGACAAAGGTTCTGGCAAGTGAGACAGTCATTGTAGGCGAGGTGCCCGCCGCATATTTTGGCACATATAATCCGTGATTATTCACAAAATTTCCATTAGAAACTTGAGTACCAAGAAACAAATACACCCTGTAAAGGAAGGTGGGGCATCGTTAGTCTTTACCAAACTTCATAAGCCTCCCCCCAGCAAAGGAAGTTCTCGCGAAGCGGGTGAGGGATTGTTTTTCTTTCATTTTGTAGTATCCTAAAATCGACAGTATAGATAAAACAATCCCTCCGTCATGCCTATGGCATGACACCTCCCTTTGCACAAGGGAGGCTTATGAAGTTTGGTAAAGACTAACGATGCCCTACCTATCCTTTACAGGATTCAAGCTCAAGTGGGAGCCTTTTATCTCTGGGTTCTGCTCTGTGAAACCTTCCTTTACAGGGGTGAAGCTCGGGTATCTGCCCCTGATAGCACTCACCTGTCTGGGATATAGGAACTATTTTTTACCTGAAGTAATTAACAAGTTCCTAAAAATAAACCA
>CASTST010000166.1 GCA_949451655.1 uncultured Eubacteriales bacterium | reverse complement strand
AATCGGGAACCAACAGATTTTGCCGAATTCTCCGATAGAGTGCCGCTTCTTCCCCCGGGAAGTCAAGTCATGGAAATCAAAGCCGCACAATCCATTCCGCTGTGGCTCACGCAGCTGCTCACCCGTTTTTCCTGCTGTCCAGGTTCTTTTTCAAAATACGGCGCAGCATATACTGCCATGACCCATGAAAAAGAATCGGCATGCAAACACAAACAACTGAAAGGGTATATTCATGCATATCATTTTTGAATCCGTTATCGGAAACCAAATGACCGCATCTGCATTTTTCATTTGTACAGCCGTATCCCTGATCCTCGGTGCATTGATCGCACTTTCTCATTGCTTCCGCAATCGGACAACACCCAGCCTTTTAATAGCGCTGGCACTGATCCCCGTTATTTCGCAAACAATCATTCACATGGTAAACGGCAGCATCGGCGCAGGCATCGCAGTGGCAGGCGCATTCAGCCTGATCCGCTTTCGGAGTGTTCCCGGAACGGCAAGAGAAATATGCAGTATTTTCCTTGCTATAACCGTAGGTATCTGCACCGGTATGGGCTATGTGGGCATTGCATGTATCATGTGTCTGATCATTCTGCTCGCAGGTATGCTGTACACAATCCTCTTAACCGGTAAATCCACATTTGCAGAAAAAACATTAAAAATCACAATCCCGGAAAATTTGGACTATGAAGAAGTGTTTGATGATCTCTTTCAAAAATACACGATCCGAAGTGAATTGACTCGTGTTAAAACTGTTCATATGGGTTCCCTGTTCCAGTTAGAATATAAAATCTTACTGCGTGACAATGCCGCACAAAAAAGCTTTATA
Source organism: uncultured Eubacteriales bacterium (assembly GCA_949451655.1). GTDB lineage: Bacteria > Bacillota > Clostridia > Oscillospirales > CAG-272 > Avispirillum. Next base: position 3,340 of record CASTST010000166.1, on the reverse strand, counting down.
GATGAAATCCGATGCAGAAACGGCAATCTGGAAATCGTTTGCAGCCGTGCTGAATATTCCAGGGAAGAACTGTAACAATTGGAAAGTATGATATTTATGAAAAAAACTTACATACTGTTGCTTGCGGTGCTACTCTTAACCGCCTGCACCAGTCAGGATCCTACCGTTTATACGCCCGCGCAAACATCAGAGGCAGAAACAGAAACCACCTCAAATATTGATTTTGATTTATCGGACACGTGGAATTCCGAAACTGCCGTAACTATCACATTCAATGGAAATAATGCACAAATCGAGGGAACAGGAGCGGCGCTTACAGACGACGCCACACTGCAAATTGACAAAGAAGGCACATATATACTGCAAGGTGAATTTGCAGGCAGCGTACAAGTAACCCTTGCCAAAACAGAAAAAGCGCAAATTGTACTGAACGGGGTCACAATTAAATCGCAAGACACTGCCGCAATATATATCAAAAGTGCTGATAAAATTGTAATTACACTGGCGCCCGATACAGAAAACACTTTATCCGATGGATCAGGCTATGTGCGCGCACAGGGTGCGGAGCCAAATGCATGTCTATTTTCAAAAGATGATCTCATTATCAACGGTGCTGGAACACTAAACATTTTCGGCAATTGCAACAATGGAATCGGTACAAAGAACGATTTGAAAATTGTCAGCGGAACCCTGACAGTCAATGCGAATAAAAATGCACTGAAGGGCAACGACAGTGTAACAATACTGGATGGAAATATTACTGTTACAATGTGTGCCGATGCCATAAAGTCGGATAATGAGACAGATTCGGATAAAGGAAAGGTAATCATATCCGGCGGCAAGCTGCAATTGAATTGCGCTGATGACGGCATACAGGCGCCACAATCCGTATCCGTATCAGGAAAAGCTGCTGTTACAATAACCGCAGCTGACAAAGCAGTAAATTGCGATGGAGAAGTTTATATTGAAGAGGAATGCCTTATTCTTTCCTGAAAAATAAATTAAATCATAACAGCCGGCAGATATGGGGATGGGTCTCTTTGCCGGCTCTTTTGCTTGAAATGTCATCATATTTTATCCCGTATATTCATATGTTTTGTTTGATATAAGTCAGTGGCGTGCAGCTCCCTGCCCTGTACCGGTACTACGGACATAGCAATAGTTCTGCATCAGCGAACAATATATGCTGCATCCCTGACAATGCCTGCATGTGCAGAAATTTTTCTCATGTTCTCTTTTGGCATGCTCATCCGCAAATTTATTTACTGTGAATGTACCAACGATCCCCTCGCACGTAATAGTGGTTTTTGCCTCGCATACATAAAACGGACAAAATGCAAGTGCGTCTATTGTTTTGTTTGCCATAATAATTTTCTGTGCCTTTCTTTATTTATTAACTTCTGATAACACCTGTCTGCTGACATTTTTTCTTTTGACAGGATGCACAGACAAGCATATTCGTTGGCTGACTGCACAATACACATCTGCCGCTTCCTTCGTTGGATGCACAAATCCTGCATATCCGCACAAAATCAGTGCGATAATAACAATGCAAAAGAATACCGCCGCAAATAGAGCAGGTCCATGTATCCCCGCACATACCACAGCCGCTGCAAGCGCCAGCGGCGCTTATACAAATCAAAGCCATGTATTTCTCCAAAACATATTAAAGGATTCCATTGGCTGCATATTCAAAAATTGTGAAATTTTAGAGGCCTCCGATACAGTCAGCTTATTTCCGCCGTTTTGCAGTTTTCTGTATAATGTACTTCTGCTCATACCAAGTATGTGTGCCACTGCTTCAAGTGTTGTATTTTGCTCTGCTATTTTTCGTTTCAATTCTTCTGCATAAATCATATTCAGCATCCTTCTCTGGTAATTTTTTCCTTATTTATTAAATTTTACTATTTTATTAAATGATTGTCAATGTCTTTTTTATCAAATAACCTGTTAATTTGTTGCAAAAATGAAACTTTTGACGATTTTTGACGTATAAAGTATATTTTGAATCCATTTTCTATATTAACAAGATTCAAAATGGATTTCTCCCCCTATCAATAACAGAACATGAAAAAATTGTGATCTTGTCACAGATTTCATACAACAATACTGCTATACTAAATACATAAAGAAGGAAAGGTGCAATCACAAAATGAGCGTGCAATATAACGAAAATAAAGAAATGGTTCGTTTGATTCAAGAAGGACTCAAGAAAAATGACGGATATTGCCCTTGCAGAACGGAACGGACGGATGAGACAAAGTGCATTTGCAAAGAATTCCGTGAACAGATTAAAGATCCCAATTTTACCGGATACTGTCATTGTATGCTGTACTATAAATCAAATGACGATACAAAATAACAATAAAAAAACTACCGGAGCACCGGTAGTCTGAATCATATTACATGCCGAAAAACGGCAGAATGGAGATAAAAAATGTCAGTAGTTCATTTAACAAAAGAAAGCTTTGAGAACGAGGTTCTTTCCTGCACTACTCCGGTTTTGATTGATTTCTATGCAACCTGGTGCGGTCCCTGTATGATGGTAGCCCCAATTATTGAAGAAATCGCAGCGGAAAACCCGGAAATGAAAATCTGTAAAATAGACGTAGATAAAGAACCGGAACTTGCCCGGGAATTTCAGATCATGAGCATTCCAACCATGCTTGTATTCAAAAACGGTGAGATTACTGCTAAAGCTGTCGGGGCACGTTCCAAGGAACAGATTTTAGATATGCTGAATCATTGAAGATGTAGCTTTACAGACAGGACCATTGTCCGGCATAAGCCGGACAATGGTCCTACCGTTTTTATGACAAAGGCTCCACAGTCAAGGAAGCCGTCGCATGCGCCAAATAAAAAAGTCCCCTTGTGCGGGGGTTCGTGAAACGAATCCCTGGAGCATCCCGCGATAACGCTATATAGAAAAGGCCCCCATGTGAGGATCCACTACGTGGCTCCATAGGGAGCATCCCGCGATAGCACTATATAGAAAAGGCCCCCTTGTGCAAAGGGGGCTGTCACAGCTTTGCTGTGACTGGGGGATTGTCCCTGCATCATTTTGCAGGATCTGCAAATCGGCAGTACCACCCACACAATCCCTCCGACACGATCGCTGCGCTTGGCTGTGACACCTCCCTTTACTGGGGGGAAGCAAATGAAGTAAGAAGGTGGCTAACGCTGTACCACCTCCCTTCGCTGGGGAGGCTTAAGGCAGTTGGTTAAATGTACCCCTTCACTACTCCTTGCAGCATCTTTCATAGGTCTGCAAAAGCTCTTCACGCAGGGCACAAAATTCCCGTCCATCGTATGTAACATCATAAAAGCTGCGAAATCCCCT
>CASTST010000165.1 GCA_949451655.1 uncultured Eubacteriales bacterium | reverse complement strand
GTATATTATGTAATGGACTACATAAAAGGCACATGGGCAAATGACGGCAGTATTGAAAAATTGGGATGGCTTGCCGTGGCGCTTGTAATCTTTACAACCTGGAAACCGAAAAACAGCATCTGGGGCGCGTATGTGTTTGGAATTTTATATTGGGCGTATTACTATATTCCTGGGCTGACCAGAAGCAGTCAGGAAATTTTCAAAATGTTGCCGTATGTGGTGACAATTATAGTGCTAATTGTCATCAGTTTTAGAAACAGGAAAGAAAACCTTGGACCTGCACATCTGGGACGTGCATATTTCCGGGAAGATAGGTAGTATAATGTTTTATGTTGCAATTGGGGTGTTTTCAAAAGAAAACGCCCCAATTGCTATAAAAGGCGTTATCACCGAAAGAATAGTATATTTTTGGTCAAATTGCCCATTTGAAAAGTAGAGAAAATCTGCTATAATATATGTAGAAGATGTAGCGTAGTTGCGGCACGATTTTCTGCGGCACCTGCGCATTTTTTGTTATAACGGCTTCGGCTGCACGAAAGGGCGTATACATGAATCCATGTGAAAACGAGTATCTGTTTAAGGCGGGAGAATATGTTTCGTATAAGAAAAACGGGATATGTAAAATTACAGATGTAGTAACAAAAGAGTTTGCCGGTATGGACCCCAAACCTTATTATGAAATGGAAGTAGTGTTTGATAATCATACAGTGCTTTATGTGCCGGTAGGTTCTCCGGCAGAGCAAAGCATGCGCCGTGTGCTGACGGCAGAGGAAGTGCATGCTGTTATTTTGGAGTCCGAGCAGTATCAGGATCCATGGATTGAAAATGGAAAAGCACGTGCGGCACAGTTTGAAGCAATGCTGGAAGAGGGAACGCGCAGCAGGATTCTGTGGATTATGAAGATGCTGACATTTCATCGGGCGCAGGCTGAAAGAGAAAACAAAAAGGTTTACGCTGCGGACGTTAGAATTTTAGAGACGGCAGAAAAGATTATTACAGAGGAATTTTCCTTTGCTTTAAAAATTGAAAAGGAGCAGGTGATTCCATATATTATAGATCATCTGCAAAGCATCAAGCAGGCAGCGGGATAAGGAAGCTATATTTTCATGATCGTTGAGGGCGAGATAGAGGGGTGTTTTTCCCCTTGTGTAAAGGTATGGTGTGGTGGGAATTGTTTGCTCCTAAGACCTAAAAGCCTCCCCCAGTAAAGGGAGGTGGGCTTTGCGTAGCAAAGCTCGGAGGGATTGTCCCCACCCAATCTAAGCCTCCCCCCAGTAAAGGGAGGTGGGTTTTGCGCAGCAAAACTCGGAGGGATTGTCCTTTTTTGCGTATATACTATTATGTAGAAAACAAAAAGCGTCCCATGCGGGACGCTTTTTGTTAGTTTTCCAGCTGTCTGCCCAAGAATCCGGCTGCGGTCTGAATCAGTTTTGCTTCCAAACCCGGCTGCAGGTTTTGGTTCTCCGGTGTGACAATTGACGCAACGCAGCCTGTGATGTCGCCCTCTGTAATGATCGGCATAGCGCAGCTAACAAAATGCTGACCACCGTCTACAGCGGGAATGCTTTCGTTGCTGCCTGCGGTATAAAGGTTCCTCGTGCTGATCACTTCCTCAAATTCTGCAGACAACTTTCTGTCGGCATATTCCTTGCGGGGCAGACCGGCGCAGGCAATTACTGCATCACGGTCACAGATAAGCACGGAAAGACCGCAGGTTTTGTGAAGTGTTTCGGCATACTGTGCTGCAAATTGCGACAGCTCACCAATCGGGGAGTATTTTTTGAAAATTACTTCTCCGTCTCTGTCTGTATAAATTTCCAGAGGATCGCCTTCGCGAATACGCATCGTTCTTCTTATTTCTTTGGGAATAACCACACGACCCAGATCGTCAATGCGGCGGACAATTCCAGTTGCTTTCATATATAAATTCTCCTTTAAATTGCAGGTTGTTGCTTTTTTATTGTTTCTCATAACGTGATTTTTATACAGCATATTATGTAAATTCTGATAGGATGTGATATTTTTGTATCAAAAGGAAAAGAGGCGCGGCTGCGCCTCTTTTTACATTTCTATACGGCGTTTTTCTTTTTGCGCTTTTGAAACAGCGATTTCCGTATTAAATCTGCCGGAATAACAGTGGCTGCAAGCAAAGCGGCAAAAATCAAATCATGAGGACGAAGCGGAACACAACGGAATATTTCACCGCCGAAATAAATGATCATAAGCTGAATCACTGCAACTGCAGTCATGATAAGAATAAACGGCTTGTTGGCAGAAATATGCGCCAGCAGATTTCGCTGGGGCGTTCTTGCATTAAAGGAATTAAATACGCCGCAGAATATAAACATGGCAAAAAACACAGTCAAATAATATGTTTCGCTGCCGCCGGACAGACGACTGCGGAGCCAGTCGCTTTTCAGAAAGAAAATACAGAGTCCAAGACTGTATAATCCGGAAAACAAAATCTGATGGATCATGGCTCCGTTTAAAATGCCGGCATCTCTGGGGAGACTGGGACGCAGCATGTATCTGCGCAGCGCCGGTTCTCCTGCAAATGCGAGACCGCCTAATGTGTCCATAATAATATTGACCCACAGCATCTGGATAACTGTAACAGGGCTGTCGATTCCCATAAAGGGACCGATCAGGGAAACGCCCATGGCGCACAAATTCATCATAAGCTGGAAAACAACAAATTTGCGGATGCTTTCAAAAATGGTTCTGCCGTATAGAACTGCTTTGGTGATAGAGGAAAAGCTGTCATCTGTGATAACAATGTCGCCGGATTCTTTTGCAATGTCTGTACCGCTTCCCATGGCGAATCCCACATCCGCAGCCTTCAGTGCAGGCGCATCATTGATGCCGTCACCAGTCATACCTGCAACCAGTCCTGCGTCTTTTGCAAGACGCACAAGACGTATTTTATCAGAAGGAAGCGCACGAGAAATCACTGCAATTTCCGGCAGAATTTTTTTGACCGCCTCATCGCTCATTTTGGCAAGCTCAGATGCGGGCAGTACACGGCTGCATTTGGAAGTGAGAATACCGGTTTCTCTCGCTACGGCGCCTGCTGTGGCGGGATTGTCGCCGGTGACCATAATTACGTGAATTCCGGCGTGCTGTGCATCAGATACGGCGCGGCGGACCTCGTTGCGGATGGGATCACGAATGGCAAGGAGGCAAAGGAATGTAAGTGCGGCAGGCTGCGCGCCGGATTTTGCAGCCTGAAAATCTGCCTCGCTTCCTACAGCGCAGCAGACTACCCGGCAGGACGCTTCTCCAAGCGTTTGCAGTTTTTCGGAAATCTCCCGTGCTTTTGCCGAATCCAGCGCTGTTTCATTTCCGGTGCTGTCCATATATCGCACACAACCAGCCAAAAGTCGCTCCGGAGCACCTAAGAAATATGCGCGTGTATTTTCTTTTGTTTTTATCAGGGAAGCGGAGTATTTTCTGGAAGAATCAAAAGGAAGGCGTGCGGCGCATGCTGCATGAACCGGGTCTTTAATCGCGGCAAGAACCGCTTTTTCTGTAGCACCGGATCCACCCGGTGCACAGGCGGTGACGACGCATTCGCTTATTCCAGAGCGCAATTTTTCACAGCTGCGCAGTTGGCTATAGTTCGTATAGGAAAAATCGCCCCCGTGGATCCCGCATACGGTCATTTTTCCGGTTGTCAGTGTACCGGTTTTATCTGTAAACAGAATGTTCAGGCTTCCGGCGGTTTCGATTCCCACCAGCCTCCGTACCAGTACACCGTTTTTCAGCATTCGTTTCATATTGGAAGAAAGCACCACAGTGATCATCATGGGAAGCCCTTCCGGCACTGCAACGACTACAACGGAAACGGCAACGGTGATGGCTTTTATAATTTCATGCAGCAGAAATTCATGATCCTGCAGACGAACCATCATCAATGAAAGATCCATTCCGCTGTCGATTACAAAGGCGTTGAAGAGATATGCAAATGCAATCATAAAAGCGCCCACATATCCTAAAAAGCTGATGCTTTTGGCAAGCTCACTGAGCCGATGCTTCAGCGGGCTGGGTCGTCCGTCGTCCTGCAGGCTGGAAGCTACTTCACCGATGAAGGTAGCATCCCCCACACGGAGTACTGCCATTTCCCCTTCACCGCTGAAAACGCCACTGCCACGAAACAACTGATGCGGAGAAGTGGGCTGCCAGTCTTCCTGATCGGGGAC
>CASTST010000164.1 GCA_949451655.1 uncultured Eubacteriales bacterium | reverse complement strand
TATGTGTTTGCGCGGGATATCCTGGGTCCGTGGAGCAAACCACCGCACAAGGGGTTTTATAGTTATGCGCTAACGCGGAATTTCCCTACACAAGGGGAGCATTTCAAATTTGAAATTTATAACATCTCCCTATGAAGCCACGCAGTGGATCCTCACAACACAAGAGACCCAAGTCAACCTAACCCTCCCCCAGCAAAGGAAGGCGGCACGCCGCAAGCTCCACTTTCTTAAATGCCTCCACCCATCAAAGGGGAGAGTGGCTCGCCGCAAACTTCACTCCCTTAAAATGCCTCCCTTGTGCAAAGGGAGGTGGCACAGCGTAGCTGTGACGGAGGGATTGTTTTGCTGTACTGCTGATTTATAGTTTCTGCAAAATGACAGTATAACAATCCCCCAGTCTCCACTGCGTGGAGCCAGCCCCCTTTGCACAAGGGGGCCTTTTTTGCTATGTGTTTGCGCGGGATATCCTGGGTCCGTGGAGCAAACCACCGCACAAGGGGTCTTTATAGTTATGTGCTAACGCGGGATGCTCCTACACAAGGGTGTCTTTTTGCCATGTGCTAACGCGACATGTCCCAAGGTTCGAGAAACGAACTCCCGCACAAGGGATTCTGAACGCATCCCCCCTTGCCGCAGGGCGAATATTATGATACAATATTGTCAGTATTCTATTGGAGGTAGCGCCAGATGCCGCATATGATTCTACTGCCGGAATATATAAAACAGCTTTTGCACTGTCTGGATACCAGAGGCTATAGCGGGTATCTGGTGGGCGGATGCGTTCGGGACGCGCTTCTCGGTATTACGCCGGAGGATTATGATATTGCCGTACCGGCTCCGCCGGAAGTGCTGCTTGGGTGTTTCCCCGGATATAAAGTTCTGCAAACCGGTGTGCGATATGGTACGGTGACGGTCATTGCGGACGGGCATCCTGTAGAAATAACCTCCTTCCGCTGTGAGGGCACGTATACGGATGGTCGGCATCCGGATGAAATTGCATATACGGACAACCTTGCTGAGGATCTTGCCAGACGGGATTTTACTGTCAATGCGATGGCGTATCGCCCGGACACGGGACTGATCGACCCTTTCGGCGGGCAGAGAAATTTGCAGCGTAAGGTGCTTTCCTGTGTGGGAGATGCAGAAAAACGGTTTTCCGAGGATGCACTGCGGATTCTGCGGGCTATGCGGTTTTGTTCAACCCTGGGCTTTTCGGCGGACGCGGCGCTGATGCAAGCAGCGGATATGTGTGCTCCTCTTTTGCAGAAAATATCAGCAGAACGGATTTTTGCAGAACTAGTTAAATTTATTTGCGGGAAGTATGCCGGGGCGGTTATGCACCAGTTTGCAAAACCTCTTTGCACAGTGATTCCGGAGCTTGCGCCATCAGTGGACTTCGATCAGAAAAATCCCCACCATATTTATACGGTATACGGTCATATTGCAGCCACAGTAGATGCGTGCCCGCCTGAGAAAGTGCTGCGCCTGACCATGCTGCTGCATGATATTGCAAAACCGTATGTGATGACGGAGGATGAAAACGGAATCCGCCATTTCCGCGGTCATCAGGAACGCAGCGCCGGGATGGCGCGGGAAATTCTAACCCGGCTTGCATGCGACAGAAAAACCATAGAGAAAGTATGCAGGCTGATTTTATATCACGATATACGTCCTGCTGTGGATCGTGTTTCTGTGCATCGGTATCTGCTGCAGGTGGGATATGAAGACGCGCTGCTTCTCGTCCATGTGCGCCGGGCAGACTTGTCTGCGCAAGCGCCCGCATATCATTTTCAGTTCCCGCTGATTGACGAGACAGAAGAAATCATTCGCAGTCTGCAAAGAGAGGGGGCGCCTGTACGTGTGCAGGATTTAGCCGTAAACGGCGGGGATTTGATTTCTTTGGGGGTTCCGCCTAGCCCACAGATAAACGAGATACTAACCTGCCTTTTGCAGTCGGTGGCTGACGGAACGGTGGAAAATGCGCGTCAGGCGCTTCTTTGGAAGGCAGAACAGCTTGCCGGGGAAATAATTCACAAGGAAAAGTAAGGCAAACCGGTAAAATTTATGGGATTTACAGTTGCCTCGCATCTTTTTTTGTTGTATACTATATAAGTTAGAGAATATAAGTCGTATTATCGAAAGGAACGCTGCATGATTCGAGAAGATCTGAGAAATGTTGCCATCATCGCCCACGTTGACCATGGGAAAACGACCTTGGTGGATCAAATGCTGAAACAATGCGGAGAATACCATGAAAACCAGGTGGTGCAGGAACGGGTAATGGATTCCGGCGATCTGGAACGGGAACGGGGAATTACGATTCTGGCGAAAAACACCTCGGTTCTTTATAAAGGCAAGAAAATCAATATTGTTGATACCCCCGGACACGCAGATTTCGGAGGGGAAGTAGAACGGATTCTGAAAATGGTCAACGGCGTTATCCTTTTGGTTGATGCTGCAGAAGGTCCCATGCCGCAGACACGTTTCGTTTTAGGACGGGCTATGGAACTGGGACACCGGGTTATTGTTGTAGTAAACAAAATCGACCGTCCCGATTCCCGGGTAGATGAGGTAATTGATGAGGTTCTGGAACTGCTCATGGATTTGGATGCTACGGATGAGCAGCTGGATTCTCCCATGCTGTTCTGCTCCGGACGTGCAGGTACCGCTTCTATTGATCCCCATGGTACCGGTGAAGATTTGAAGCCCTTGCTGGATACAATTCTGGAGTATATTCCTGCTCCCCAGGGGGATCCGAACGCACCGCTGCAAATGCTTGTGTCTTCTATAGATTATAACGAGTATGTAGGTCGAATCGGCATTGGCCGGATTGAACGGGGCAGCATGCATGTAGGCAGTGAAGCGGTAATCGTAAACTATCATACGCCGGACGCTCCGCCGAAAAAGATGAAAATTGTGTCCTTGTATCAGTATGATGGTCTTGGAAAGGCTACGGTAGAAAGCGCTTCCATGGGAGACATCGTATGCTTCTCCGGCGCAGAGGAAATTACGATTGGCGATACCATAACCGCACCGTCTGATCCGGAGCCGCTGGAATTTGTTAAGGTTAGTCAGCCTACCATGGAAATGACCTTTTCTGTAAATGACAGTCCATTTGCAGGCAGAGAAGGCAAGTTTGTCACATCCAGACAGATCCGTGACAGACTGTATAAGGAAACCCTGCGGGACGTATCCCTGCGTGTTTCCGATGGAGACACAACGGACAGCTTTAAGGTTGCCGGACGGGGCGAAATGCACTTGTCCATTTTGATTGAAACTATGCGCAGAGAAGGCTTTGAGCTTTGCTGCTCCACTCCCCATGTTCTAATGCAGGAGATTGACGGGCAGCTTTGCGAGCCTATGGAGCAGGTTACAGTGGAAGTACCGGAAGCATATGTGGGAACGGTTATTGAAAAGCTTGGTTCCCGTAAGGGAGAGCTGTTGGAGATGAACCTGCGGGGCAGCCGCATGAAGATAGAATATTCTATCCCTGCCAGGGGTTTGTTCGGATACCGGAGTGAATTTCTGACAGATACCCGGGGAGAGGGGATTATCAGTTCCATATTTGCAGGATATCAGCCCCATAAGGGAGAAATCACCGTGCGCTATACCGGCTCTCTTATTGCAAGTGAGCAGGGTGAGTCCACTTCCTACGGATTGTATAATGCGCAGGATCGCGGTGTAATGTTCATTGGTGTGCAGACGCCGGTATATGAAGGAATGATTGTAGGTGAGTGCCCCAAGCAGATGGACATTGCGTTGAACGTATGTAAGAAAAAGCATCTTACAGCTATTCGATCTTCGGGAGCGGATGAGGCGCTGCGTCTTGTTCCCCATAAACAGTTCAGCCTGGAACAGGCAATTGAATTTATTGGGGATGATGAGTTGATTGAAGTAACGCCGAAATCCATTCGGTTGCGTAAACGCACGCTGAATACAGAATTGCGTTTGAAGGAAGAATCCCGGGCAAGAAAAGGAATGTAATGAAAAAAGCCTCCTGTCGGAGGCTTTTTCTTGATTTTAGCGAATTTATTCCTTAGCAAGTGGTGTAACAAATTTTCCCCTCTTTTGTGCAGGGGCATCCCGCGTAAGCACATAACTATAAGGACCCCCTTGTGCAGGGGCATCCTGCATAAGCACATAACTATAAAGGCCCCCTTGTGCAAAGGGGGCTGGCTCCACGCAGTGGAGACTGGGGGATTG
>CASTST010000163.1 GCA_949451655.1 uncultured Eubacteriales bacterium | reverse complement strand
GGCTGCTCCTTCACTCGGGAACAGCCGGTTCTTTTTGGGGATCAGGGGCCTTTTTTAACAGCCCCATTTTTTTGCTTGGAAGGCAACAGAAAACCTTGGAACCTGTATTCACAGACTGTCAGTTTTGCAAATTGTGAATACAGGTTCTTATTTTATCCAGCAAAAGTATTTATTGACGGCGGATGCTGGGCCGGAACAGTTTCTTTTTCAGGTGCTTCCAGTTGAACGGAATCAGCGGGTACAGGTAACACTGTCCGTCAAACGTTTTGTTGGAAACCAGAATAATCAGGATGGCCACCATGCCTCCCACCAGCCCCCACAGGCCGAATACAGCCGCCAGCACAAGCAGGCCAAGGCGCATGAACTTCATCGCGTAGCCGAGTTCCCAACTGGGCTGGTTGTATCCGCCTAACGCAACAAGCGCCATATAAAGCATGGTTTCCGCAGAAAACCATCCAGACTGCACTGCAAAGTCCCCAACTACAATACCCGCAATCAGGGAAAGGGAAGTCGTGAGCATGGAGGGCGTGGAAAGGGTGGCGAGCTTGAGCCCGTCAATGCCGACCTCAAGAATCATCAGCTGCCAGAAAATCGGGACAGCCGGTGTTTCCGCAGGCAGGAGAAAAGAAAATTCCGGCGGCAGCCAGCCCGGGTTTTCGGTCAGCAGCAGCCAGACCGGCGTGAGCAGGAGCATTAAAAGCAATACAAAATACCGTGTTAAACGCAGGTATGTGCCGGTCAGCGGTGGAAAATAATAATCATTTGTTTCCTCAAGCACATCAAAAATGGTGGTAGGAAGAATCATGCAGGCCGGTGCATTGTCAACCAAAATCACGATATCCCCTTCCAGGATCTGCGCTGCCGCTGCATCCGGGCGCTCAGTGTATTTGAATTTCGGAAATGGGTTATACCACTTGTGCCGGAATAAGATTTCAGACAGGCTTTCCTGATTCATGGTCAGTGCGCCGACCTTGGCGTTTTGCAGGCGGTCGCGTATTTTTGCCAGCAGTTTTGGATCGGCGGAGCCATCCAGATAACACAGTGCAACATCAGTCTGTGAAAGTGTTCCTACTGCGTGATACTCCATACGCAGCTGGGGGGAGCGAATCCTCCGGCGGATCAGGGCGCAGTTGAGCACCATTGCCTCAACAAAGCCGTCATGTGAACCGCGCAGCACCTTGTCTTTCTCCGGCTCTGCCGTGTCTCGCTGGGGATAGGTTCGGATATCCAACAGGACAGCCGATGAAAAACCATCAATCAGCAGGCAGGTCTGCCCGGAAAGGATGGACGTCAATATCTTCTGCATATCGGTTTCAAGTGCGGCTTCGCAGTACGGCACCGCGCGGGAAAGGAACGCCTCCGCACCGGTGAAAGCCGGGTCGTCTGCGGTCAATGCAAAAAAGAATTCGAGTAGCTTTTCAAACAAATCGTCCTTTACAAAGCCGTCAATCAAATAAAATGCAGCATCCCGTCCGCCCAGGCGCACCGGACGGCGGATGATATCAAAACTTTGATCAATATGGAGCGCATTGGTAAGCATATAGTCATTTTCAGCAAATATCCGGGTCATGGAGAGTCCTCCCTGTAGTTATCTTTCTTGAATCATAAGCACTGCTAAGAAGCTGGATTTCTTAAAAACCGGCTTTGGGTCAGCGTGATCCCGCGCCGGACGGCGGAAATTATCTTTGACTGACGGAAAAAGTTGCGTGCATTGCTCATCGTCAAACATGTTCCAGTATGTGCACAATCCTCCGATAGCATACCAAAGCGGCAGTCAAAGGCCGATTTTCGACATTTTCCTACATTGCGGTGAACTTTACAGCGTGATTTGGCCAAGTGCATTATAATTATGAATGTTTTGTTAAATTTCATAAAAACAAGGCTCAAACCAGTCGGTTTTGTGGTAGAATAGTTCTAAAGGCAAGCTGCCGCAACTGAACGGAAGGGTTTGATCGCATGAATGTAAAATGTACTCAAAATATGTTCAAAAGCGCAAACGGGGTGTCAAATGTCTCCTATTATATCCTTTGCCCGGAGGATGTCCCAATCCGTGGAGTTGTGCAGATCATCCATGGGATGTGCGAATATTTTTCACGGTATACATTTTTTGCAAAATATTTATGTTCGCTGGGACTGGCTGTCTGCGGACATGACCATGTCGGGCATGGAGCCTCCATCTCTAAACCAGATGATTTGGGCTTTTTTGCTCCGAAAAATGGCTGGCGTGTGCTGATACAGGATGCAGAAACGCTGACTGATTTGATGAAAGCACGCTATCCGGAGCTTCCATATTTCCTGTTGGGGCATTCTATGGGTTCGCTGGTTGCGCGGCTTTATCTGACCGAATACGGCAGCCAGCTGACAGGCGCAATGATCTGCGGCACAGTCGGGCCAAACCCGATGGCGAAAACAGGGATACGCCTGTCTGATTCGGTGGCGCGCGCCAAGGGAATGACATACCGTTCCGGGATTCTTTCTCGGCTGGCATTTAAGGGTTATAACCGGCGAATCAAGCCCGCAAATTCTCCGTTTGATTGGCTCACAAGAGATGCACAGGTGGTTGAGCTGTATGAATCGGACGAGAAGTGTAATTTTGTTTTTACGGCAGTCGGATTCCGGGATTTGTTTACACTGGTAGTACAAGCCAATTCGATCCGGTGCTACCGGCAGACGCCGCATCTGCTTCCGCTGCTGCTGATCGCGGGCGACTGCGATCCGGTCGGCGGTTATGGGGAAGGCGTGCGGCAGGTTGCAAAAATGTACCGTTCCTCGGGACAAAAAGATGTTGACGTGATTTTTTATAAGGGTGGACGGCATGAAATCCTGAATGAAATCAACCGGCTGGATGTATTTGGTGATATTTCACACTGGCTGGAGGAACGGTTGCAGCCGCCCGCCCCAAAAACGGAATAACCTGCTGTACCAGCAGGAAACAGAAGGGGCTATTAAAAAACAGCCCTGATCCCCAAAAAGAACCGGCTGTTCCCGAGTGAAGGAGCAGCCGGTTTGTGGTAAAATTTTAATTGCATTCAAATGAATGCAATTAAAAAATATTATACACCAATCCAACTGAAATTGCCAGTGGATATGGAAAAATAGTTGAAACAACAGATCCGGTATATTCCTTTCAAGAAGTGGTGGGACATATTGATCTAAACAAATATTTTGCACGAAAGGACTGCAAAACAGGCCGCTCAAGATATGACCCGAAAAACTCTTGAAGGTAGTGCTGTTCGCATTTGTGGAGTATGGATATCCTTTGCTTCGGGGAATTGAGAAACTCTGTAAGACAGATATCCGATTCCTATGGCTTTTAGATGAGATGCCTGCACCGAGCTATGCAACACTCTGCACATTCATCAATGAAGAACTGAATGGTCCGCTTGAGGAAATCCTGCGTGAAATCAACAGCTATATTTTCCGTCAGGAACAAGTGGATTTGAACCATGTGTATATAGACGGCACAAAAATAGAGGCGAATGCAAATAAATACACCTGGGTATGGAAAAAGAGTTGTGAAAAGAGTATCCTCCGCGAATTTGGGAAATTGACAAAGGCGATACAGGAAGCAAACGAAACGCTGCTGCAATACTAGAGAGCGAAACTGGAGCTTCGGGAAGAGTACAGTATGGATTATCTGGAGCTTGTGCTGGGACAGCTTTTAAAAGCTGCCGACATTTCTGCTGCGGATTTTGTACATGGTTCAGGTCGGCGGAAAACCGAAGTCCAGCGTTTATATGAGCGAATTGACGAAAGTCGGAAGAAACTGAGGAGACACTACCAAAGTGTCGAAATTTGTGGAAAGCATCGCAATAGCTATTCCAGGTCCAATCATGACGTAACTTTTATTCGTATGAAAAGAGACTATATGGGTAACGACCAGCTGCTGCCAGCCTATAATATCCAGATGGGTATCTGTGATGGATATATTGCTGTATATAACATTTTCCAATATGCAGCGGATTCGGACTGTTTTCAGCTGCTTATGGAGCAATTTCATAAAAACTACGAATTTTATCCCAAATATCCAGTAGCGGATGCAGGGTATGGGAGTTACAATAACTACCTATATTGTGCAGAACACGGCATGGAAAAACACATGAAATTTACCATGTGAAAAAGAAACAAAGGACCGGAAATATTATGACGATCCATATCGTGCTGTAAACTTCAACCTGAATCCGTGAATTTCAAAATGGAATAGTATACTCCAAATGGATTTCAAATACGAAAAAATGACACA
>CASTST010000162.1 GCA_949451655.1 uncultured Eubacteriales bacterium | reverse complement strand
AGGTTTTTTGCCGATATCGAATAATCTCCGGATCGGTGGTGAAAAAGCATCCGATATCGCAGGAGGAAAGATCTATCAGTTTATACAGTTCCAATTGCTCGGCGCTGTCATTAGAAAGCCCGGAAAATTGCTTATAAAAGGCAGCTTGATCTGCATAATTCGGGTATAATAAACTGATATCGTTTTGCCGCATAGCAGAGACGGTATTTTTATCCATAATTAAATTATCCACACCTTTTTGAAATATCTACATATAATAAGATAACATATTTTCCGGGAAATAAAAAGAGAATTCATAAAAAAATAAAAAAACAGGAAAGGATTATGCCCCAAAATAGACAAAAAACGTTGCGCATGGAATGTAAATGTGCTATAATACTAACAAATGTGTAGGATTGTATCGGAATCTGATAAATTCCGAATATAGCAATCACTGTGGAAAGGGACCGGAACTACCGGAGCAAAATGATGAGAAAGTTATTATCTATTCTTGTGCTGCTTCTTACTGTGGCTATGCTTTGTCTGACTGCATGTAATGATGACAAAAAAGGCAAGGATACTACAAAGTCTGAAGAGACAACTGAGGAAACGACTGAAGAGGAAACAACTGAGGAAGAAACCACGGAACCTGAGGAAGAAACTACAGAAGAGGAAACAACGGAAGAAGAAACTACAGAAGCTGCGGCGGATACTACTCCCACTGGCGGAGCAGATACAGGATGGTCTTCCGGCGGAGGAGAACTTTCCGGCGGCGGCGCTTTGAGCGGTGGTGGAAATTTGCAGTCTTCCGGCGGATATAGCAGCTCCGGCGGTGGATTTACAGGAAATGGCGGCGGTGGCGGAAGTGCAGGACCGGTTCAAACTCCCACTGGGAAAGTGCTGATTCATACATATTCTGATCGGTCTGCAACATGGGATGAGGATAATTCTGCCACCGTCCCCTATATGCCTTTGATGAGCGAAACAGTATTTCCTTCGGAATATGAACTGTACAACTCTCCGAGACTGTTTTTAAAAGATATTAAGCCGGGAACAGTTTGTGAAAATGTTATCGTGGGTTACGATGATTATATGTTCTATGAAGATACGATCCCAGACTTTACCGGTTCCGGCTTTTTAACGGATACTGTGTATAACCGTGCAAAAAGGACTTTGATTGAGCGTAACAATTGGGCTGAGTCTCACGGAAAGAAGTTATATTTTGTGATTGCTCCTAATAAGAATACAGTGTATCCCGATTATATGCCGGAAGGATATACGATGGCTTCTTATCGCCGGTATGATCAGTTTATGGAGCTTTTGCAGAGCGCCGGTATTACTGCGGTAGATTTGCGCGGAGCGATGGCTGCTGCTGTTCAGGAGGTTCCGGAGCGCAACTTGTATTACAAATATGATACGCACTGGAACAACCATGCAGGCTATTTTGCATACCGTGCTGCAATGGATATGATAAAGGCGGATTTTCCAAATGTGGTGATTCATGATAAAAGTGAATATCAAATCAATTATTGCGAAACCTATATGAAAGATCTTGCGTATTATTTGGGATATTACAGCCGTCTTAAAGATTATGGTCCGGTATATACGCTGAAAAGCGGAAGAACCGCACATCTGATCAATTATACCCCCAAAGCAGGATGGGGACAGTTTGCATTTGCATATGAAGCGCAGGATGGGTATAGCGACAGGCTGTATTATTATCAGTATCAAAATGACTACAATCAAAATGCGCCAAACGCATATATTATGCGCGATTCTTACAGTATTGCAATGGTTCCTTTCCTGAAGGACAGTTTTCATAAGAGCACATATAACTGGACTTTTGACTTTAGTGAAAGCGATATTTTAAATTCCGATGCAGATGTAATTATTGTTATAGTAGCAGAACGAAACTTGCGCAATTATGTCAACGGGAAAGCGGTTTTAGACTAAGCTCGTTTCCAAAAAAATAACATTATATTAAGTTAAAGAAAGTGTAATATTACTATGAAAAAAATCAGCTTGTTTTTAGCGATGCTGCTTGTGTCCTGCTGCCTTGTGGGATTGACAGGATGTGAAAAAGATACCCCGGCGGACAAAACAAAGGTTACAGGAGATCTTGCAGAAATTGTTGCAGCGGTGAACGATAAAATTTCCTTTGAGGATAAAGTCAGCGAAGTGATTTACAAGGCAGATGATGAAAGCGAAATGATGATGCTTTTGTATGGAATTGTGGATATGAATGCGGCGGATCATTTGGTTGATTATGTTATTACAACGCCCAGCAACGGGCATGAAACCTTTGCAGTATTCGTTTTTGACGATGAAATGACGCAGGATGATTTTAAAGAGGTACGTGAGACCGTTGCGAATGAATATATGCACACCCAGGCATCCTCCCTTCAGATGTACATGCCGGAGGAATATGCTATTATGTCCTGGGCAATGGAACATCAGGATTTGGTATGGAGACAGTACGATAACGCATTGGCGTTAATCATTGATGGAGACGAAGAGGCGACAACTGCATGGGAAGCTTTTGAGGCTGCCGCATTGAAGTAAATAAGAAACTCGAAAAAGGCTGCACAAAGTGCAGCCTTTTTTATGGGGTAATTTGTTATGCAAGCTGTCGTATGGCATCCCAAACAATAAAGGTCCCCATGTGAGGACCTGCTACGCAGTTCCAAAGGGAGCTGTCGCCCAAACGCAGTGATGCGTAGCGATAGTGACTGGGGGATTGTTCTTGCAATCATTTTGGATAGAGTGCAAATCGGCGATATGTGCAGACAATCCCTCCGACACGCCTACGGCGCGCCACCTCCCTTTGCTGGGGGGAGGCTTATAAAGCTTAATGCGGATGTGCCGTACTACCTCCTTTTGCTGGGAAGGGGCTAAGCTGCGAAGTTGCAGTGCAGTAAAAAAGGCTCCCTTTGTAAGAAAAGCGCTGTGTCCCCCGAATAAAAAGTCCCCCTTTGTAAGAGAACCGTTGCGTCTCCCGAATAAAAGGCTCCCCTTTGTAAGAGAACCGTTGTGTCTCCCAAATAAAAAGGCTCCCTTGTGCAAAGGGAGCTGTCGCGTAGCGACTGAGGGATTGTTTTACCCGAAATAATATCGGAATGCTACTGCAAAATACTCATATTTCACCACATAGGCGAGCAGTAAGAAACTTATAAAACTTTTCCTTATCCTTCCAGGATACGGCGCAATCCATCATTTTGCCGCGCATGGGATCAATGAACGTAAGCCCGCTGTTGCTTACATAAACAGGCAATTTTTCATAGTTCAGCAAATCCTTTGAAATGAGTGCATATACGCCTACCGTGTCGAACAATCCGGAAGTTGTACCGTGGTAGTCATAGTTCATGTTTTTGAACCAGATGTCAGTATTTTCTATAAGCGCTGTCAATAGCGGATCATTTTTCGCCGTTTCCCGGATATGACTGAAATAGTCTGCATTCAAAATGGTATATCCGGATACATCCAACGGAATCAGTTCTACTTCCCAGTCGTTCTTTTCCACGCCGGTGCGGTAGGCATCAATGCTCACATTGATGTTGCTTTCTTTTCCAAGCGGGGGATACCAACCCTGAACAGCCCCGTTATACAGATTTGCACCCAGGAAAACCAGCCGGCTTTTTTCAATGATTCGGGGTTCTCTTTTGATTGCTTCCGCGAGATTTGTGCACGGACCGATCGCAAGAACGGTAATCCTTTCATCGGAATTCATAATGAGATTTATCATCGCACCAACACCATCTGTGTGGACATTGGGATAGGATGACAAATCATAATCTTCAACCCACTCCCGAATGTTGCTGTTGCCTTCCATGTCGCCGCTTCCGGGGACGCCAACGCCAACAGGTATGTCCTCGCGTCCGGCAATTTGCAGCATTTTGGCGGCAAGCTTTGCTTGATATGTAGTTTCAAAAGCTGCAGAGACTACCATACGCAGATCTATTTCCGGGCTGCGCAGAATCATGGCAAGTGCCCATGTGTCATCGATATCGCTGCCAATGTCCGTATCTAATATAAGCGGTTCCGGTTTTTTCATAATAACACCATACTTTCTTTTACATTCATAGAGTAAATACGGCGCGAAAAGGTAAACTTGCGATATGGGTATCTCGCATTTTTCGCGCTTGCGTATTTCACTGTCTCCTTATGGAGCAGGAAAATACATATTTTCAATATTTTAACATATTTTATTTGGGTTGTATACGTTTCTTTTAAATTTTTTATTCCTGTCATAAAGAAAAAATGAAAAAAATTTCAAATGCCCGTTGACAAAAAAAATGTTTGATGCTATAATAAC
>CASTST010000161.1 GCA_949451655.1 uncultured Eubacteriales bacterium | reverse complement strand
GTTTTCCGGCGACAATGCCGCCTACAAGTGCACAGATATATAAAGCGGCAAGTCCGAATGTGCTCAGGTATTTGTCTGGATCCGGCATCATGTAGCAGAAAAGAGAAAACAGCACCAGCAGTACCGCTGCCAGAATGATGGACCAAATCAATCCGCGGGTGGCGCCGCGCAGCAATTTTCCGGCGCCGGCGGCTTTGTCATTTGTTGACGATGTCATAAAAATATCCTCCGGAATTCTTTTATACAAGAATATTCCGGAGGACAAACTTTTATGCCTCTTTTTCAGAAGCTTTTACATCAACTTTACTGATGGCGCTCTTTAAAATACGGATTTTCGTTTTATCTCTGGTTGTTTCAATTACACAGGTTTCATCCTTGATGGAAACGATTTCACCAATGATTCCGCCGATGGTAGTAATTTCATCGCCTACTTCCAACGAATTCTTCATTTCGTTAGCAGCTTTTTCCTGCTTTTTCTGGGGTCTGTACAGAAAGAAATAGAAAATTGCTACCATAGCAAGAATCATAATAATGGTTCCGGCATATTGCGTGATACCGCCGCCTTCGGCTGCTGTGTCCAAAAGTACAGGGAAGAGGTTCATAAAGAAGCCACACTTTCTCCTTATATAAGAAGGAGCCTTTCTAAAATGTTATAAATTGGTATATAATTCTATTATACCTGTACATGCCCCATTATGCAAGGGCTTTTACAGAAAATTCATAAAAGACGGATACGGAAAAGATTGCATGCATTTTCCATTGTTTGCTCGGCGACTCTATCTATGGGAAGTCCGGTACATTCCGCCATAGTTTCCAGCGTATGGAGCATAAGCGCAGATGTATTGATTTTTCCGCGATGGGGAACTGGCGGCAGATACGGACAGTCTGTTTCAATGAGAAGGCGATCTGCGGGAACTGCCTTACAGGCAGTGCGGACTTTTTCTGCATTCTTATATGTAAGAGGACCGCTGAAGGAAAGATACCAGCCCATGCGTACATATTCCTTTGCCATTTCAGCGCTTCCGCTGTAGCTGTGGATAACGCCGGTTGCATTTTTGTGGGCAAGGATAATATCCATCGTATCGCCATGAGCGTCCCGGTCATGGATGATTACAGGAATCTTCGCTGCTTCTGCAAGAGAAAGCTGTGCGTCAAAAGCTTCTTTTTGTACGGCGCGATCCGGATCCCAGTGATAGTCCAGTCCGATTTCGCCCAGCGCCACGACTTTAGGATGCGCAAGCAATTGTTCAATTTCAAACAATACAGTGGGAAGTTGTGCACTTGTATATGCAGCAGTATCCTGAGGATGAAGCCCTGCGGAAGCATAAGCGTTTTCATATTTTTCTGCGAGTGCAATAGATAATTTTGTCGTATCCGGATTGGTTCCCGCGCACAAGAAGCCACACATTCCCGCACGCATGGAGTCGGCAATTGCCCCGTCTATTCCACCGGGATATTCTTCTATAAATCTTTTGTCATAATAATGGGTATGGGAATCGAAAAATTTCATAACTTACAGCTTTCTAAAATTTATGGTAGACATGAACAAACATGGGGAGCAGTCTCCCCATGTTTGAAAGCGTATAGTTTAGCGAATCCGTTCTCCGAGAGGCGTTTCCTCTGCTAAGAATACAACTCGAACTTGTTCCTCACCGCTGGCAAGAATCATACCGTTGGACTCAATTCCGCACAGCTTTGCCGGTTTTAAATTGGCAACGACAATAATCTTTTTACCGATTAAATCTTCCGGAGCATAGAACGCAGCGATTCCGGAAACTACCTGGCGCTTTTCATAGCCCAGATCCAATTCCAGTTTTAAAAGCTTTTTTGCCTTTTTCACCTTTTCGCAGGTGAGTACCTGGGCGCTGCGCAGTTCCACAGCCATGAAATCATCTATGCCGATTTGTGCAATTCCTTCCGGCTTTTTCGGTGCAGCGGGAGCATTTGCTGCAGCTTCTGCGGCAATTTCCTCCAGCATTTTCTTTTCATCAATGCGGGAGAAAAGCATTTCCGCTTCTCCCAGCGCCTTTCCTGCTTCCAGTGCTCCAAATGCAGTGAGTGTGTTATATTCTGTTTTATCCGTACCAAGCTGGGCAAAGATGGATGCGCATGTGGAGGGAATCGCAGGGGTGAGCAGTACTGCGGCAATCCGGATGGATTCCAGCAGATTATACAGAACGGTGCCGAGACGGTCTTTTGCAGCAGGATCCTTAGCAAGCGACCAGGGCGTTGTTTCATCAATGTATTTGTTGGCACGGCGGAGCATGGAGAATACTGCTTCCAGCGCATCTGCAATATGATAGGTGTCCATATTTTTCTGGAATGCAGCAACTGCCTCCAAAGCAGCAGCCTTCAGATCCGGGTCCGGTTCCGCTTCGCCGGCAGGGGCAGGAACAATCCCATCAAAATATTTTTTCGCCATTGCAATGGTACGGCTGACCAGGTTTCCCAAGTTGTTTGCCAGATCATTGTTGTAACGGGTAATTACATTTTCGTAGGTAATAGATCCGTCATTGGCATAAGGCATTTCGGACAGCGCATAATACCGAACGCCGTCTACGCCGAACCGTTTTGCCATATCGTCTGCATAAAAGACGTTCCCGCGGGATTTGCTCATCTTATCCTGTCCTACGTTGAACCAGGGATGTCCAAACACTTTTTTTGGAAGCGGTTCGCCCATTGCCATAAGCAAAATGGGCCAGTAAATGGTGTGAAAACGAAGAATATCCTTTCCGATAATGTGAACGTCCGCAGGCCAGTATTTTTTATAATTTTCGCTTTTTTCACAGTCCGGGTCAAAGCCAAGTCCGGTGATATAATTGGACAGTGCGTCAATCCAAACATAAATTACATGCTTATCGTCAAAAGAAACGGGAATTCCCCATTTAAAGGAGGTACGGGAAACGCACAAATCCTGCAGCCCGGCATATAAAAAGTTATTCAGCATTTCCTTGCGCCGGGATTCCGGTTCGATAAATTCCGGATTTTCTTCAATATGCTTGATAAGGCGGTCGGCATATTTGCTCATTTTAAAGAAGTATGCTTCTTCTTTGGCGCGCTGCACGGGGCGTCCGCAGTCAGGGCATTTTCCGTCGGTTACCTGTGTGTCGGTAAAAAATGCTTCATCCGGTGTACAGTACCAGCCTTCGTACTCGCCTTTGTAAATATCTCCCTGATCGTACAGCTTTTTGAAAATATGCTGCACAGCTTTTTCGTGATCTTCATCGGTTGTGCGGATAAAGTGATCGTAGCTTGCCCCCATAAGATCCCAGACTTCCTTGATTTGCCCGGACACCTGGTCGACATATTCTTTTGGGGATACGCCTGCTTCCCGGGCAAGATTTTCAACTTTCTGCCCGTGCTCGTCTGTACCGGTCATGAAAAACACGTCATATCCCTGTTGGCGTTTATACCGGGCTATACAGTCGGTCATAATGACTTCATAGGTGTTTCCAAAATGAGGTTTTTGTGAAGCGTAGGCGATGGCTGTCGTTATATAAAATTTCTCTTTACTCATAAATGTAATACCTCTCTGATTGTATTCATAAAAAATAGGACAAGTGTACTGTCCTATATATCATTTATCTATACAGGGCAGCACGGCGTTTATTATATAAGTCAAAATACATGCCCGAAGGCATTCGTTTTGTATACAGCATACCGCGTGTCTCCTTACTTCTTTATTTCTATATATTATACCCAAATATGGATAGATTTTCAATAGGGGAGGGGGATTTTATTTCTCTTTCGCTTCCACAATCTCTTTATATAATTCCGCTTTAGCAACCCCGCGTTCCTTGGCAGCTGCTTTAATGGCGTCCATATTGCGCATGCCCATATTGATGTACATTTGCACATGTTCTGCCGCATTTGCAGGATAATCTGTTTTGGATATTGCAGGCGCGCCTTCTAAAATCAGTACATATTCACCCCGGGGATCTTTTTCGGCGTACATTTGTACTGCGTCCTGCAGAGTGGTGCGTATTACTTCCTCATTCAGCTTGGTAAGTTCGCGGCATAGAGTGATTCTGCGTGTTCCGCCGAATGCGCTTTCCATATCTGCCAGCGTTTTACGCAGCTTATGTGGCGCTTCATAAAAAATCATGGTGCGGGATTCGTCAGCCAGTTCTTCCAACCGATGGTGACGGTCGCTTTTGCTTGTAGTAAGAAATCCTTCGAAAACAAACCGTCCGGTTGAAAGCCCGGACAAAACAAGGGCGGTGACGGCGGCACAGCATCCCGGAACTGCAGTTACAGGAACGCCGCGCAGGGCGCAAAGTGCAACCAAATCTTCACCGGGATCGCTGATAGCAGGCATTCCCGCATCGGTTACCAATGCACAGGATTCTCCTTGTAAAAGCCGGCTCACGATATATTCTCCCCGTTCCCGTTTGTTGTGTTCGAAATAGCT
>CASTST010000160.1 GCA_949451655.1 uncultured Eubacteriales bacterium | reverse complement strand
AAGCACTGAGTTTTTCAAGCACCGAAGCATCCTCTCCAGATTGCAGCGGCACAAATCCCTGCAAAGCAGTCAATATCGCATTTTGCTCCGTCTCGCTGAGCAGAGACTTATCCAACACAAAATCTTGCAGCAAAGAAATCCCGCCGCCTTTTCCTTTATTGGTATAAACAGGCACGCCAGCAAGGGACAACGCGTCAATATCCCGATAAATCGTCCGCTGTGAAACTTCAAATCGCTTTGCCAGTTCTCCGGCAGTGACAGTGCCCTCTCGCAGCAACGTATATATAATCTGAAACAGTCGGTTCGTCTGCATAATAACCTCCATTTCCTTTTTTTCTATAGTATAGCATATAAATATGACTTTTACACGTCATATTATAAAAACAGCGCAGACAAGGCGGCATAATGTTCAGCAAAAATTTGAAGTATGGCTTGCCACCTTCTGAAAAAGAGAGGCGGTGCCTCTCTTTTTCCTGAAACATCACGCGCCTAAATACTGCGCTGTTTGCATTCGTCACACAGAAGCTCTAAGAAGCTCCATGTAATCCAAAAATTTTTCATAGTCCGCATTAGACATTGTATCATACTTATCAAAAAGAAATTTGCCTTCCTTCAGATAATTTTCCAGCATATCATTATAGCGATCCCATTGATCATTTTCTAACGAGGACAACAATTTAATCTGATCATGCAGCTGATCTCCTTCCGCGGTATAACGCCCGTATGCGGCTTCATACAGTTTTGGAATCACTTGTGCCAGATCCTGCATATAGTTTCCATACGCCTGCTGCCCGACAGATTGTGCATAGCTGTTTCCCATTCCCCCTGTCAGAGAAGCAGCCTTTCCCATCGCGTCCAGCATGGCAAGACGCCCGTTCTGCGTATACGAATCCTTATAGCTTTTATATAAAGGATCCTGTGCAGGATCATAGGAAAATTCTCTTCCTGTTGCCGCAGAAATCAGCGCGTCCAGTTGTTTGCTGTAAGTACTGTCATACGGCGCAGGCTTTGCTTTTTCCCAATTTTCAACCGCAGCTTGCGCGTCCTTCACACTGTTGCTCTGCCTGTACCCGTTACTGTGATACGTGTCTCTGTTTCCGGAGGGACCTCCATATATCGAATACCACGCATCTGACGTCACAGAAACCTCATTTCCGCCTGCGCCGCCGTCAGGAATCTGCAGTGTATTTCCTGCATAAATCAGATTCTTGTTCTGAATATTATTGCTGCTTGCCAATGCATCTACCGTTGTGTTATGCTCTTTGGCTATGGAAGACAGCGTATCGCCTTTTTTAATCGTATATGTCATTGTTTACTCCTTTCTTCCAATTGTGCACGTACATCCCGGTTAAAATTATCATAACCTAAATTTGCTAAAACAACATTCAGCGTATCAGCCAGTCCGTATAACCAACTGGTCAACTGTGCTGTATTATTTTGTGTTTCCTCCGAAATAGGAGGCGGATCAATATGAAATTTCATGATTCACTCCATGCTTTTTATATTTATGCATGCCATCCCTTGCCGCTGCAGTTCTCCGTTACTTTTGCTATAGAACAAATCGCAGCGTCTCCGGTTCCGGATATCCGAATGCGAAAATGATCGCACCGGCGCGGACGCAGCGGAATCTGCACCACACTTTTCTTTTTCCCGCTTATCACCTGCTGCCTGCGCCATATACCGTCGCTGTCATATTCCACATCAATCTGCACGCGGCTCCCAAAGGGAATTTCCAGCCGAATCTGCAGCATCGTTATATACGCATGATCCAGTGTATCATATTCAAGCTCAGCCGTTTCGCAGTACCAGGAAATAACGTCTTCTGCACCTCCCGGATTGGTCAAGTCCAGTCCGTTATAGGAACCGCACGCTGTGTACACCTCATTCTTTTCCGCACCCTCGCAAAGCATATACAATTCTTTTCCGCAGCGGCAAAATTCCATCACAGGAATATCATCTTCCCTGCACCATATCTTTTTCACAGTATCATATGTCAACAAACTG
The DNA here is from genome assembly GCA_949451655.1 of uncultured Eubacteriales bacterium. Taxonomy (GTDB): domain Bacteria; phylum Bacillota; class Clostridia; order Oscillospirales; family CAG-272; genus Avispirillum. Next base: position 2,424 of record CASTST010000160.1, on the reverse strand, counting down.
CGCCGCCCCGCAGAATCCTCCATAGATATGAAATACCGATTATCCACCCCGCCTGCCACAGCATTTTTCCAGCGGGTGTTTCCCAGTGCCATGTCTATATTGACCGGGATCCCCCCATCATACTTAACAACACCGTTTGCCGACTTGTAATATAATACATCATTCACAACCACCGCACTTTTTGCACTGCCGTTTTCAATTCCACGCAGTGCATGCTCCGTCATTGTAAATTCCCCGGGGTAATCCCCATAAATTTTTATGATTGTATCTTCCTTGAAAAAAATCGGTTTTCCATCATAGCATACCGCACCGGTAAATACACCGCAGGCACCTACGGAAGCCCGCCAGGAATCTGTGGAAACACCCATAAACCGGCTCCAGTTTTTCGGGTCCCCCAATGCGCTAGCATAGATTTCATTGATCGGTTTCCCGTATTTATCTACGCCGTACCGACAGCCCCATAAACGGTTTCCCGCCGCAATTACATAATCCATTTCTGGAACAAGCCGGGCAATTTTTACAGAAATTCCATTCGCCTGCGTAACATTCCCAGAACCGGAAAGCACAATAAATTGATTCAGCGGGTCAACCTTATGCAAGGTATAGTCTCCGTTCCATTTCTTATCGGTAAAACCGGAAATTGTCACCGTGTCTATATCGGAAAATCCGCCGGCATATGCCATATTTCCCTCATAATCTCCCTTACTGCCGCCAAGCAGGGTGTACCGCTTGCGAATCAGCCGTACAAAAGATGTTTCTCCCTCCGCCGGGTTTCCATCTATATCACACGGTTCCAGAATAACCTCGTAGTAGCCGTTGCCTGCCTCGCTGGTCACTGCACCCGTCTGCAAGGTCGCTGTATTTTCCAATTTTCCAAGATCCGTCAGATCCATTAAATTCACGTAAAATTTATCCGGAAAGAAATATACATATCCGCCGGATACAACACCCGTTTTTTTCGTTCCACATGATGCAAAAATCGTGCTTCCCGCTATATCCTTCCAATGAAGAATACCGTCATCTTTATAATAAAATGCCCGGACTGTGCTTTCACGAACTGCAACCAACGCATTCTGATGAATTACATCATCCAAACAGAGATCCAGTGAAGACAGCCCGTATATGTTGTCATTTACCAGCAACATCCGCCCCCGCCTGTCCCGCACAGATATTTTCGGATATTGCTTTCCGGTCATATTCTGCATATCGACAAATCCGCCGGCGCTGGGCTTTGGACGTCTGTCAAGACCCGTAAAAGCGGATATCACTGTTTTACTGCGTTTATTTTCTCTCAAGCCTGGTACTTTCATATCACACCCCACATCATAATACAATATCACCCACAGACAGGGGCATATGATTTCGGTTGTACCAATCTGCAAAAGAAGTATAAGACGATGCAAACAATGCAGCAGCGTTGTTGTACTGATTCATGTCCTGCAGCAGTAAATTGGATCGCATCATTAAATAAAATACATACAGTTCTCCGTAAGGATCCTGCGCAAGCAGTTCCCGTTCTCCATCGTCCGCACCAAAAGGCTTCCAAGCTGCCCATTCATATGCGCCTTCATGGGTACAGATAATTTCCTGATACACCATAGATTCCACATCCGACAGCCATCGCAGCTTCGCCTCTCTGCCGCTGCTGTCTCCAGTCATCTCATCACACCGGGCAATTGCTTCATTCACAGTCATACAAATCCCCTCTTTCTTTTTTGGCCTATGACGTAAAACGCCATAGCCCATTTCATAAGTTGAGGACGTCAGCCGTTGGCATACGCCTCAATAAATGCTTCTGCTGCCGCATCCTGCCGAAGGGAATTTTCGATCACCTCGGCATAGCGGAGGGGAACCTCTACATTTCTGCCTGTCTGAATCAGCATATTTTCCCCATTGACTGCTACATACCGTTCCGTATCATTTTTATTTTTACGGGGGATAAACACGATTCGTGTTTCTTCTTCCATTCCAGAAGTACTTTTCAAAGCTTTCACCATAACTACATCCTCATCTTTCAAAATTCTAATTTAGTTTGTTTCAATGGAACTGCCGTTAAAGGAAGAACCGGACTCAACCCGCAGCATATATTCTTCCACCAGTCTTGCAGCAGCCTTGGTCGCCTTCCAGCCTACAGAAGAACGCTGGTTCAGCGGATCGTTGCCGTATCCTTTTTGTTTCACAATATGCTCGATACCGCCGCCGCCAATATCTGTGGTTCCGTAGGCGTTGGCACCCAGGAATAAAGTAGCAAATACCGCCGCGCCGTCTTTGCCGCAGTTAGCGGGGCAAAGCTTGTCGCCGGTCGCAAAGGTAATATCGGCAAGCAGCTCATCCAGATAAATATATTTAGATGCGGTATTTATGCCGACAATGGTTGCCTGCACTTTTTTCGTCGAAGTAGTGTAGAAAATCTCCCGTCCCACA
>CASTST010000159.1 GCA_949451655.1 uncultured Eubacteriales bacterium | reverse complement strand
GTTTGTTCCCTTCCTTCTTGTTCGGTTTTCTATGCCCTTCCTCTTCCTTTCGTGGGTATATGATTTTACATATTAAAAGAGTTCAAATTTATTGATTTGAACTCTTTTTTATGTTATAGTAAGAAAAATAGACTGTTTGATAATTGAAAGGATATATGATTATGAAGTATAAAAATGATTTTTGGACAGCATTGGATGAATTGGTTTACAATTCTGAAATAATAATTGACAGACCTAAAGGTAGTGCCCATCCTAAATATCCTGATTTTATCTATAAAGTAGATTACGGATATTTAAAAAATACTTCTTCAATGGACGGAGATGGAATAGATGTGTGGGTGGGAACTGCAAACGAAAAAATTGTAGATGCAATTGTGGTTGTGGTAGATTTAATAAAGCGTGATTCAGAAATAAAAATACTCCTTTCGTGTACTGCAGAGGAAAAGAATATTATATATCAAACCAGCAACGAAACACCATACATGAAGGGGATTTTAATAAACCGATGAGCGCAAGGGCTGAATTTGCTTTGTATTGCTAATCATGTTAGAAACTTTCAGGTGGTTCAGAAGTTGGATACAGAAAAATCCTGAATTTTAAAAGGTAGAAACATAATGCATGGAATAATTATATTGGGACCTTCTGGAACAGGAAAATCTACAGAACAGGAGAAATTCAATGAAATATCCCAAAATGATTTTATTCGATTATGGGCATACGTTATTACATGAGCCTGATTGGGATCCGGTTAGGAGCAGCTACTGTTGGTATCTATCCCGTATGGTATGAAAATGATGCGGACAAGGGCTACAAAAATTGCTCTTGCGAATATGTGTCAAAATGCAACATTTACATATCCATGAATGGAGCGAATTGATAGATTTATTGGAACATTTTTGATTATAATTTGGAGGTACATATATGGCATACGATTGTGGATTTACCAGAGAGAATCACTGGTTCCGGTACCGTGCTGCCGGTATTATTGTAGAAAACGACTGTGTTTTGTTTGCAGGAAATGCGAATGAAGATTATTTGTATTCCATCGGCGGAGCTGTTCAAATGGGTGAAACAGCCCGTGATGCAGCAATTCGGGAAGTATGTGAGGAAACAGGCGTTCCGTATGAAGTGGATCGGTTAGCGGTGATTCATGAAAATTTCTTTGACAGCAGCCGCGGTTCATTGAATGGCTTGTCTTGCCATGAAATCACATTTTACTTTCTTATGCAACCGAGAGGAACCCAACTGCTTCATAGTGACAGTTATACGGTAGGTGGTGTGCGGGAGGAAATGCATTGGATTCCTATATCAGAGCTGGATCATTATAAAGCTTACCCAACTTTTTTAAAAGAATATTTGCAGGATCCCCATGATAGTATCGTTCATATTGTATCAGATGAAAGGAAAATATAGTTTCGTATAAAATATCCCCGGAAAGCTCGGTTAGAGCATCCGGGGATATTTTGATCTAAAAATTACTTTTTTTGAAAAAATTCTTCCAGCATAGGAGTGAGCACTTCGCTCATCATGGTGTATCCTTTATAGTTGGGATGTACACCTTCTCTGCTGATTCCTTCCTGCAAGGTCAGCCCATCCTCTTTCGCAAGACGGGAATGATAATCTACATACTTTGTGTCGTATTCCGCAGTGAGCCGCTGGATCAATGCGTTTATTTCCGCAATGAACGGATTCCGCAATTTTGCATTGGGAATTTCTTCTCCTGTAGGCAGGCAGGAAGCTAGCCACAATGTGAAGTTGTTTTCTTTCGCTTCCTCCAGCATGCTGCGATAACTCTTTTCCAGCAGAGCAAGAACTTTATTGGCGGCGCGCCGATCGTACTGTCCTTTTTTGCTGATTTTGCTGTCCAATTCCCATGTGTTGTTTACACCGACCAAAGCAATGCACAAACGCGGCTTCAACTGCGTTACGTCTGCGTGGAACCGCCATGCAAGAATATCTGCAACATCTCCGCCGATTCCACGGTTCAGAACCAGTCCAAACTTACCATAGTACAGATTTGCATCCATAAAATGCGTGATGGAATCTCCTGTAAAAATAATATCTACCGGTTTTCCGCTGTATAAAACTTCACCGTTTTTAAGATCAAATTCGTCCCGTCTTGCATCGGCATCAACCGGGGTTTTATAGCGCCCGGGTTTTATATAATTGAGTTCATCCATGGTAACTTCTCCCACTTATAATATGTTTCAGTATAGCATGAAGCAGACAAAATTGCAAGTTGGATATGGATTTTTTCTGTGTTCTGTGTTAAGATAATATTATATACTAATGATATTGAGGTGCTCCATGGGGAAAAATCATAGATTGGATCGGGCGTTTTATCAAATGCATGCGGACGCATTGGCTCCTGCTTTGCTTGGAAAACTTCTTTGCAGAAAAACTGCGGATGGTGTGATTCGCATGCGTATTACAGAAACAGAATGCTATATGGGCGAGTCTGATACAGCATGCCATGCATCTAAGGGAAAAACCAAACGTACCCAGGTTTTATATGAGATCGGCGGCACGATCTATGTTTACTTGTGCTATGGTATTCATGATATGCTGAATGTGGTTGCAGGAGATGCTGGATTTCCGGAGGCAGTGTTGATTCGGGGTGTAGGGGATATATTTGGACCCGGAAGAGTAACAAAAGCTATGCATGTTACAAGGGAATTGAATCAGAAGGATTTGTGCAGCAGCGGGGAACTCTGGATTGAAGAGGACGGTTGTAAGCCTACCTATCATACAGCCCCGAGGGTGGGGATCGGATATGCTTCCAAAGAAGATCAGGCGCGCTTGTGGCGGTTTATTGTAGATGCGGAATGAAATTTTTTCGGCGTAAGAGGAGATTGATGTGAAAATACGTATTGATCCACAGTCAAATGAAATATACGTCAGTGCTGATGAAATTTCTTTTTTTGCCAGAACCAAAAGTGAATCTATCCAGAGGCGAAATGTTTTTATTTCTACAGATGCAGAAGAAATTTCGCAGGGTGGCAAGGATTTGTTTCTTGCAGTTACAAGTGGTGAAATTGCTTTTACTGTTACAGGCACAGCAGATTTGATTTATCGTACCGGTGAAAATGTAAAATTGGAAAAATTCCGACAAGTCGGGCGAATTACCGGAAAAACCCATCCTTCCAGAGATCCTGCCTTTCTTGCAGAGGGATTTCTGTGTGCATGTATGCTGTGTCGTGAGGAGCATCTGCCGGCGATCACACTGCGACTGACCTATACGGTACAGGGCAGGGAGGATACTTCTTCTTTTGAATGTGTTCTTGCCGAAAATATTCTTAGTCACATGTCTGAAATCCTGCTTGCACGTGCCGCCCCTTTTATAGCTTTACAGGCGGAAAAGCAATTGCAAGGATATCCGAGCCTTTCCGAAATGGCGTTTCCTTATCGGGAGATCCGAGACGGGCAGCGGGATTTTATCAATGATACATACCGCGCCGTGAAGAATGGCGGAAGACTGCTGGTTTGTGCTCCTACGGGAATTGGTAAAACCATTTCTGCATTGTATCCGGCGCTGCGCGCGCTTGGCGGCGGTCATGTGGACAAGATTTTTTATCTTACAGCCAAAACCGTTACCGGCAACGCTGCAGCTCAGGCATGCCGCGATATGGCTGGGCAGGTACCGCAATTGCGCGCAGTCATGATTGCTTCCAAAGATAGAACCTGTCCTCAGTCTGGTGGAAGTTCCCATTATAAGCTTTGGAAGGGAAGAGATTGCCGGCTTTGCCCTCTTATGGGGGAAGTTTGCGGAAAATCCTATGAAGAACGCAGAGATGCGGCAATGCTGGAGCTTTTGCAGAATCATCCTGTAATAGACACTGCTATGCTTTGTGATGCAGCAAAAAAGCATAGTCTTTGTCCTTATGAGCTTTCTCTGGATATCAGCGAATACTGTGAAGTGACTATTTGCGATTATAATTATTTGTTTGACCCAAATGTCCGCTTTAAACGGTATTTTCAAACGGGTACGGGGAATTATGCGGTTTTGTTGGATGAGGCGCACAATTTACCTGATCGCGCCAGGGAAATGTATTCAGCTTCCCTTTTGGCATCCAATTTTATGCGGTTGTATAAAAATATGGATACTTGCTTTCCGGGACAAAAAAACTTGCGTGAGGCACTTGCCGACGTACTTCGTTTGCTGCAGCAGACTGCGGAGCTGTGCCGCTCGGAAGAACAGCTGGATGCAGCAGGACAGCAGACGGGATATTATCTCTCCAGCCGTATTCCGGAAAAGTTTGATACTACACTTGCAAAATTTGTGCAGATTGGTGGGGAGATTCTGCGGGATGCAGATGATCAGGGCGCACATGCTTTGCTGGATCAGACGATATCCCAATGCAGCAGATTCTTGCGCAGTATAGAATTATTTGATTCTACATTTGTCTTTTATGCAGAAAGCATTGCTGGCAGATTGCAGGTTTTTATACGGTGTCTGGATCCCTCGAAAATACTCAAGCATATGATGCTGCCGGTACGGGGAGCGGTGTTTTTCTCGGCAACGCTGACGCCTAT
>CASTST010000158.1 GCA_949451655.1 uncultured Eubacteriales bacterium | reverse complement strand
AACTGCTTAGTCAGCAATAAAAGATTGATTCATTAAGGAGAAATTTTATGTTGGAACAGTTGAAGGCGGAGGTTTTTGCCGCCAATATGTGCTTGCCGAAATACGGCTTGGTTACCTTTACATGGGGAAATGTTTCCGGAATTGACAGGGAAAAGGGACTGGTAGTCATCAAACCCTCGGGCGTTAGCTATGAAGATATGCGCGCAGAGAATATGGTTGTTGTTTCTCTGGAAGATGGGCATGTGGTAGAGGGAGAACTGAATCCCTCTTCTGACACGCCGTCTCATTTGGAGTTTTACCGCAATTTTCCTACGATTGGGGGCGTTGTGCATACCCATTCCCGTTGGGCGACCTCGTGGGCACAGGCGGGGCGTGGAATTCCTGCTTACGGCACCACCCACGGCGATTATTTCTACGGGGAAATTCCGTGTACCCGGAAAATGACTCCTGCGGAAATTGCAGATGCCTATGAAAAAAATACCGGATTGGTTGTTGTGGAAACCTTCCGTGATAAGGATCCTGCCCAGATTCCGGCAGTGCTGGTGCACAGCCATGGTCCCTTTACCTGGGGAAAGGACGCCCATGAAGCGGTACACAATGCCGTTGTACTGGAAGAACTGGCAATGATGGCGTTTTATACAGAACAAATGGGGCAAACTGCACCTATGCAAAAGGAGCTTTTGGATAAGCACTTTTTGCGCAAGCACGGCGCAAATGCTTATTACGGACAGAAGAAATAAATAAATTAAATTAAAGAGGGAAACAGACAATGGGATTTTGTAAGGATTTTTTATGGGGTGTAGGTACTTCCGCTTACCAGATTGAAGGTGCTGCGGCAGAGGACGGACGTGCTCCGTCTGTGTGGGATCAGTATTGCCATGAAGAGGGCGGTCATATTGCGTGCGGACATACCGGCGATGTAGCGTGCGATCATTACCACAGATATAAAGAAGATGTACAGCTTATGCGGGAGCTTGGAATCCGGTCTTATCGGTTTTCGCTTTCCTGGAGCAGAATCCTGCCGGACGGAATCGGCGCAGTAAATCAAAAGGGAATTGATTTTTATAATAATTTAATTGATGCATTGCTGGCAAACGGAATTACTCCCTGCATCACATTGTTCCATTGGGACTATCCTTACGCATTGCAGAAAATGGGCGCATGGCTCAATCCGGAAAGTGCAGACTGGTTTGCATATTATACCGAGGTTGTTGCCAAAGCCTTCGGCGACCGGGTAAAGTGGTTTATTACGTTTAATGAACCCCAGTGCTTTTTGGGTATGGGATATTTTGACGGCTGCAATGCGCCCGGAAAACGTCATGGGCTGGAAGACATGGCACAGATGCTGCACAATATGTTTTTAGCGCATGGAAAGTCGGTACTGGCAATTCGCAAGTATGTAAAGGATGCAAAAGTGGGATATGCACCTACCTGCGGCGTAAACATGCCTCTTACAGACAGTGTGGAAGATATTGCGGCGGCACGGAAAAAATATTTAAGCGTGGACGCCGGTGCGTGGATCTGGAACGTTCCGCTTTGGAGCGACCCGGTAGTGCTCGGCAGATATCCGGAGGAGGATCCCTTCTTTGAAAAGCAGTTCCGGCAGTATCTGCCTGAAAATTATCAGGAGGATATGAAAATTATTTGTCAGCCTTTGGATTTTTACGGGCAGAATATATATAACGGATCTCTTTGGAAGGCTGATGAAAAGGGCGATCCGGTATGGGTAGCAAATCCTGTTGGAAGTCCGCGGACAGCCAATGGCTGGCCTGTAACACCGGATGCTTTGTACTGGGGACCGAAGTTTTTGTATGAACGGTATAAGCTGCCCATTATGATTACAGAAAACGGCTTGTCCTGCCACGATGCAGTGTCACTTGACGGTAAAGTACACGATCCCAACCGGATTGATTTTACCCATCGGTATCTGCGCTCCTTAAAGCGTGCGGCAGAGGAGGGCGTTGATATTATCGGATATTATCACTGGTCTCTGCTGGATAATTTTGAGTGGGGCGCAGGGTACACGGAGCGGTTTGGCTTGGTATATGTAGATTATACAACCCAGGAGCGAATCAAGAAGGATTCTTTTGCTTGGTATAAATCTGTTATTCAGGAGAACGGGGAATCTTTATAAACAAATAGGGAGGGCGCAATATGAGAAAAACAGCTATAGCAATTTGTCTGGTGCTGCTTGTGTGTCTGCTGGTCGGATGTCAGAAAAAATCAGAAGACGAACAGGAAACAAGTGCAAATGCTTCTCTCAATTTTCAAACAACCACTTTAAATGGAGACGCATTTACCTCTGACGATATTGCGGAAAACAAACTCACCATTATAAATGTGTGGGCTACATGGTGTCCTCCCTGTGTGGCTGAATTGCCTCATCTTCAGAAGATTAACGAAGCGTTTCAGGATGAGGGCGTTGCAGTAGTCGGCGTGCTTCAGGACGGCGTTACAGAGCTTGGAAAGAGGGACGATGAAGCGATAGAGTTGGCAAATGCGCTGCTGACGGACGCAGACGTACAGTATCCGATTCTTTTGCCGGATGACGCTTTGCAGCATAACCTTATCCGAACCATGCAGTATTTTCCGACCACGTTCTTTTTGGATAGGGAGGGAAATCTGATTCAAAGAGTGGAAGGTGCACGGGATTATGAAGGCTGGAGTGAAATCATCCGGAAAGCATTGGAAGAAGTGGATAAATAAAACTTTGGTTTGGCAGGTTCTGCTTTTGGCGGCAGGGGTTCTTGCAATTTTAGCGGGAATTTATCGTGAGGAAGTACGTACGGTACTCATGAAAGCAATATATATATGTCTGGAGTGTATCGGAATTGGCTAAACGGTCTCGCCGTTTCAGAAAAACCGTACAAGGCGTATGGACGGTTCTGACAAACGGATATATTATAGGATTTTTCAAGGGAAAGATTTATACCGGAAAACTGAAAAACATATGCGTTCCCGGGCTGAACTGCTATTCCTGCCCGGGAAGCCTTGGCTCCTGTCCTATAGGCTCCCTGCAGGCTGTGCTGGGCAGCGCAAAGTATAAATTTTCCTTTTACCTGCTTGGCTTTTTCCTGCTGATTGGCACTCTGTTTGGAAGACTCGTATGCGGATTTCTTTGTCCGTTTGGGTTGATTCAGGAGCTTTTATATAAAATACCGTTTATGAAGAAAATCCGGACATTCCGATTGGATCGACCGCTGCGGTGGTTAAAGTATGTTATTTTGGCGGTGTTTGTGATTCTGTTGCCGTTGTTTGTTGTGGATGCAGTCGGCACAGGCTCGCCGTGGTTTTGCAAGTGGATTTGTCCTGCCGGTACTTTAGAGGGAGGCATTCCTCTTGTTTCCTCTAATCCTGCTTTGCAGGGAGTGATTGGGTTTCTTTTTCACTGGAAGCTTGCTATACTGCTGATTACGGTTCTATTATCCATATTGATTTACCGTCCGTTTTGTAAGTACATTTGTCCCCTTGGTGCAATTTATGCCCTGTTCAATAAAATTTCTGTTTACAGATATCATGTGGATCGGGAAAAATGCACCGGCTGCGGACAATGCGAAAAGGCATGTCCCATGCAGATCAGTCCCGTCCGGGAAACGAATCATCTGGAGTGCATTCGCTGCGGCGAATGCAAGGAGATTTGTTCCGCCTGCGCGATTACATCTGGCTTTTCACTTGGAAGTAAGAAAAAAGGGAAGGAATCCTAAAGTTTAGGATTCCTTCCCTAATTTGACATTGGGAGCAAATCGTGGTATACTTGTACGTATGTTCTAATGAAGAAGAGGGAAAGGTGTAAAATGCAGGGCGGAAGATCAATTGTTAAAAATGTTGTGTTTGGATTTGGATCCAAACTGATCGTGCTTGTGTTTGGGCTGATTATTCCACAGCTTTTGATAAAATCCTTTGGATCGGAAGTCAACGGGCTTTTGAGTACGGTAACGCAGATATATACATATATTGCGCTGTTGGAAGCGGGAATAGGGACGGCTACTGTAAATGCGTTATACAGACCTCTGGATGCAGGAAATAGAGATGCTGCCAGCAATGTAATTTCTGCTGCCCGCCGATATTTCCGGGAAATAACCGTGCTTTATTTCGGCGCAGTTGTTTTATTTGCTGTGATTTATCCTTGGTGTGTATCTTCCGATATCAGCAAATGGACAATATTCTGGGTAGTATTTTTGCAGGGCATGACAGGATGTGTATCCTACTATTTCTGTGCAGTTTACAATCATCTTTTAGAGGCGGACGCGCATCGGTATGTAACGGAAAATGTGGAGCTGTTGGCGTATATATTGACTTCCGTTTCAAAAATTCTGCTGATCTCCGCAGGCTTCAATGTTATCAGCGTGCAGATTGCCAATTTTGTTATGGTAATCGTAAAAGTAGCTGTCACGTATACTTACTGCAAGAAAAAATATCCCTGGATTGTTTATAAGAAAAATGCAGACAAAAATTTGCTGGAACAGCGGGGCGCATTTATTATTCATGAAGTTTCCACAGCTATTTTTTCCAATACAGATGTGTTTATTATTTCA
>CASTST010000157.1 GCA_949451655.1 uncultured Eubacteriales bacterium | reverse complement strand
AATCTGACTAAATACGGGTTTACCGTACAGCAGGTGCATGTGCAGCGCACAAACGGTTCCAGTCTGCTTTTATTTGTTCCCGCACATATGAATCCGCAGCTCGGGCTGCGCGGTTGGGGCAATCTGGAAGAGGCGGAATATAAATATTCCAATTACTATGACGGAATATACTCCTCCCGCTTCTATAAATCCGGAACCGGTTACAGCACCGTATCCTTTATCACTGCACTGAACCGCGGCGAAGTCGGCGTATCCAGACGGCAAGCAGCGGAATACTACGAACGCGCAAAATACTTTATTGCTGAAAATGCGAATCGCAATCTTTTGTCGAATCAGCTTGACGGGAAAATTGCCGACTTTGACTATCAGCTTTCTGCGGACGGTATCGAATACATCGGCACAAACCTGGTGCAGCGGTATTTCTATGAAATGACAGAAAGCGAGCAACAGGAATTTCAAGCGGCAGTCAAACAGGAAGAAGAATACCGCGCATATGTGCAGGATACATATACCAAACAGTTTGACAGCCCTGCTGCAAAAACAATCGCTGCTGAAATTCTCACACAGGCGGCAGGAAACGATGATATATATATATCCAGACACGACTTGGTGATGGCAGTAGTTGACTATCTCGGTAAGAATTACACATATACAAAAACACCGGAAGAAAGCACGAATCCAGAGGGAACCAATATTCTGGATGCATTCCTGTCCGAGGTAAAAGAAGGATATTGCAGCCACTTTGCTACGGCTGCCGTTGCAATTCTGCGGGAATATGGCATTCCGGTACGCTTCGCAGAAGGGTATGTTGCCAGTGACTTTTCCCGTGCGGCGGGCGGCAGCGGCGCACCGTATCGCTGCGATGTAAAAGACAGCGACGCGCATGCCTGGATTGAAGTGTATTTTGACGGAATGGGTTGGATGCAATACGAGGTAACGCCTGGCGAATACTCCGAGGCAATGTATAATCCCAGCAGCGCTACAATTATGCCTGCTATTCCCGATAATCAAGAAGACGAGCCGCGGGAACCAATTGACAATCCGCCGGAAACGACCCCGCCGGAAGGTGCTCCGGAAGAAGATCAGCCAGGAAGAGAGTTGGAAGAACCTTTGTCAGAGGTTGCACATTTCTTCCTTGTCATCGGCATTACCGCATGCGTGGTTCTTCTTGGATTTATCATATATCTGATTATCCGGCATATACAAAAGAAAGCCCAACTCATGCTGGAAAAACGATATCGGGTCATCAATCTTGCGCGGAATAAAGAAGCATATGAAAAAGCGGATGACGCCAGGCGGCACAGCACCGTCCGGCAGATTAACGACTGGATTTTGGATGTTTTCCGTATCATGGGATTCCCTCCTCAGACAGGAGAACTCCCCATGGACTTTGCAAAACGCGTGTCCGATGAATATGCAAAGCTTTCCACAGAAGATTTCACCCAGGTCATGACCTATATGCAAAAAGAAGAATTCGGGCATGGGCTGTCGGCAAAAGAAGCAGAAATCTGCGGAGAATATCTTAGCGATCTGATCACTTCCGTATACGCAGGGCTGGGATTTTGGCAGAAAATCCGTGTACGCTATATCAAACGAATTTTATAATTATCAAAATGGAGAACTATGAATACAAATGAGATTATACAGCTTCCCACAGCGTCTCTGGCATATTTGGGAGACGCAGTGCTGGAGGTTATGGTGCGGGAAATGCTGGTGCTGGATGGTAAAGGCGACATACACGAACGCGCACTGGAATATGTTACGGCAGTATCGCAAAGTGCCGCAGCAGATTTGATACTCAACGATTTTACCGAAGATGAGCTTTCCGTATACAAACGTGGACGAAACAGCACGCATACAGCGCCCAAAAGCGCCACCAGAGCCCAATACAGCCGCGCCACAGGATTGGAATGTGTATTCGCATATCTGCACCTGTCCGGGCAGCAGGAACGCATGCAGCAGCTGTTTCAAAAAGCATTTATAAAATAAAAAGAGACGCTTTCGAGCGTCTCTTTTTATTTACATTATTTCTCATACTGAAACGGGGTATATGGCAGCACACCATATGTAATATCATCGGCAGTATAACATCCCGTATGAATTTTCTGGCAGCAATCACCCACAGTCGCATCTGGACACGGATATTCACTGCAGTCTGTGCAGGCGGATAAACCCTTACCCGCTGCGCATTTCATTTGGCTGCAAGGCTCATCCTGACAATAACAGCTTTCGCTTTTGCATCCGCCGCAGCGCATGCCGCTGTCAGGATTTTCCCCGCCTCCAAACCATACATTTTGAACATGGGTATTGTAAATATGACGCAATTCCTCATCCAGCTTAGTATAATGAATGCATAAATCGCACCTGTGACCGCATTTGGAATACACGGCGCCATCCTGGGGGAACGGCTTGCGGTTCGGCTTTTTCTTTATCATGATAAGTCTTTTGACTTCTTCAAGCTGTTCAAGTGTTGTCACCTCGATGAACATCCACTTTCCATCGTGATAGGTCCTGGAATTTTCATAATACCCCCTGATATACTGTGAAAACGTGTCTGCACAAGCTTCAAAAGTCTCACGTTCTTTTTTACCAAATATGATAAGAAACATGTACCGATCCTCACGGGTATAAATCGTTACTATCGTTTTCTTTCCCTGCTTGAATTTAAGTTCATCATTCTCATCACCAACTTCATCAAGACGGTATTTGCTACGCATAAAAACCATTGTATCATAGCTGATTTTTTCAAGCGTATTCATATCCTTATTTCCTCCACCGCTTCAGCTGGGGAAACAAAGCAAGCATAGCTTCTCTTGCCTCTTCGGGACTGTTGTACGGATCTCCGTTGGATGTCAGAGGAACACAAAAATCGATCATTTCCTCCATAGTTGTTTCGCAGGTGAATTTACCGTCTTTAAAGCAATACACACAGTAATCCGTGTTCTTGCTCCCATCTGCGTTCGTTCCGAAATCCTCTTCCTTTACCAGTGGCATTGCACAGCTTTGACATAAAACCAATTTTTTCTGTTCCATTCTTTTCTCTCCTCCTTTTTATTTTTATACTTTTAATCCGGCTGACACTCCGGACAAAAATATACATTCCCGCCCAAAAAAGATTGACGAATCGGTAAGCTTCCGCATCTTGGACATGGACACGATAAAGTAAGCTTTGACAAAATGGTTCTGTATCCACCGGGATGATGGAACAGATCCTTTTCCGTATCGCGTCCCCCCTGCTCTGTCATAGCCTGCAGCGTATTTCTAACACTTTCAAATAACACATGCATTTCCGCATCTGTGACAGACTCCATCCTGCGTTTCGGATGAAGCTGTGCATTCCATAGAATATCCTGTAATACACCGTTACCAAGTCCGGGAATCCGCTGTTCTGTAGCAAGAAATCCTTTTACCGACATTCCGGAAGCCACGCTTCGGCGCAGGTTTTCAAAATAAGCTTCGTCAAATGCATCTGACAATGGGGATACCGCCCGATCCGCAGGAAGTCTGCCATCCTCTGCCAAAGCACAAAACATGGCTCCCCACATCTGCACCGTACAGCTCATATAAGACGCATCATCAAACTTCAGCAGGAGCTGATGCTTTGCAGGCAATTTTTCTCCGGCGCGGTGATACTTAATGGGTGTGGTAATGGTTAAAAGCGCATCTTCACACAAAATCACCACACAGCTTCCTCCGCAGGTAAATCCCACCCGCGCACCGGCAGATGTTATCGTTTTTCCTTCTAACATCGCAGGATATTCCTGTGGATCTCCGGAATACCATGCAAATTTGTGAGGATACGTATCTGCTTGAACGCGCACAATCTTTTTGCCGACCAAGGTTCTCTGAATCTGATTTGCCAATACTTTCGTTTCCGGGAATTCAATCATAACGATCTCTCACTTTCTTTTAGTATATTTTTAGTATACCTATAGAAATATGACGTCTTTTGTCATATTATATATATTTTTCTGCTATTTGCAGTGCTTTTTTTCGAATTATTGTCTGCACCCATCCAGGCTCAATCACACGAACCGATTCGCCGAAAGACAAAAGAAAGCTCCAAACCCAGTTATCCTCCGGCCATGTAACGGAAACCAGAAAGCTGCCGTCCGCCTGCTTTTTTATCTGGGATTCATCAAATTCATCGTAAATTCGATATGCGGCTTCCGGTGCAAATTTCAATATCAAAGATACTGTTTTGCTGTCCTTTTTTTCATCTGTCGCCCAGGATTCCGATGCTTCCAAGCTGCGCGGAATGCAAGGTTCGTTTGTTACCGTAAGATTTTGTATTCTCGTCAGCTTAAATGTGCGAAATCCTCTTTTAGATAAACAGTACCCATGCAAATACCAGGCGCGATGTTTAAACCAGATTTGCAAAGGTTCCACCTGCCGATACGATTTTTCTCCAAAGCTGTTGTAATATTCAAAATGAATAATACGCTTTTCTGTCACCGCCGTTTTCAGCATTTCAAACAAGTCTTTATTAGAATCCCCCCAGTCGGAAAAATCAATTTTCAGCCACGGAACTGCGTCTCTGCCCCAAAAAGCACT
>CASTST010000156.1 GCA_949451655.1 uncultured Eubacteriales bacterium | reverse complement strand
ATACTCGCGAGCATTAAATCTTGCCGTTTCCTTCGCCTGCGCGGCGTGCGGTCCTGCGCGGACAGCGCCAGGGGAACTCGTTCCCCTGGACCCCTTTTTTCGCCTGCGGGCGGGACTGGTACGGCTGCCGTCGCTGCCGCGCCGTGCCCGCCCCGCCAGAACGACGGCGGGGCGGGTGGTTATCTGCGGCAAAATTTTTCGACCGTGAGTATAGCCACATTAGAAACAGCCTACGTTTCTAACTATTTCCATACATCTCATGATAGTATGACTGATATGCGCCCGATGTAATACGGTTCACCCATTCCAAATGATTCAAATACCATGCAACGGTTTCGTGAATCCCTGCTTCGAAACTATAAAGCGGTTTCCATCCCAACTGTGAAGTGATTTTTGTATTGTCAATCGCATAGCGCCGGTCATGTCCGGGGCGATCTTTTACGTATGTAATTAAGCTTTCTGGTTTATTTAACTCTGTAAGAATTATCTTTACAATTTCAAGATTTGCTTTTTCATTGTTGCCGCCAATGTTATAAACTTCCCCGGGAATGCCTTTTTCTAACACCGTATAAATTGCTGTGCAATGATCCTTTACATGCAGCCAATCGCGTATTTGCATTCCATCCCCATAAACCGGAAGCGGTTTATCCTGCTGTGCATTATGAATCATCAAAGGAATCAGTTTCTCCGGAAACTGATATGGCCCGTAGTTATTAGAACAACGCGTAATATTGATTGGCAAACCGTATGTCTGGTAATATGCTCTCACAAGCAAATCTGCTGAAGCCTTCGACGCAGAATAAGGGCTATTCGGCGCCAACGGCGTTTCTTCCGTAAACATCCCCGTTTTTTCAAGTGCACCGTAAACCTCATCTGTCGATACCTGTAAATAACGTACTCCCGCACGATATTCTCTTGAATATTTATCGTCCGGTTTTAATTTCCAATGTGCTTTTGCCGTATCCAAAAGCGCCTGCGTCCCCTGGACATTTGTACTCAGAAAAATGCCGGGGTCTACAATACTTCTGTCAACATGGGACTCCGCAGCAAAATGGATAACTGTATCAAAATTATATTTTTCAAACAAACTGCGCAATAGATCGCGGTCACGGATGTCACCCTTTACAAAACAATAGCGAGGGTCGCTTTCCACTGATTTCAAGTTTTCAAGATTGCCGGCATAAGTCAACAGATCCAGATTCAGTACAAAGTCTACTTTGTCCCCATCCAGAATATACCGGATAAAGTTCGAGCCAATAAATCCAGCCCCGCCTGTTACCAACACATTTTTCATAATTCTTCCTCCGCAATTTTTAATAAATACTGCCCATATGTCGTTTTATGCAAAGGATTCGCCAGCCTGACCAGCTGTGCACGGTCAATATATTGCCGCCGGTACGCAATCTCTTCAATGCATGAAATATACAATCCTTGCCGCTTCTGAATGATAGACACAAACCGTGCCGCTTCTAAAAGGCCATCATAAGTACCGGTATCCAGCCAAGCCATCCCGCGCGGAAACAGCTTAACCTGAAGCTCCCCCTGCTCTAAATAAACATTATTGACTGCCGTAATCTCCAATTCCCCACGCGAGGATGGTTTGATTTGTTTCGCGATTTCAACGATGCGGTTGTCATAAAAATACAGCCCAGGAACCGCATAATTAGACTTTGGTTTTTCCGGCTTTTCCTCAAGGGAAAGTACCTTGCCCTGCTTATCAAATTCAACGACGCCAAAACTGGTCGGGTCGTTTACCGGATAACCAAAAATGATCGCCCCCCGCTGAAGCTGCGCAGCCTCCAGCAGCAGCGGCGAAAACATTGAGCCATAGAAAATATTGTCCCCTAAAACAAGTGCAGCCGACTCCTCTGCAAGAAAAGCCTCTCCTATCAGGAACGCTTCTGCAAGCCCATTGGGCTGCTCCTGTACCGCATAGGACAACCGCAGGCCAAGCTGTGCCCCATTCCCCAGGATCTCTTCAAATACCGGAATATCCCGTGGCGTGGAAATAATTAAAATTTCCCGGATCCCCGCCAGCATCAGCGTGGATAACGGATAATAAATCATCGGTTTGTCATACACCGGAAGCGCTTGCTTGGAAACCCCAATCGTAACCGGATATAACCGGCTCCCCGAGCCTCCCGCTAAAATAATCCCCTTCATGGTTATCCTCTCTTCCCGGATTTCTTAAATATGAACAGCTTACTGAAAAAATAATTAAGTACAATGATAACCCCGTTGATGACACACTTTGCCAAAAGACGGTTCCAGCCCAGTCCGATGAACAACACCATTCCGCCGTCATCAATCAAAAGCGTCCCGATCCGCATCCCCATAAATTGCAGGAATCGTTTCCACGCACAGGGAACGCAAAACACAAACCGACTGTTCGTCCAATATGCAAACAATACCGCAATGAAAAATGCAGCGGTGTTTGCCGTAAGAGTTCCTAAACTATCTGATAGGAAATAATAAACAGCTGTATTGACCAGGACTGTCAGAACACCAAATATGAGATAACGGAACGTTTCACCTTTCAGTAATTTCAAAATACCCCTACCCATGGGTCTTTTTCTCCAAATATACTCGAATATTTTCAAAATACTGCAGCGCATGTTCAATGCAGATATCCATATTATAATATCTAAATTCTGCCAGTCTTCCACAGAGGAACAGGTTTTCGTATTCTGACACTTCCCTTAAATACATCTGATATCGCGCCCTGCTTTCCTCGGTCACGACCGGATAATATGGTATATTCCCCTTTTCCGCAGCCGGGTCATAGTTCAGCGGGTATTCTGTCGCAATAACGCTGCCCCGGGCTCTGCTGCTGTCAAACATCATTTTACGATATTCTGTACTGCGCGTACAGTCTGATGTCTGCGGATAGGAAATAATTTCACACGGCAATACACTTTCCTTATCGTACCAGGTATATCGGATATCTAGGGAGCGATACGGAAGCGTGCCATATTTACAACCAAATAATTCATCGATTGCACCCGTATAAACTACACAATCCACAGGCTTTCCATCACAATGGATTATATGGCCGTGCCTATTCAGCTCTAAATGCTCCAGCGCGTCTGTATTCAGGCAAATCTCAATATCTGGATGTTTCAGAAGTCTTTCAAACAGTTTTGTGAACCCTTCTTCCGGAAGATACTGAAAATCTTTGTTCAAATAACGTTCGTCATAATTCATCGCCATTGGGACGCGGTCCAACACATATTGATCAATCTCTTCTGGCTGAATTCCCCACATTTTAGAGGTATACGTCCGATATGCTTTTTCAAATAAAAGTGTACCATATGCGCTGATTTCCGAATCGGAATGTTTTACCAGCTCCAAAACCGGTACTCTGTCCCGCCCCTTGAACACGGCACGCAGTTTTTCTAAAAGCGGTCCTGACTGTTTCGCACCTAAGAGCTGCTGCACTGTCGTAAAGTTAAACGGCAGTTGTACGTAATTCCCATCTATAAAACTGAGCAATTTCGCGTTATGTGGGAACAGCCCTGCAAACTGCTGTAAGTATTCAATCACATAATAGTGATCCGTATTCAAAAAATGCGGCCCGTATTTTTGAATCAAAATACCATTTTTATCGTATTTGTCATACATGTTCCCGCCGATATGAGAACGCTTCTCAAGGATCGTTACCGGACGATTTAATTCCTCTACAATTTTTCGGGCTAAGATACTGCCGGAAAACCCACTGCCAACAATTATAATCCGATTCATATTTATCACCTGCCTGTTAAAACGAAAGTGTCCTCACCCAATCTGCAGTTTCCCGAATCGCCTGCGTAAAGCTATAAGATGCTTTACAGCCAGTATCCAAAAACAACGCTTTGGGATCTACATAACTGTAATCAATCAAAAATGTGTCCGGGATCACCCCAAATTTTAATTGCAGCCCCGGCGCTACAATATCCCTTGCTTTTTCAATCGTCTTTCGGAGCGGCCACAGCTCCGTATGACCAATATAATACGTCTTACTGTGTTTTCCATATTCCCCCATCGCTTCAATCAGGCGGACCGCGTCTTTTATATACAGCCAGTCGTTTAAGCCATCGCCTTTTACCAGTTTCGGCGCTTCCCCATGAAGGAACTGATTCAATATGCTGTTCGTCGAGCGGCGGGAGTAATCGCCAGGGCCAATAATATTTGCAAACAGTCCTGCATTAAATAAAATGCCATATTGCGCCGCTAATATCTTGCAGAGCGTTTCTGCTGTTAGCTTTGCCGATGCATAAACGCAATGCAGCCTGGGCGCGCACACATTTTTATCAAGGCACTCCCGTATTTCCAATTCCGATACAGAACCAGCATATACAAACTTTTTACAGCCTATTTTTGCAGCCTGCTGGATCGCTTCACAAGTGGCTTTAATATTCTCTAATTGAATTTCATAATTAACAGCGTTCTCACCCCCTACGCCATCCCATGCGAAATGATAAAAAATATCTGCTTTTGAAATTTGATTGCTTAACAAACCATATTCGGAAAAGTCTGCCTTAACTGGCCGGAACTGCTCGTTTTCCAAGGCTCCCTTTATACGGGATGGCTCCCTTGAAACCGCAAAAACTCGATAGCCCTTTTCCAGCAAATACGCGGTGAACGCACCGCCAATAA
>CASTST010000155.1 GCA_949451655.1 uncultured Eubacteriales bacterium | reverse complement strand
GGTACAGATTATTATATGGACACGAAAAACCAAACTGTAGCTTTAGGTGTGGCAGCTGCTGTTATTTTTCTCCTGGCTGCATTTCTGATAAAGAGAAAATATAATCGCGATATTTATTGAGGTTTTCGGCTATTGGCAGTGCAGTATTGATGCATAATAAATATAGGTGACTTAAAAGGGAACTATTTGATGTAATATAATTTATGACATAGACTGTCCCGTCTGGAATGTAAAATATTGTTTCCAGACGGGGATTGTTTTATATTATAATCATAAATAAAATATTTTATGTGCGGCTATTTTGAAAAAATGAAAAGCATTTAATGCTGAATATAAAAGAATGAGGCAATAGATCAGGTGGCCCAGGGTACGGCAATTATAGAAGATGATGAATTTGGTCGAATCATGAAGGTTGGCGCAATCAGTTATATGCAGACATTCCATACCAGATGCTGACGGCAGATTGAAAATTTCGGAAAAGAATGGAATATTTTGCTTGTCGGGCGGCCTGGATCAGAGAAATTTTTTGCGTTACGGGTACTTTGCCTTTGTCCGATATTGACTGCATTTTAGAAGTTTTCTTTTTGTGTATTCTTGTGAAAAATAGTTTTTTATATTATTTGTTTTTTGGATTTTTACATGCAAAAAGGGATATTTTTCACCTATTTATTCATGATGGTACACATAAAAACTCATGCTGGACAAATGTTTCATAGTATGTTATAATAATAAAAAATTATTACATTATAAGTCAAAAAGCGAAAAATTTTGCGGAAGGGGCCAGCCCCTTCCGCAGTCCCCCGCGGGGGACTGAAATCTGGCCTTGCTAATGGAGGATGACCGTATGAAGCAAAGAGTTCTAAGCATCGTCACTGCTTTGGCACTATGCATGTGTATAGCTGCCCCATCGAGGGCATACGCATTGCAAGAAGCGCCTTTTTCGGAAGCGGATTATTTCGAGCCGACCGCCGCAGCCGATCCGATCCCTTATGCGGATGGGGATATTCCTACACCGCAGGAAGCGTATGCCGCAATGATTGCGCTGAAAAGCAATTCGTATTTTGCGGAGGGAGCGCCTTGGACCAATGAAACACACAGCTATAAATGGAATGGCGGAAAACTTGATGGAAATGTGGAGAGCGGTCAAGGCTGTGTAGCCTTTGCTTTCCGACTTAGCGACAAGGCCTTTGGCAGTTTACCGGCAAGAATGTATGCAAACGGTCAATTTAAGTTTTCAGATGTGAAAAACGGGGATATTCTGAGGGTAAATAATGACGCGCACACAGTCATTGTGCTCCAGGTGAGTGATGTAGGCGTGGTGCTTGCCGAAGGAAACTACCATGAAAATGGCGGTGAGGGTTTTGTCCATTGGGGACGCACGATGACGAAAGCCGAGGTTGAGGCTGCCGATCATTATATTACCCGTTATCCGGTCGATTATATCCCGCCGGATGATCCTACGGCAAATGACCCGATTGAGGGCGGAACGGGCCCCCTTGCGGACGGACTTCAATGGAAATTGACAAAGTCAGGTACGCTTACCATTTCTGGCAATGGAGCGATGCCGGATTACAGTGCATCGGGAGAACAGCCGTGGTATGCCCATAACGATAAAATTATAAAAATTGTTATTGAAGATGGCGTGACCAGAATCGGCAACTGTGCCTTTTGGGAGAGCGGCGCCTTTAGTGTGGAAATTCCAGACAGTGTGGAAGCCATTGGAAACAGTGCTTTCCGAGATGGTTCGCTTATAGCCGCGACCATTCCTGCCAGCGTGAAAAGTATCGGTGACAGCGCTTTTCGGGGATGCACGAGCCTTGCTACCGTGACGCTTTCCGAAGGATTGGAAACGATTGAACAAAACGTTTTTGATAGTTGCGAAAAGCTGATTTCCATATCACTGCCTGCCAGCATTACGAGTGTAGGAGCAGCAGCATTTACAAATTGCACTGAGTTGACGCAAGTAGTCTTTACTCCTGGTGAGAATCAGGTACAGCTGGGAGATAATTTGTTCACAAGGTGTTGGAAACTGGCTTCTGTAACACTGCCTCAAAAAATGGATAGTGTTAGTGATGGAATGTTTCAAAATTGTCTTATGCTTTCCAGTGTGATGATTCCAGAGGGCGTAACAAGTATTGGACCATCTGCATTTGCTTCCTGCCAGGTTATGTCTTCACTTACAATTCCGAAAAGTGTGACGCAAATTGGGATGGCAGCTTTCTCAAACTGTAGTTCTTTGAAAGATATCTACTTTGGCGGCACCGAAGCGGAGTGGAAACGAATTCAAATCGTACCACCATTAAGCACAGCTGTAACGATACATTACAGCAGCCACATTCATTCCTGGGACACAGAGTGGAGCGGTGACGATTCTTATCATTGGTATGAATGCACCGTAGAAGGCTGTGATATCACTGGGAACAGCCAAAAGGGCGGTTACGGTGCACATACTTACGGCTTGAGTGATTCCTGCACCGTTTGTGGACGTGCCCGTCCGGGTCAGTCTGGACATAACCATGCTTGGGCTACCGCGTGGAGCACTGATGAGTCTAATCATTGGCATAACTGCACAGCAGAAGGCTGTGATATCACTGAGAACAGCAAAAAGGACAGCTATGGTGCACATACTTATGATGCAAATAATACTTGCACCGTATGTGGCTATGTTCAGCCTGGACATAAACATGCTTGGGATTCAAAGTGGACTACTGATGAACTCTATCACTGGCACGAATGCACAGCAGAAGATTGTGACATCACTGACGAAAGTCAGATGAACGGTTATGGTGCACATGTTTATGATGATGAAGAGGATCTTTCCTGCAACACCTGCGGTTATACCCGTCCAGCGCATAATCACAGCTGGGCCACGGAGTGGACCATCGATGAATTCTATCATTGGCATGAATGCACAGAAGACGACTGCTATATCGCAGAAAACAGTCAAAAGGACGGTTATGGTGCACATATTTATGATGATGAAGCAGATATTATCTGTGACATCTGCGAGTATGAGCGGCCGGAACATGAACACAACTGGGATGAATCGAATTGGAGCAACGATGAATCCCATCATTGGCATGAATGCACAGCCGGGCATTGCTACATCGTGGAAAACAGTGCGAAGGACGGCTATGGCGAACATGATTATGATGAGGATGGGGCTTGTACCATCTGCGGTTATACGCCGGAGCATGAACACGACTGGTCCTCAAAATGGAACAGCAATAGCTCCTATCATTGGCATGAGTGCACAGCCAAGGACTGCGATATTACAGAAAACAGTGACAAGGACGGCTACGGCAAGCATGATTATGATAGTTGGGTAGTTGATGAAAAGGCAACCGAAGACGAAGACGGCAGCAGGCATCGGACCTGTACTGTCTGTGGCCGCACGCAGACAGAGAGCATTCCTGCAACCGGCAGCTCGTCCTCTGACCGGAATACCAGTTCAAGGGTTCCTACAGCGTCCAACAAAACAAACACGACGACGACCCAGAACCCGGATGGTTCCACTACAACGACAAAGACAGACAACCGCACCGGGACTGTCACAGAAACGACCGTGTACCCGGACGGTTCTCAAACCATAGTAGAAACGCAAAAGGACGGTACAGTAACCACCGTGGAAACCGACCGTTCCGGAAATAAAACAGAGACTGTAACAAACCCGGATGGTTCCAGCGTTATCAGCGTAGCACAGAACGACGGCACCACTGCAAAAGTTACGACGAACAGCACCGGTAAGATGGAGGCGGAGGTTCGGCTGCCCTCATCGGTTGTCAGCAATGCCCAGCAGAGCGGCGGAAAAGTTACACTGCCTATCCCGGAGGTTCAGGCCAGCCGCAATGGTGAGACTGCGCCGTTTGTTACTGTAAAGACGGGGAGCACCGAGCCGACCACTGTGGAAATCCCTGTTGCGAACCCCGGCCCTGGAACGGTAGCAGTGATTGTCCGCGCAGATGGCACGGAAGAAGTCGTTAAAATGTCCGTTCCTACGGAGGGAACTGTAGCAGTGCCTTTGTCTGACGGAGCCACAGTAAAGATTATAGATAACAGCAAATCCTTCTCGGATGTATCCAGTCAGCATTGGGCGGTAGATGCGATTAGCTTTGTTTCTGCCCGTGAACTGTTTGACGGCACAACAGCAACTACTTTTTCGCCTGAAGCGCCTATGACCCGCGCGATGCTGATTACGGTTCTGGCACGTCTTGATGGCGTGGATGTTTCCGGCGGCACGACCTGGTACGAAAAGGGTATGGCGTGGGCGATTGCTAAGCAGATTAGTGACGGCAGTAATCCAGATGAAAGCGTCACCCGTGAGCAGTTGGTCACAATGCTTTGGCGGTATGCAGGTTCCCCAGCCGCTGCGGGAACGATGTCCGGCTTTACGGATGCAAACGAACTCAGCGGCTTTGCACAGGAGGCTATGCGCTGGGCGGTTGAGAGTGGCATTATCGGCGGCTTTAGTGATGGACGCCTGGCACCGCAGGGACAGGCTACCCGTGCACAGGTTGCACAGATATTGATGAGCTTTATCAGAAAATAATCAAAGAACCAATTTGAATCAGGCCGGTGGGGAAGAACTCTCGCTGGCCTGATTTTCTGATAGTGTGCCTGGTAAGTATATTAAAAAATCCCCCGCCCTGTCAAAATGACAGCAGGGCAGGGGATTCATTTATACCCATATGCGGAAAGACTTGCCGTAGCCGCCCCTTCGGCCCGCCGTCCTTTTGGCGGGCCGAAGCAGCACAGATGAACG
>CASTST010000154.1 GCA_949451655.1 uncultured Eubacteriales bacterium | reverse complement strand
TGAAATTGTAATTGTTTTAATATTGCTATCTTCTTTTTCAATATTATACCAACTATCAGCAATATATGCAATTATCGGCTTGCCACCGTCTCCATTATTTCCTTCATGACTTTGGCATCCATATACATCTGATTCTTAACAGCATTTTCCGCTTGTTCGCGTCTATCAGTAAACATAATACACTCTGGCGGTACTTTATGCATGGTGCCATCCTCATATTCTACCAAGCCATACATTTCAGAATTTTGCTTATGCCAATTAAGCCTACCTTCTGTGTGAACATCGCTGCCCCATGTATGAAAATAGCCTTTGTGCATTTCGGCCTCTTTAATTACGGTCCTACATGTACGAGCGTCTATATAATCAGTCTCAAATGTGCGCTCCCCGATTTTTACCACGCATGGTCTCAATTGCTTTTCTTGTATGACTTAAAATTCTTTGCATAAAAATCTCCTTTTTTAACACCTGTTGTTAAGGTGCAAAATACTTTCCGTTTGTGGCATTATCAATACATCCACCTAACTCAGAAAAGAAAAAAGATACTTGATCCTCTTTATCAGTTCCGTTCCCCATCTGCCATATTTCGTGCCCTACCCTTTTACAGATTTCACTTGCCTTTTGGAAGATTTCCTTTTCCTCTTCTGTGAATGTGACACTACAGTCAGTGTTTGTTGATATATTTGCCATCTTCCCCACCTCCTACCTTAATTTTACAACAGATTCAGGCGGGGGTTGTACCAATTATTCAGCATACTTTTTTAATGAATCTGTAATTCCTATACCTCCGACTATTATGTCGTATTGCTCTTTAGAAATCCCATAAAATTTACAAACATCTTTTTCTACACTATTTTTCTGCATTTTTATATCTCCTTGCGCCCTGATTCGATTGCTTTGTCTGCTCTCTGCCAAAATCAGCCAGTTTCGTCCGCCCATATTGCGGCGTAAGGTTATGCTCTTTGGCAAAGTCATTATACTTTTTATTTTCCCTAGTAAGTTCATAGGCCAGTTTGTCATTCTCCGGCTGCAGGCGTTCCAGTTCTTCCCTGGATGACCCCTGCATCAACTGCTCTTTTGCCGCCAGCTGCCGCTTTATTGCCCGGATATTGCGTTCGATCGCCCGGAGCCGCTGGGAGTCCTTATACTTCTGCTTTGATTCTTCGCTGTCTATCAGGTTTCCGGCGCCATCTATCAGATTCCCGTCCTTGTCCCGCCATGGGTTGCCTATGCGTTCATCATAAGGCCCGAAGGAATGGCGGCAATTATATCCGTCCAGGCCCTCTCCTGTACCATAGCCGGTTGTTTCCCGAAAATCAGGATATTTCCTGGTGTTCGGAGAGCCGCCGGCCCTTTCGCCGCTGCTTTCAATCTTATACCTTACCTCCGTGAACTCTGCCAGGTCCGCATCCGTTATGTAGAATACTCTCCCCTGCCAGGACATGTGATTAGCCGGTTCGTCTTTGTCCGTGAATCTGGCCCCTGTGTGCGCCGATGTGATGATAAGGTTCGTCCCAGCCTCTTTGATAAATTCCATGGTCACCTGGCCAGCCCTCTGCGCCATGCTTGTCCGGATACAGCACATCACCGCCGCTTCCAGTGTCCTGCGGGTGTTCGTCTTCGGATAGTCCACATATATCCCGCGGTGGGCATACCGGTCAAGAATATCGCTTATGGCAGCGGAATAACTCTGTACTCCGGCAGCCACCCGCATGTCCGCCTCGCTCAGCATATTCATCAGGTCAACATTGCTCTGGTCCATGGTAGTCCTGGTCAGGTTCTGCAGTTCCCCCTGGCTCCGCTTGTACTGTGCGTCCATAATTCGGATTACAGCGGGGTTTTTGAGTGGGTCTGATAGATTTATGCCTATCTCCCGAAAAGGAGCCGCATCGATCTCCCACGATGTCAGGACAGCATCCTGAAGGATTGCACGGAGCTCTTTCCTGGAAAGCTTTGTCAGGACTTGCAGCTTCTTCTCAATCTCCGCCTGCGTCTCTCCCATCAGCCGGAGCCGCTGAAGCAGCCGGTCAGCTGTTGGAGTTATCTTCCCGGCAGCAATCAGGAACCGGGCAATTTCCTTCAGGATAAACTCGGATAACTGCTGATACAGCTCCATCATGCGCTGTTCTTTTCCATCAAAGTATTCCGGCCTAAGCATATCATTTTCCCTCTTTTGCTGGACATGTCCAGAATAAAGCGGCAAAAAATACAATCCACCAATGACTAAACACAATTGCTAATAATGTAAAGCACATAAGCATTATGCTGTTCTTTGCACACATGATTGCAAACATCCTTACTTCATCGCTCATACTCCTATCCTTTCCCGGCCTCTTCCATTTGCCAAACTATTTATTCACGGATTCAAGCTGTGGAAGATAATATTTTTCTTCTCCTGCTTGTCTCGCCGCAATCGCTTCTTCCTTTGTTGGAAACGTGCCTAAATGAATGGTTCTTCCGGCAACAGTAACTCTTGCATTCCATGTGCC
The DNA here is from genome assembly GCA_949451655.1 of uncultured Eubacteriales bacterium. Lineage (GTDB taxonomy): Bacteria > Bacillota > Clostridia > Oscillospirales > CAG-272 > Avispirillum. Next base: position 2,278 of record CASTST010000154.1, on the reverse strand, counting down.
ATACCGCCTATCATGGTAAACGCCCTTATATCCAGTTTTATTATTTGATTGCAATCCTCTGTTTATGGAATTGATTTTCTTGTCCGCTATCCGCAGATTGCATTTTCTGTTGTCCAATTTATTCATGTTGATATGGTCAATGATTTCGCTTGTGGTATTTGTCACTTTCTTGTGGAAAAGGAATACTCCATTTTTACTTGTTCCGCCCGCGGCATACCCAACAGCATTAACATACCAGTGATGTTTCTTTAATTTCTCCCAATCTTCAATATCGCAAAGCATATACTCTGTATCGCTTAATTTGACTTTTACATAGCTGTCAAAAATTTCATACTCATTATGCTTTCTCTGTCTACGTACATTTTCCAACTTAAAACAACCACAACTTTTTGTATGACCGTTACGCAGTTTTGCCCCGTCAATTATAGCGATATTTCCGCATTCGCAACGACACTTCCAAAATGTGTGGTTATTCTCTATCCGGTCAAGCTCTATGATTGTTAATCTCCCATATTTCCGACCGGTCATGTCTATTCTTTTGCTCATAATCGCACTCCCTTTCTGCAATCTCCCTATTTTGGAATTGTGAGGAAACGACTAGGGATTGCCGCTTTCGCTCCGTCAAGCTATCCTCACAGTATAATTATAAAATAGATTGCATAGGGATTTGTACCAAGTTAATCTTTTCCGGCAGTTTCTTTTACAAGCCGTATCCATTCAACGCCATGTAAACGCTTCGCTTCTTCAAAAAAGTGGTCTGTTGTGCCAGGTTCGTGGAAATGCATTTTTCTGTTGGTCTTCTGTTTCTTTTGTCCTGGCGGCGAAAACCAACCAGTAATATTTCCCTCGCTGTCCTTAATCGGTATGTTTGGAGTAAATACGAATCCCTCGTAAATCGCATGCGCATATGGCGTATTGTATTCCAGCACTCCCCCATATACTCCCTCCGGGAAATTGGCGCTCCGGCGAAGCTGCCCATTCAGTAACGGAACCAACGGCTCACAGTCAGTCCGGACAGCCAGGTTCAACAGCTTCTGCGCTTCTTTCATATTGCGGTCAATGCGCTTTGTATCCAGTTTTATGTCAACATTCCCATTTGTTTTGTTGATTCTCATAAAATCACGCTTTCTAACAATTATCCCGGCAATGATACAGCTTGCTTCTACTCACAAGTATAGCGGGAGCATTCGCTTTGCTGTACCATTTTGGCGGTCTTCGCAAAAGCCTCTTGTGTTCCTCGATTTTCTTATTGGCTTCATCAAATGCCTTTCGTAATGCTTCTGCCAGCTTTTCCATCTTTTCAGAAATGCCGCCCCATACTTCCGCTAATTTATCAGCCAATTCTTGTAATGTCATTTCCCTATTCCTCCCCAAACAGTCTGCTTTCCTCCGGTTGATTCGCGTTTCTTTCCTCAACAGCCTCCTGCACCATCTGCTTTGCTTCTTCCTCCGTAACTCCCAGGTGGCGGACGTTAAAGCGCCACTTTGCCATATATCCCTGGTTAGCAAGCTGCAGCTCAAAGAATTTGTCCTCTTCTTTATTGCTGAATGGATCGCCGAAGTCAGCATACAGCTTATAGTTTCCAAATTCGGATGGGGCTATATCGCCGTTAATAGCTTCCATGGCGTTAATGATATACGCAATATCATGTATCACCCCAACGCGCCCATCTCCGTTCGATTCCGGCCTGTCCAGGACTTGACGATACATCATCATGGTATTGATGGTCTTTCGCTCTGTGGCTTCTATCTGGGTAGCTGTGGCAACCACCACCTTTTGACCGTTAAACACGAAAGTCCCGGTATCCAGCCCTACTTTTGCAGAAATAATATTCAGATAGAAATTAATGCCCTCCGTCCGGCTCGCCACCTGCAACTGTGGCTGCCACTGCTCAAATGGCTTGTCTGTCATATCGTCCAGTCCAGTATTAAGCACCATTCTCGGAAGTTTAATCCCATTATTTTTCGCATACTGTATTGCAGACTGCCCGACAATCATTTTAGGTGCCGAATCCTCTGTTTCTATACCCATAGTACTCATTGCAATATCCAGCCACCGAAGCTCCTCTATGCACTCTGAAAAGCAGGATACTCCCAGTGGACTGTCAGAGTCTATGGTGTTGCTGTATGGATTCTTTATGTATACGAATAAAGGCTTTTCAAGGTTCTCCGCTGTAAACTCCGGCACAATATCCGCCCACTTAGTATTTTTAAGTGTGGTCTCCCGGCCGATCTGGTCCTGTTGGTCCGACACAAAGGCTTTGTTGGACACCTGGTA
>CASTST010000153.1 GCA_949451655.1 uncultured Eubacteriales bacterium | reverse complement strand
AGACGCTTTGAAGGAATCCGGTATCGCTGCTGTCAGCCAGCCTGATTTCGCAATCGACAGCGTTGATGAAAATGGCGTTTCTCTCACTGCAAAGGTATATGTAAAACCGGAAGTTTCTATCGATGGCTACAAAGGCATTGAAGTAACAAAAAATGTGGAAGCTGCACAGGACAGCGAAGTAACAGAAGAAATTGAGCGGGTACGTGACCGCAACGCACGTATGATTGATGTCACAGACCGTGCTGCTGAAAATGGCGACACTGCAAATATTGACTTTGAAGGCTTTGTAGATGACAAAGCTTTTGAAGGCGGCAAAGCAGAAGGTCATGAGCTGATTTTGGGATCCGGTCAGTTTATCCCTGGCTTTGAAGATCAGATTATCGGTAAGAACATTGGCGATGCTTTTGATGTAAACGTAACCTTCCCTGCTGAATACCACGCAGAAGATCTGGCAGGAAAAGCCGCTGTATTCAAGGTGAAACTGAATGCATTGAAGCGCAAGGAACTGCCTGCACTGGATGATGAATTTGCAAAAGATGTTTCAGATTTTGATACGCTTGCTGCATATGAAGCAGATATTCGGGCAAATATTACTTCCAGAAAGGAAAAAGCTGCTGATGCTGCTGTTGAAGAACAGTTGATTGATGCATTGATTGAAAAACTGGAAGCAGATATTCCTGAAGCAATGTTTGTAACAGAAACAGAAAACTTTGTACGGGATTACGACACACGTCTGCGCATGCAGGGACTCGATCTTGCGAAATACTTCCAGTATACCGGCATGGACTTGGATGCTCTGCGCGCACAAATGCGTCCGCAGGCTGAAAAGCAGGTTAAAACCCGCCTTGCCCTGGAAAAAATTGCACAGCTTGAAAACATCAGCGTAACAGAAGAGGAACTGGAAGCTGAATACACCCGGCTTGCTGAGGCATATAATATGGAAAGCGATAAGATTAAAGAATCCATTGAAGCCGATGCACTGAGTGAAGATATCAAAGTGAAAAAGGCAGTAGATCTGGTTAAAGAAGCTGCTGTTATCAAGACAGAAGCGCCAAAAAAGAAAAAGGCTCCTGCAAAAGCAAAGGCTGAAGCTGCTGATACGGATGGTCAGGCATCAGAAGAAGCAAAACCTGCTGCTAAAAAGGCTCCTGCAAAGAAGACCGCTTCAGCTAAGACCACTGACGATAAAGAAGCCGCTCCTAAAAAGGCAACTACAACAAAGAAAGCTGCTTCCGGCACAACAACTGCAAAAAAAACTGCCGCTAAAAAAGCTGCTCCCAAAAAGGAAGACACAGATAAGGCAGAATAATTATCTCCGAAAACAAATACCATTTTACATCACCGCTGCCCCGGCAGCGGTAATGTACATTTTGGCCTTTTCCTGACAAAATTAAACAAGAAAGGATATTTTGCATTATGGCACTCGTACCAACCGTAATTGAACAAACCAGCAGAGGCGAACGCGCTTACGATATTTATTCCCGTCTGCTCAACGACAGAATTGTTTTTCTTTCCGATGAAATCAATGATGTAACTGCTTCCTTGGTGGTTGCACAGCTTCTCTTTCTAGAAGCGCAGGATCCGGATAAAGACATCAGTCTCTACATCAACTCCCCCGGCGGAAGCGTAACATCCGGTATGGCAATCTATGATACAATGAACTTTATCAAATGCGATGTATCTACAATCTGTATCGGAATGGCAGCGTCTATGGGCGCATTTCTCCTTTCCAGCGGAACGAAAGGCAAACGTCTTGCCCTTCCCAACAGCGAAATCATGATTCACCAGCCCCTTGGCGGTATGCAGGGTCAGGCATCCGATATTAAAATTCATGCCGATCATATTATCCGCACCAAAGAACGACTCAACAATATTTTAGCCGCTAACACCGGAAAACCTGTAGAAATTATCGCACAGGACACTGACCGCGATAACTTCCTCAGCGCGCAGCAAGCACTGGAATACGGTCTCGTAGACCAGGTCGTAGAAAAACGTATTTAATCGCTGCACAACACTCTTACTAAATCTTAAAAACCGCGGAAAGGTATCTTTCTTATGTCTGAACCGACACAGCAAATCCGCCGCTGTTCTTTTTGCGGCAGAACAGAGAATCAGGTTATGTTCCTGATTCCCTCCCCCGCATCCCCAGGTCTTTATATTTGTGACAATTGCGTAAGCGCCTGCAATGAAATCATTTTCGATCATACCCATGAAGGCGCAGAATTTACGCTTACAGCTGAAAATCTGCCTAAGCCTGCCGAAATCAAGGAAACCCTTGATCAATATGTAATCGGACAGGATAAGGCAAAAATCAGCCTTGCAGTCGCTGTGTATAATCACTACAAACGTCTTTTATACAACGACGCCAAAAGAGGGCAACCGGAATCTGAAGATGTTGAACTGCAAAAAAGCAATGTGCTGCTGATTGGTCCGACTGGCGTGGGCAAAACGTTCCTTGCGCAAACACTTGCCAAAACACTGCGTGTTCCCTTTGCAATTGCAGATGCTACTACCCTTACAGAGGCCGGATATGTAGGCGAAGATGTGGAAAATATCCTGCTGCGGCTGATTCAAGCTGCGGATTACGATATTGAAACAGCAGAGCGTGGAATTATTTATATAGATGAAATTGATAAAATTTCCCGCAGAAGCGAAAACCGCTCCATTACACGGGACGTTTCCGGTGAGGGAGTACAGCAAGCGCTTCTAAAGATTCTCGAAGGGACCGTCGCGAATGTTCCTCCCCAAGGAGGACGCAAGCATCCCAATCAGGAATTTATCCAGATCAATACAGAAAATATTCTGTTTATCTGCGGCGGCGCGTTCGATTCGCTGGATCAGATTATTGAAGCGCGCAAGGGCAATGCCTCTATTGGATTCCAAGGCGATGTCAAAACAAAGAAGGAAAAAAGCTCCACCGAAATATTTAAGGATGTATCGGCGCACGACATTGTAAAATTCGGTTTGATTCCGGAGTTGGTAGGCAGACTGCCTGTCATTGTTGGTCTAGAAAATCTGGACGAAGACGCATTGGTTCGAATTCTCAAAGAACCGAAAAATAGCTTGATTAAGCAGTATACACGTCTCTTTGAATTGGACGAAGTGGATCTAACATTTGATGAGGAAGCCCTGCGATCCGTAGCAAAAAAAGCTATAGAACGCAACACTGGCGCCAGAGGATTGCGCTCAATTTTAGAAGAAACAATGACCCAGATTATGTTTGATATTCCCTCCCGTGAGGATATTATAAAAGTACAGATCACAAAAGACTGCATCGAGTCCGGAGCTGCACCGCAGATTTATTCTAAAGATGCTGCTTTGCCGCCACAATCCTTGGCGGCATCTGAGTAAAAGCATATCAAAATCCAAAACTTTACTAAGTTTCCCCCAGCAAAGGGAGGCGGCACAATCAAGCGCAGCGATCGTAACGGAGGATTGTTGTTCTGCTATCTTTGAATAATCTGCAAATCGGCAGTTCGTTAAACAATCCCTCACCCGCTCCGCGGGAGCCCCCTTTGCACAAGGGGGCCTTTTTACTTATTGTATGTGCTTTGCGGAATTACCCGAACACTCGCTTTTTATGCGTGCTCCACGGGATTCCTTTTCCGCCCTTATCATCCATATTACAGCATCTTCATATGTTGAAAGGTTCCTGAAAGATTTCCCACAAACGACCACTGCCGCATCATATAATTTCGTAAAAACTGTGTTTTTTCCTGATACTGTGCATACACATTCTGCACATCATCAAAATGTTCTGCAATAGCACAAGCGGCGCAATATCCGCTTTCCATTCCTGCGGAAATTCCCTCACCCATTGGATTCAGAAATCCGGCTGCCTCCCCTGCAAACAAAACCCGTTCTTTCCCATATTCTATTGGGCATCCGGTGGAAACATGAGGCATCAGCCACTTTTCAGATTTCAAACATTCATAGACCTGCAAACCGTGGTTTGCTTCCATATACGATATAAATCGATCGTAATATCTGCTGATTTTACTTGCATCTTTCCCGGATACTCCCAACACCAGCATATTGTCCTTCACATTAAACCAAGCGTCATATTCTGACAGTTCCGGCTGCAGATACGCATAAAAATAATGAAAATCCAATGCAATTGTGCCTTTGTTGAATGTTTGATATGTAGTGATATATTCTCCTGCGCTTTGCAAGAGCTTACGCTTTACAGATCCAACAACACCTTCACAGTCAATTACATATTTGGCTTTTTCCGTGTAGTTCCCTTTCTTCTTGCAGTGTAACTTCACTTCTATAAATGCCTCCTGCATATCGCAGGAAACAGCAGCAGTGCGATCTATAAGTACAGCGCCGCTTCTCTCTGCTAAACCAGCCAGCCAATAATCAAAGGCGCTTCGCCAAACATTCAAGCCCCGCTGCTCAAAACGGTATTCCTGACCTGCATCATTTGTAAAAATCATGCCCTTATTTTCAGCCGGTGCACATGTCACTGAAACCGGTATATTTTCGCCAAAATATTTGCCCACCAAATCTATTGTTTTTTTAATTAACATTCCAGAGCAGGACTTATATCGGGGCAGCACGCATTTTTCGACAATCAAAACACTATATCCCCGTTCCGCTAATATTTTAGCAGCGGTGCATCCGGCAGGACCGGCGCCAATTACAATTACATCATACATTATATACTGTCCTCTGCAAATGAACTCCCCCAATCATTTTGGGGGAGTTCATTATTTTACAATACTCAATCCTGACTTCTCTCAGCCAACAAAATATGATACTTTTGATAAAAGCTTTCAAAATATTCCCCATCTAATGCGTCCCGGATTTTC
>CASTST010000152.1 GCA_949451655.1 uncultured Eubacteriales bacterium | reverse complement strand
AGCAATACGGTGCCCTAACTGTTCTGTGTCGCTGACATATCATACCCGTGCGCCAATTGGAGTGACAGAGGATGCACAGGATTATTTCCGCCGCCGCAGTGAGCGCGGGGATCTTGCCTGTCATTATTGCGGATACCGCACGCCTGTGCCAAGTACGTGCCCGTCCTGCGGCGCAGAGCACTTTCGGTTTATGGGTTGTGGTACGCAGCAGGCGCAGGAGGAGATTGAACGTCTTGTACCGGGACTGCGGGTACTGCGTATGGATATGGATACCACCCAGGCGAAAATGTCTCATAGGGAATTGATTGAGAATTTTCGTGAGGGCGGAGCTGACGTTTTGCTTGGAACACAAATGGTTACCAAGGGGCATGATTTTCCCCATGTGACCTTGGTTGGCGTTATGAATGCGGACGGCAGTTTGTATTTAGACGATTTCCGGGCGGCGGAGCGTACATTTTCTATGCTGACCCAGGCAATTGGTCGCGCCGGGCGCGCAAATGAGCCGGGACTTGCAGTGGTGCAAACCTATAATCCGGATTCTCCGGTAATCCGAATGGCAGCGATGCAGGATTACAAATCCTTTTATGAGCGGGAGATTCCGCTGCGACAAGCGTTGGTATTTCCACCGTTTTGCGATATTGCTGTGGTTACTTTGTGCAGCGGCGATGAGGCGTTGCTTGCTGCATCTGCAGCAAAGCTTGCGGAGAATGTAAAGGAGCTTTTGAAAGGTGCGTTTCAGGATGTGGAAGCTGTGGTATTTGGTCCCTTTGAAACGCCGATTTATCGGGTGCAGAATGTGTGCAGAATGCGATTGGTTATCAAATGCCGTTTGAACAGACGTGCTCGGAAAATGATTGGCAGCATATTGGCTGCCTTTGGAAAGAGCGGAACGAAAAATCTGACAATCAGTGCAGACTTGAATCCCTCCAGTTTATAGATAATGAAATGAAAGGTATGGTTTTATACTATGGCGATTCGTAATATAGTGAAAGAAGGAGACCCGGTGCTCCGTGGAAAATGCCGCCCGGTGGAGGAGATTACTCCGCGGATTCTCACGTTGCTGGATGATATGCGGGAAACGCTTGCCGATGCGGATGGGGTAGGACTCGCCGCGCCTCAGGTAGGAGTACGCAGACGGGTTGTTATTGTTGTGAATGAAAACGATGAAATGATAGAATTGATCAATCCGGAGATTATTGAACGAAGCGGGCACCAGCGGGATGTGGAAGGATGTTTGTCTGTGCCGGGACGGTGGGGCTATACAAACCGTCCGATGCATGTTACCGTGCAGGCGCAGGACCGGGATGGGAAAACATTTACCGTGTCCGGAAGTGGATTGACGGCAAGAGCATTTTGTCATGAGATTGATCATTTGGACGGCATATTATTTATTGATCATGCCGAGGAATGTGAAATTGACGTGTGAACGACACGGCATATACGGAGAGGGAGATATTATGCGGATTCTTTTTATGGGAACGCCTGATTTTGCACAGGTTTGCCTGCAGGCTTTAGTGGAAGCAGGGCTGAACGTGGTTGCTGCTGTAACACAGCCTGACAAGCCGAAGGGGCGCGGGTATCAAATGGTTCCCCCGCCGGTGAAGGTGTATGCGCAGGAAGAGGGGATTGATGTATATCAGCCGCAGACATTGAAGGACGGAGCGTTTGCGGATACGCTTGCGCAGCTTGCGCCGGATCTCATTATTGTTGTTGCTTACGGCAAAATCCTGCCTTCGTATATTCTTGAATATCCTCGCTTTGGCTGTATCAATGCCCACGGCTCCCTGCTTCCGAAATATCGCGGTGCAGCGCCGATTCAGCGCGCAATTATGGAGGGAGAACAGGAAACCGGAATTACCGTTATGTATATGAATGAGGGATTGGATACCGGGGATATGCTTTTGTCGGAAGAAACGCCGATTTCCGATGCGGATAATTTTGAAACCCTTCACGATCGGCTGGCTGTTATGGCAGGCAGGCTTTTGGTGCGTGTGGTCCCTATGCTGGAAGCAGGTACAGCAGTACCGGTTCCGCAAGACGATGCACTGGCAAACTATGCAAATAAGATCCTGAAAGAAGACTGTATATTGGATTTTTCAAGGGATACCCAGACACTTCTGCATCAGATTCAGGGACTTTCGCCCTATCCTTTGGCGATGACGAAAACACCGAATGGAAAGCTTTTGAAAATTGTATCTGCAAAAATGGCAGACGGCAGCGCGAAAGATCCGGCAGGAACAGTGGCAGATTTGTCTGACGCCGGGTTTACTGTGGTATGCGGAGACGGAAGGAAACTGCTTGTCACCGGCGTCTTGCCCGAGGGAAAAGGCAGAATGCAGGCGGCGGACTTTGTGCGCGGCAGACGGATCCAGGCGGGAGAATTGCTGACATGGATGTAAATAAGGTCAATCCCGGGCGGCGGGCAGCATTTTCCTCTTTGTGCAAAATGAAAGCAGGGAAGTATACCAATCTGGAAGTAAATACAGTTTTGCAGCGAACAGAAATGTCCGATGCGGATCGGGGGCTTTATACGGCGTTGGTATACGGCGTGACGGAACGGCTCATCACACTGGATTATATAATCGGCTCGCTTTCAGGGAGACCTGTCCATACATTGGATGAAGCAGTTTTGTGCGCGCTGCGTCTTGGCGTGTATCAGCTGGCGTTTATGGATCGGATACCGCCCCATGCGGCAGTGTCTCAGTCAGTATCCCTGGCTCCCGCAAAAGGACGCGGATTTGTCAATGCGATACTGCGCACATTTGTCCGAGAGGAATGTGCTGTGCCCATGCCGGACCGGACAGATGAAAAATACATATCGGTACAGTATTCTGTGCCGGCTCCCCTTTGCCGGGCATTTATAGAATGGTTCGGCGCGGATACAGCTGAACAGATTTTTGCGTCTTTTTTAAAGCCTGAGGAAGCGGCGTTGCGTGTCAATACGCTGCGCAATACTGCTGAGGAGGTTGCAGCACGCTTGCATGGAACTGTGTCTGCACTGTGCGGTGAATGTGTGAAGACAGCGTCTTTTGCCGGGGTATTGGAAGGTGTGGAAACCGGAGACTGGTTTGTGCAGGATGAAGCGTCTGCTTTGTGTGCACATATATTGGGGGCACGTCCCGGAGAGACCGTTGCGGATGTTTGCGCCGCACCGGGCGGAAAAAGCTTTGCGATTGCCATGGATATGGAGAATTTGGGCAAGATATATGCGTTTGATTTACATGCAAACAAGCTGTCCCTGATTCAGCGGGGGGCAAAAAAACTTGGGATATCCATTCTGCAAACGGAAGAACGGGATGCGAGGAATCCCCTTGCAGAGCTTATTGGCAAAGCGGATCGGGTGCTGTGTGATGCGCCCTGTTCCGGGCTTGGTGTGATTGGAAAGAAACCGGATATTAAGTACAAAGATATGGATACGCTGGATCGCTTGCCAGGGGTGCAGTATGAGGTGCTTGTGGGGGCGTCCGCGTATGTACGGTCCGGCGGAATATTGGTGTATTCCACATGCACGTTGAATCCTGCGGAGAACGCAGGTGTTACGGATCGGTTTTTGGCAGAACATCCGGAGTTTGAGCCAGCGCCTTTTTCTTTTGGGGAAGGGGAACAAAGCAGTGTGACTCTGCTGCCCCATATACACGGAACGGATGGATTCTACATTTGCAGAATGCGGAGAAAGTGAGGTCAGTGTGGCAAATAAACCGGATTTGTTGGGGATGACCTTAGAGGAAACAAAGGCATTCGTGAAGGGATTGGGAGAGGCTGCCTTTCGCGGGCAGCAGTTGTATGGATGGATGCAGAAGGGGGCTCCTTTTGCGGAAATGACTAATCTTCCTTTGGCATTTCGTAGGAAGCTGGAGGCAGAGTGCGAATACAGACTGCCCCGTATTCTGCAAAAGCAGGTTTCTAAAATTGACGGCACAATCAAATATCTGATGGGTATGATTGACGGCGAGTGCGTAGAAAGTGTGTTTATGCGGTATGCACACGGAAACACGGTATGTGTTTCCTGTCAGGCGGGCTGCCGGATGGGGTGTGCATTTTGCGCGTCCACCCTGCGGGGACGCAGTCGGGATTTGACAGCTTCGGAGATTTTGGGGCAAATCGCAGTGATTGGCAGAGATACAGGAGAGCGGGTCGGCGGAGTTGTTATGATGGGCATTGGCGAACCGTTGGATAATTATGATAATACAGTACGGTTTTTGCATCTTGTTTCTGCGGAGGAAGGCTTGAACATCGGACTGCGTCACATTTCTGTTTCTACCTGTGGGCTGGTTCCCCGGATTCACCGTTTGGCTGAAGAAGGACTGCCTATAACATTGTCCGTATCGCTCCACGCATCGGATGATGCTGTACGGGATCGGCTTATGCCGGTGAATAAAACGTATCCGATAGACAGTCTTTTGGAAGCATGTCAGTATTATTTTGATAAAACGGGACGGCGTGTTTCCTTTGAATATACGTTGATTGCAGGCGAAAATGACAGTCTCGCAGATGCTGCAGCTTTGGCAAATCGGCTGCGGCGCGGGATACATAGTCCGTGTCATGTAAATTTGATTTTGCTCAATTCCGTAAAGGAGACCGGATTTTCTGCTCCGGGTCGGGAGCGTACAAAGGAATTTTGTGCTTATTTGGAGAAGCGGGGAATCAGCGCAACAATCCGGCGCAAGCTTGGCAGTGATATTGATGCGTCTTGTGGGCAATTGCGGTTAAACCATATAGAAAATGAATCATTCATTTAGATGTAAAAAAGAACTCCCCTGAGGGAGTTCTTTTTTCGTTACGATACAGTTACTAAAGAGAGAATCAGCTTTTGCCG